>CAZSAC010000004.1:0-55974 GCA_964604875.1 uncultured Bacteroidaceae bacterium | reverse complement strand
CTTTGCTTATGGTTTTTATATTTGGAACAAATAACCATAACTTTTCCGTTTCTTTTGATAACTTTGCACTTGTCGCACATAGGTTTTACTGATGGTCTAACTTTCATAAAAAACCTCCGTTTTCTAATTTTTACTACGCCAGGTAATTCTACCCTTTGTTAAGTCATAAGGACTCATTTCAATAGTCACCTTGTCGCCCTCAAGAATACGAATATAATGCATTCTGAGTTTCCCCGACAAGTACGCCGTAACTATGTGACCGTTTGGCAACTGAACTTTAAAGTTTGCATTAGGTAAAACCTCAATTACCTTGCCTTCGGCTTCGATTACATCGTCTTTTGCCACTATTGCTCCTCCTTATTTTTGTCGTTATAAACGCGCAGTGCGCTACGGATTTCCGCATCGAACACTTGTTTTTGCGTTGTGATTTTTTCGGCAATCTTGCTTAATATGTCGCCGTTTGCCTTAAGGTGCTTTATTTTCTTTAGTTTAGCGCGCTCCTGGGTTCTTAACTCCCCGTCGGCAATCTTAACATAACTATCAGAGACAACTTCGATAACCGTGAAGTATCTACCCTTATCTCTGCCCGCAATGGAAAGCACAACGCTACCAACACCGATTTTCATAATATACCTTAATTTTTTTATAATGTCAATATTTCTACGCCGTTTTCAGTCAAAACCGTCGTGTTTTCGTAATGCGCGGAAGGTTTTCTATCCGCAGTCACTACCGACCAGCCGTTTTCGTCAAGAAAAACGTTCGCCGTCCCCAGATTAATCATCGGCTCTATCGCCAACGCCATTCCCTTTTCCAGCCTGACTCCTCGTCGTCCGGTATAGAAATTTACAACTTCCGGGTCTTCGTGCATTTCACGCCCTATGCCGTGACCGCACATTTCTCTTACTACGCCATAGCCGTGCCCCTCTGCGTGAGCTTGTATGGCTTTGGAAATATCGCTTAAGCGATTTCCTTCTTTAAATTCCGCAATGCCTTTAAAAAAGCATTCCTCCGTAACACGAACTAAGTTTTTGACTTCTTCAGCAACTGTTCCAACCTCGAAAGTCCTAGCCGCGTCACCATGGAAACCGTCTATCATTGCGCCCATATCTACGCTGATTATATCGCCGTCTCTCAAAAGATACTCGCTTGGGAAACCGTGCACAACAACCTCGTTGACCGATGCGCAGATAGTTGCGGGAAACCCGTTATAGTTTAAAAAACTGGGTTTTGCGCCACTTTTTATTATAAAATCATATGCCAGCTTGTCAAGTTCCAAGGTTGATACGCCTACCCTGATGTTCTCACGAACAAGTTCCAACGCATCTTTTACGATTTTGCCTGCGACCCGCATTTTTGCGATTTCTGCAGAATTTTTTAAATAAATCATAAGGCTTTCAAAACCTCTTTGACTTCTTCAAAAGTCTCTTCAACCGTGCTTTTTCCTTTTATGTCGACCAACAGACCGTTTGCTTTATAATAATCAATTAAAGGAGCGGTTTGTTCGTTATATACGCGCAATCTTTCTTTTACGGTTTCAAGCTTATCGTCGTCTCTGATAAAAAGTTTTTCGCCGCAGGCTTGACAAGTACCCTTTCCCGCTAAAGTAGAGGTATGATATGTTGCCCCGCAGATACAAACCCTTCTTCCTGTCAGTCTTTCTTCGATAATCTCAAAAGGTACGTCGATATTGATTGCCATATCGATTTTTGTAACCTTGTCCAACGCCTCTGCTTGAGGAATTGTCCTTGGAAACCCGTCTAAAATAAATCCTTTTTGCGCGTCGGGCTGAGCAAATCTGTCAGCGACTAAATCAATTACGACTTGGTCGGGCACCAGTTTGCCTGCGTCGATATAGCTTTTTGCAAGTTTTCCCAAAGGAGTGCCTTCTTTGATGTTTCTTCTAAAGATATCGCCTGTGGAAATTTGAGGGATACCGTACTCCTTTGTAATCATTGCCGCCTGCGAACCTTTTCCTGCTCCGGGCGCGCCTAAAAGAATAATTTTCATATAAACTCCTATTTCAAAAATCCTTTATAGTGACGCATCATAATTTGTTGTTGGAGCTGTTTGTCAAATTCCAAAGCAACCGATACAACAATCAACAGTCCCGTTGCGGAGAATGCGCTGGACATTCCGATGTCTTCGCCAATCCATTGGAATAGGAAGGTAGGAATAACAGCGATAATCGCAAGGAATATTGCGCCGAACAACGTCAAACGGTTATTGATACGACTTAAGTAATCCGAAGTCGGTTTACCTGGTCTTATACCGGGTAAGAACCCGCCGTTTTGCTGGATATTTTTTGAAATATCTTCAGGGTTAAATTGGATTTGAGCGTAGAAATATGCAAAGAAGATAATCAAAACAACCGTCAATACATAATAAACTACATCGCCTACCCAACTTGCGCCTTGTGGCATCATATAGTTGCCCCACCAAATTGCAAATGCGCTTTCACTCTTTCCGAATAAACCGATAATCATTGAAGGGAACATAATAAACGCTGAAGCAAAGATTATTGGCATAACGCCTGATGCGTTAACTTTTATCGGAATATGTGTGGTTTGACCGCCATACATTTTATTGCCCTTAACTTGTTTTGCATATTGAACGGTAATTTTTCTTTCGCCTGCGTCCATAAATACTATGAATGCAAAGATAATCAATACTACCACCAAAAAGCCAAGAATGTTCAATAAGTTTGTGGGGTTTGTGCCAACGGTTTTGAATGCGTTTAGCAAACCTGAACCGGCTGTTGATAAGATGCCAACAAAGATTATCAAAGAGGTACCGTTTCCGATGCCGTATTCTGTGATTCTTTCGCCTAGCCACATTACCATTATACTACCGCCTACCAACATAACTACTACGTAACATATGGTAAGCCAGTTGCTTTCCATTCCGTAAATCGGGTTAATAACCGACTTCCAAGAAAGGGAAATGCCGATTGCTTGCACAATACCTAATACGATTGCAAAATATCTTGTGATTTGTGTGAGCTTTTTGCGTCCGTCAACACCTTCTTTGGAAAGCCTTTCCAATGCCGGTATGATAAGAGTCAAAAGCTGCATTATGATAAATGCGTTAATAAATGGCAGAATTCCCAAAGAGAATAACGTCCCTTGAGAAAGCGTACCACCTGTAATCGCACTTATAACGTTTAGAAGTTCGTTCTGCTCGATAATACTTGCGACATTACGTACATCAATGCCAGGTACGGGAACGAAACAGCCAATACGGTACACCAATAGCAAAGCTATTGTAGCCCATATTTTACGGCGTATTTCTTTCGTAGTAAAAGCATTTTTTAATGTTTCAAACATTACAGCACCTCTGCTTTACCGCCTACCTTTTCAATTGCATCGATAGCCGATTTAGTGAATTTGTTTGCCTTAACGGTAAGAGCCTTTGTAAGCTCGCCACCGCCTAGAACCTTTAAGCCGTATGCTTCAATTTTTCCGACAACGCGCTCTTCCCAGAGCATTTCGATGTCAACCACTGTATTAGCCTCGAATTTTTCCAAGTCGCCAACATTGACAACCGAGTAAACTTTTTTGAAGTTGTTGTTAAAACCACGTTTTGGTAAACGACGGGTTAAAGGCATTTGACCGCCTTCAAAACCGGGGCGAACACCGCCACCGCTACGAGCCCATTGACCTTTGTGGCCTTTACCCGAGGTTTTGCCTGTACCCGAGCCGATACCGCGACCCAGTCTTTTTACATCTTTAACCGCACCTTCGGCGGGTTGTAAAGTGTGTAGTTTCATAGTTGTGTAACCTCCGATAATTAGATTTCCTCAACCTTGACAAGGTGGGAAACAACTTTAAGCATACCTTGCAAAACGGGAGTGTCCTTATGAACTCTGGATGAGCCGATTTTGTTAAGCCCTAAAGCCTCAACGGTTGCTTTTTGTTTTTCTACGCATGAAATAGTGCTTTTCACCAGCGTAACTTTTACTTCCTTAACAGACGTTTCTTTTTTCATTTTGTCCTCCTGTTAAAGTTCAACCTTCTCGCCGTCTTTTTTGCCTAGGTTTCTAACCTCAAGCACTTCTTCGGCGGTACGGAGTTGACGCAAGCCATTAATAGTAGCGCGTACGCAGTTGATTGGAGTATTTGTACCTATAGATTTTGTACGAATATCTCTGATACCACACATTTCAAGTACCGCACGGACGGGACCGCCTGCGATAACACCGGTTCCTTCTTCAGCGGGGATAAGTAAAACCTTGCCTCTGCTGTAGATACCTTCTGCGCGGTGAGGAATAGACGTGCCAACCATTGCAATTTTAGTCATATCACGCTTTGCAGACTCGATAGCTTTTTTGATAGCCTCGGGAACTTCAGCGGCTTTGCCTGTGCCCATACCAACCGAGCCTTTTTCGTCGCCGACTACAACAAGCGCTGTGAATCGCATATTACGACCACCCTTAACAACCTTGGTAACACGATTGATTGCTATAAGCTTATGAGGGGTAGTTTCTTCACGCTTTTCTCTGTTTCTGTTGAACTTTTCATTTCTTTCTGCCATAATCTACCTCCTTAGAACTTCAAGCCGGCTTTTCTTGCGCCGTCTGCAATACTGGCAACGCGTCCGGTATAAATGTATCCGCCACGGTCGAAAACGACTTCGGTAACGCCCGCTTCAATAGCTCTTTTAGCGGCGGTTTCGCCCACCACTTCTGCTGCGGCGCACTTGTCCATAGCTTTGATTTTGGAAGCAATTTCCTTTTCAAGCGTGGATGCTGCGGCGAGAGTTTTTCCGACTACGTCGTCAATAACTTGAACGTAAATGTTTGCATTGCTTCTATAAACGCAAAAGCGTGGTCTTTCAGCTGTGCCGCTTACCTTTTTTCTAACTCTGGCGTGCCTAGCAAGCCTGTCTAGATTTTTATCTTTTTTAGTAATCATAGAATTTCACGCTCCTTTATTTACCGGCAGTTTTGCCTTCTTTGCGGACAACGATTTCATCTTTATATTGAATACCGTAGCCGTGATAAGGCTCAACTTTTTTAATCGCTTTGATGGTTGCGGCAATTTGTCCAACGGCAAATTTATCGATACCTTTAACGGCAATTTCAACCTTGTTGGGTGTTGTGTTTACAACTTCAAAGGTAATACCCTTTGGTTGTTCAACTTCAACAGGATGCGAAAAGCCGATATTCATAACAAGTTTTGCGCCGTTAAGAGCAACCTTGATACCTACGCCGCTGATTAAAAGCGACTTGGTAAAGCCTTTGGTAACGCCCTCTACCATATTGGCGATTAACGCACGGTATAATCCGTGTAATGCCTTGGTTGGTTTTTCCTCGTTTGCGCGAGTCAGAACAATGTGGTTGTCCTCATTTTTAACTGTAATTAGACTGTTTATTTCCTGGTTTAGCGTGCCCAAAGGCCCTTTAACGGTAACGCCTTTTTCATCGATGGTAACCGTAACGCCCGCGGGTATAGCAACAGGAAGTCTGCCAATTCGTGACATATTATACCTCCTACCAGATATAAGCTAAAACTTCGCCGCCACAGTTGGCTTGACGAGCTTGCTTATCAGTCATAACACCCTGTGAAGTTGAAAGAATAGCGATGCCCATTCCATTCAATACAGAGGGGATTTTGTCATTGCTGGCATAAACGCGGAGACCGGGTTTGCTTATGCGCTTTAAACCGGTAATAACCTTTTTGTTTTTTCCAGCATACTTAAGTGTTACTTTAATTGTGCCCTGAACCTCGGATTCGATTATTTCAAAATCCGAAATATAGCCTTCCTTTTTCAAAATCTCTGCAATTGCAACTTTGATTTTGGAATAGGGAATTTCAACAGTAGCATGTTTCGCCTGCAATCCGTTACGGATACGGGTAAGCATATCGGCGATAGGGTCAGTTGTCATTGACATATTCGTTCCTCCCTTTACCAGCTTGCCTTTTTGACGCCGGGAATTTGACCTTTGTAAGCCAATTCACGGAAACAAATTCTGCAAATGCCGTATTTTCTCAAGACTGCGTGTGGTCTGCCGCAAATGGAGCAGCGGGTATATTCTCTTGTGGAGAATTTAGCAGGTCTTTGTTGTTTGATTATCATTGATTTTTTAGCCATTGTTCAAATCCTCCTAGTTCTTGGCAAAGGGCAAGCCCATTTGCTTTAGAAGTTCCTTAGCTTCCTCGTCGGTGTTGGCGGTTGTAACAATACAAATATCAAAACCTCTGATTTTTTCTACTTGCTCGTAGGAAATTTCAGGGAAAATAAGTTGTTCCTTAACGCCTAAGGCATAGTTTCCACGACCGTCGAAAGACTTTGTAGAAACGCCCTTGAAGTCACGTACGCGGGGTAAAGCTATTGAAATAAGCTTTGTGAAGAAGTCATACATTCTGTTGCCGCGCAAGGTAACCTTTGCGCCAACGTTCATGCCTTCTCTGACTTTAAAGTTTGCAACGCTTTTCTTTGCCTTTGTTACGACAGGTTTTTGACCTGCGATAAGTTTCAGTTCGTCAACGGCAAGTTGCATACTTTTTGCGTTGTCTCTGACATCGCCTAAGCCCATATTCAAAACAATCTTCTCAAGCTTTGGAACTTGATTGATGTTTTCATATCCGAAATGCTTAACAAGCGCGGGAACTACGGTTTCTTTATAAAAAGCCTTAAGCTCGTTCATTTCTTTATCGGTTGCAGCTGCTTTAGCAACCTGATTCTTTTTTTCTGCCATATTTATTCCTCCAGCCTATTCAGCTTTTTTCGCTTTCGCAGTGGATTTTTTTGCAACTTTTTTGGCGGCTTTCTTAGCAGAAACTTTCTTTTCTTCTAAGCTGGCGCCACACTTAGCGCAAACACGGATTTTTTGAAGTTTACCTTCAACCTCGGTCTCCGTATGTCTAGCACGAACTACCTCGTTACAGGAAGGACAGATGTGCATAACGTTACTACTGTCGATAGTGCCTTCTTTCTTGATGATACCGCCTTTCTCTTGGGCTTTGCGGGGTTTAACGTGTTTAGAAACCTCGTTTGCGCCCGAAACAACGATACGTCCACTATCGGGGTATACTGCCAAAATTTCGCCGGCTTTGCCCTTATCTTTTCCGGCAATAATCATAACGTTATCGCCTTTTTTTACATTTATTTTAGCCATAGTGGTTTCTCCTTATAGCACTTCGGGAGCAAGCGATATGATTTTCATATAATCCTTCTCGCGAAGTTCCCTTGCAACAGGCCCGAAGATACGCGTGCCCTTAGGTTGTTTTTGATTGTCGATGATAACGGCTGCGTTATCGTCAAACTTAATGTGGCTGCCGTCGGGACGACGGATTCCCTTGTGACTTCTCACGATGACGGCTCTGATGACATCGCCTTTTTTTACTGTGCCACCGGGGGTTGCGCTTTTAACGGAAGCAACGATAACATCACCGATATTTCCGCTCCTTCTGAAAGAACCGCCCAGCACCCTAATACACATTATTTCTTTTGCGCCGCTGTTATCGGCAACTTTTAATCTACTTTGTGGTTGTACCATTTATCGGTTCCTCCTGTATTAGTCGGCTTTCTTGATGATTTCAACCAAACGCCAGCATTTATCTTTGCTAAGGTGACGTGTTTCTGCGATTAAAACTTTATCGCCGATGCCACATTCGTTGTTTTCATCGTGAACCTTGAATTTTTTCGTCCTTTTGATAATCTTCTTATAGAGAGGATGTTTAACTCTTTGCTCGATAGCTACAACAATGGTTTTATCCATTTTGTCGGACACTACGACGCCAATTCTATTTTTACGAAGATTTCTTGCTTCATTAACTGTATTTTCCATATATCGTCTCCCTATTTAGCCTTTTTGGTTTTCTTCTCGGCTTTTTGCGGCTCTACAACAATGTTAAGCTCACGTTGGCGGAGAACAGTCTTGACTCTTGCAATATCCTTCTTGCAGTTGACAAGCACCATTGGGTTATTAAGTTGGTTGGTAGCGTGTTTGAAACGAAGTTGGAATAACTCGGATTTTAAATCTTTGAGTTGTAATTCCAGTTCAGCGTTTGTTTTACCGTATAATACTTCAGTTTTCATTATGCTTCACCGCCTTCTGAATTTTCAACGTCTGCTTTTTTGACAAACTTGCATTTAATTGGAAGTTTGTTTGCCGCAAGACGAAGAGCCTCTCTTGCTATACTTTCGTCAACACCCGCCATTTCGAACATAATTCTGCCCGGCTTAACGACTGCTACCCAATACTCGGGAGAACCTTTACCGCTTCCCATACGGGTTTCGGCAGGTTTCTTTGTGACCGGCTTGTGAGGGAAAATGTCCACCCAAACTTGTCCGCCACGTTTGATATATCTTGTCATAGCTACACGTGATGCTTCAATTTGATTGCTTGTAATCCAGCAGGGCTCGAGAGCCATCAAACCATATTCGCCGTATGCTATTACGTTACCTTTGTTGGCTTTGCCTTTCATTCTTCCACGGAAGACGCGGCGCCTTTTTACTCTCTTAGGCATTAACATTATGCGTTACCTCCTTCTTTGGGAATACCGCCAAGGATTTCGCCCTTATAAATCCAAACTTTAACGCCGATAACACCAAAGGTGGTATGAGCTTGCGCAAAACCGTAATCAATATCTGCGCGCAATGTTTGGAGAGGAACAGAACCCTCGTGATAGTTTTCACTTCTTGCAATTTCTGCGCCGTCTAAACGACCGCTAACCATTGTCTTAACACCCTTTGCGCCTGCCCAAATTGCTTTGGACATAGCTTGTTTCATACTGCGTCTGAATGATGCGCGAGCTTCAAGTTGCTCTGCAATCCTTTCTGCAACGAGTTGAGCATCCATATCGGGGCGTCTAACTTCCATAATATTGAGGTTAACCTGACGGTCGGGACAGAACTTTTGAACTTCGTTTTTAATAACTTCAACGCCTGCGCCTTGTTTGCCAATCAATGTTGCCGGACGAGCGGTAAAGATGTTAATAATTACCTTGCTTGCCGCGCGCTCAATCGTAATTTTGGAAATTGCGTTTTTATAATATTTCTTCTTAATAAACTTACGAATATCGTCATCTTGCTTGAGGTTAACAGAAAAGTTTTTCTTGTCTGCGTACCATTTGGTATCCCAGTCTTTGATGATGCCTACTCTTAATCCGTGTGAATTTACTTTTTGACCCATAATGTCCTCCTACTTAACCGTGTCTAAAACGACGGTAATATGGCTTGTGCGCTTGTCAATCCTATAAGCTCTACCCTTTGCGCGGGGTTGAATACGCTTAAGAATAGGACCTTGGTCTGCAAAACACTCTGCCACGAACAAATCGCTTTTGCTGAGATTTAAATTATTCTCGGCATTGGCGGCTGCGGAGTTGACCACTTTTAAAATAACCGGACTTGCGGATTTCGGAGTGTTTTCCAAAATGGCGACTGCCTCAGTGTATTTCTTGCCACGGATAATATCAAGAACGATTCTAACCTTATAAGGAGAAATTCTGATATATTTTGCAACGGCTCTGGGACGCTTATCGGCGTTTTCCTTGCGAGCCAAAGATTTTTGTTTACTTCTTGTAGCCATTAGTTACCTCCTATTTTCCGCCCGAGCTCTTCTCGCCTGCGTGACCTTTAAACGTACGGGTAGGGGCGAATTCGCCCAATTTGCAGCCAATCATTTCCTCGGTTACGAAAACGGGTACGTGTTTTCTTCCATCATGAACAGCGATTGTATGCCCGACCATTTCGGGGAATATTGTGGACGCTCTGGACCAAGTTTTAACAGGCTTGCGCTCGCCACTTTGGTTCATAGCGATGATTCTGCTCATAAGTCTTTCTTCAACATAAGGGCCTTTTTTTATAGATCTGCTCATACAATAGCCTCCTAATTAATACGCTTGATAATAAACTTATCGTTAACGTTCTTCTTCTTGCGAGTCTTATAGCCGAGTGCAGGCTTGCCCCAAGGTGTAACAGGTGAAGGCATACCGATAGGAGATTTGCCTTCGCCACCGCCATGAGGGTGATCGCACGGGTTCATAACTACGCCGCGGACGGTAGGACGAACGCCCATATGACGTTTTCTGCCCGCCTTGCCTAAGGATACGATTTCGTGGTCGGTGTTGCCGATTTGTCCGATTGTAGCCTTACAACGTAACAATACATATCTCATTTCACCGCTTGGCATTCTGATTGTCGCATATTTGCCTTCTTTAGCCATCAACTGAGCAACGTTTCCGGCAGCTCTTGCGATTTGCCCGCCCTTGCCGGGTTGTAATTCGATATTGTGTATTAAAGTACCAACGGGAATGTTTTCCAATGGTAGGCTGTTGCCGACAACAATATCCGATTCAGGTCCGCTGACAACGGTATCGCCTGCGTTTAAGCCTAGGGGAGCAAGAATGTATTTCTTCTCGCCGTCAGCGTAACAAATCAAAGCAATATTTGCCGAACGGTTAGGATCATATTCAATGGAAACAACTTTTGCGGGGATATTATCCTTATTGCGCTTAAAGTCGATTACCCTATACTTGACTCTGTTGCCACCGCCGATGTGACGAACGGTAATTCTACCTGTTGCGTTACGACCGCCGCTTTTGTTCTTGCTGACCAGCAATGAACGCTCGGGCTTGTCTGTCGTAATTTCTTCAAATGTCGGTACCGACATGAAACGACGGGCGGGTGAAGTCGGTTTATATTTTTTAATAGCCATAACTAACTCCTCCTATTAAGCTAAACTCTCGAAAAATTCGATTGCTTTGCTTTCTGCGGTAAGCTGGACATAGGCTTTCTTATAGGATGCCTTGCGACCTTCCGTTTTGCCCATTCTCTTCATCTTGCCTTGAATATTTATTGTGTTTACTTTTGCTACTTTAACCTCAAAGATTTCTTCAACAGCTTGCTTGATTTGCGTTTTGGTTGCAGAAGGTAAAACCTTAAATACATACCGTTTTGACGCAATACCGTCATAGCTCTTTTCCGAGAGGATAGGTTTAATAATGATATCGTAAGCGGTCATTATGCGTTAGCCTCCTCGATTTTTTCTATTGCCGATTTTGTAATCAGGCAATTTGCGTTTTTAATGATTTCATAGACGTTCAATAATGAAGCTGTTGTAACGGCAACTTTTTGGATATTGCCTGCGGCGCGCAAAACAAGTTCATCGTTTTCAGCCAAAACCACTAAAGTGGATTTTGCCAAATTCAAAGCCTTAAGCGCTGCTACAACTTCTTTGGTTTTTGCTTCTTTTACTTCAAATTTATCAACAATGGTAACCTCTTCGCTGCGAATCTTTTCAGAAAGCGCGCTAAGTAAAGCCGAACGTTTTGCCATTTTATTGATTTTCTTTGAAAAATCACGGGGCTTCGGTGCGAATGCTACTCCGCCATGAATAAATTGTGGTGAACGGATAGACCCTTGACGAGCGCGACCCGTGCCTTTTTGACGATAAGGTTTGATACCGCCGCCACGAACTTCGCTTCTGGTCAAAGCGCACTTTGTACCTTGACGAAGGTTGGCAAGCTGAGCTACCACAACTTGATGGATAAGAGCCTCGTTATATTCTCTGTTGAAGATTTCGTCATTCAACTGCATTTTCCCGACTTCTTTGCCGGCTGTATTATATACTTTAACTTCCATAACTTCTTACTCCTTTCCGATTAGCCTTTGATTGATTGTTTAACGTAAACAACGCTACCCTTCGCGCCGGGAATACCACCCTTAATAAGAAGAATATTGCGAGCTTCGTCAACTCTAGCTACAATTAGGTTTTGAACGGTGATTTGTTCGCTACCCCATTGACCGGCCATCTTTTTGTTTTTGAAAACACGAGAAGGGCTGCTGTTTGCGCTCATAGAGCCTACGCTTCTGTGAATAGGACCTGTGCCGTGCGACATAGAGCCGACACGTTGCGCGTTCCATCTTTGTATAACGCCCGAATAACCGTGACCCTTGGAAGTACCAACTACGTCCACGTGGTCGCCTTCGGCAAATACCGAGCATTTTATTTCGTCACCGATTTTGTAGTCGGCAACGTTAGAGAGCCTAAACTCTTTTAAATAACGTTTTGCTTCAACTTCAGCCTTCTTATAGTGACCGGCGATAGGCTTGTTTACATTTTTCTTTTTGATTTGACCAAAAGCGATTTGTATTGCCTCGTAGCCGTCTTTCTCAGCTGTTTTAATTTGCACTACCGGACATGGACCCGCTTCAACTACCGTTACAGGTATTACTGTTCCATCCGGGGCAAAAATTTGACTCATTCCGAGTTTCTTTCCAATGATTGCTTTATTCATAGATAAAGTTCACCTCCGAGTGTAATATATTATAGTTTAATGCTGATATCTACACCGGCGGGAAGGTCTAGCTTCATTAAGCTGTCAACCGTCTTTGCCGAGGGATTGTAGATGTCGATTAAACGTTTATGCGTTCTTAATTCAAATTGCTCACGGCTATCCTTATATTTGTGCGGAGCGCGTAAGATGGTGATAATTTCCTTCTCTGTGGGAAGGGGAATAGGACCTGAAACTTTTGTGCCCGAACGCTTTACGGTATCAACGATTTTGTCTGCCGATGCGTCGATTAAAGAGTGGTCGTAAGCCTTTAATTTGATTCTGATTTTTTGACCTGCCATTTGTTTGTACCTCCAAAAATTCCTAACTCATTTACACTTTGCCGTGTGTGTCGTGCTGTCTCCTTAATAAAAAGCGGTCGTCACCGCCTATATAAGAGTTAGTCGCACTAATTTCATAGTACCCTTGTCCGCGAAAGTTCTCCGAGAATTCGGTAACCTCCCGCATCATCCCAAATTGCGACAGCTTTGATAGGATACAATAAAAAAAACGCCTTGTCAAATATTTTTTTATTGTTTTTAACCTTTTTTAACCAATTTACATAATTTTTTGTATTTTTTTTGTTTTAAACGTATATTGGTGTTATTTCACTCTCCTACCATAAAAGGAAATCAATTTTAATTTTCCGCATAAATCGTCCCTCGTTTTCGCATAATAGACATAGAGGTATTTTATGAAAAAAAGAGAAAACAGAAAGTCTAAAGCTTTAAAGGTTGTAGAAGCGTTTACCAAGCCGTCCCCGTGCGATTCTTTGGGGATGTATAGCGCGTCGCCCAACCCGCCGTTTGACACGCCCACTCAAGACGCAGACGATTTATAGGAAATTTTTCCTTAAATAAAGCGTTTAAAAACGTCTTTTGCCTTATTTTTTAAGTCTTAAGACGTTTTTTTACAGTTTTTTTTAGGAGAGTATTTACAAAAGCGCTTTTGTGTGTTATAATTTTTTTATTAATGGAGGTTGCGTATATGGAGGAGGAAATTAAAATTTTATCGTCTACAAATTTTTTTGAAGACATAAACCTTGAGGCTACCGACTCTGAAACTGCTAAAGAAGAAACTTCGGAAGAGCTTAAATTTTCTGCCGCGCCCGTTGCGCCTATTGACGACAACGAAAATTGGTAGTTTTGGATTAATTTAATATTATATTTAATTTGGCATTGTTTTTACAATGCTTTTTTTATTGTTTAATATAAAACAAAACGGCAAACTAAAAAAGTTTGCCGTTTAAAATATACTCTAAAAATTAGATTTTCGGTCCCTTGTATTGCTTTTTGCCTTCAGGAATTTGCCATTCAGGTTTCAAATTGCCTTGAGCGTCGTAACGGTCGGGATAGCAGTTTTTAACGGTGTCATGGATACCTTCAATGATTCCTAAACCGCCGTTGTAGCCTAACTCGTCATAGCCAAGCTGCTCCCAAACGGGTTTCGGATCGAAATAATAGTATTTGCTTTGAATATCATACATAAGTTTCTTATGGTCTAGTCCGCCTTCGCGTCCTTCCTTATGGAACTTCTTGTCAATAAATCCGCCGCCCATAGCAGCCATCCAAGTAGGAACAACCAAAACCTTTTTCTTCACGCCTGCTTCATCATTGATGATTTTGAACATATCCGTGAATTTAACGTTTTTGTTTCCGATAGGATAACGAACGCCGTGCTTTCCGTTAAACATACCCGCAACAACGGATTCGGCAATACCTGTAACGTGAATCATAATAGTTCCGCCGGTTGTGAAGAAACAAGCGGGCATTTTTTCAAACCTGTCTAAGAAAACTTCTTTCCACAAAGGCATACGCTCGGGCATAGCGCCGAATATGTATGGTAATTCAAGCACGCTAACGCTCATTGTGTCTTCACTGCCGCACTCGATCAAAGCCTTAGCTTGCTCGTTACGAACACGAATATAAGAATGGTGTTCGGAAAGTTTGCGTTCAGGATATGTCCTATCAAAATAGCAGAAATAGGAGCTAAGTAAAACAGCGTGTTTTACACCTGCGCGTCTTGCTGCGTTGAACACGGGAATAACCTTTGTAATAAGCTTTTCTTTGAAGAAATCGTAAGCGGGAGCCTTTGGAACAAAACGATCATCGGGACCAACCGCATAAACCATTCCGTCATAGCCCTTCAAAACTTCTACAAGCTCATCCTCTGTCATTTCGAAAAGATTGCCGTATTTTAAACCGACTTCCTTTGGGAACCAATCGCCTACTCCCGACAAATCTTTATCGTCTTTAACAGGTAATGCAAGTGTGTCAACAGCAACGCCCTTGCGTAAAAACTCTAAAGCGGCATAATAGCCTAAAAAGCCTGTGCCACCAAAGATAAATACCTTTTTGATATCTCTAAGCATAATAAAAACCCTCCATATTATTTTACATTGTTTTTTGTTTTAAAAAAGTTTAGCACGTACTTAAAATAGTTATCTCGAGCCTCAAATTCTTTATAAGTTTCATCAAGACCGAAAACCATTGGCGAGATAACAAACTGCCACATAATTGTCGATGCGAACATTGAAAACAACTCAATACTCTCATCGGGTAAGCCGACAACCTCGTTAAAAAGCGACCGCAGTTGTCCGACTCTAAACATAAGTTGAGCAGCCATGGCAGCATTTTCGGGATTATCGACTCCAAGCACCAATTTTTCTCTTAAAAGAATAAATATGCCGGGATAATGAACTGCGTAGGCAAGCGCGCTGTTCAACCAAACAAGCAACTTTTCCTCTCCGAATATATCGTCTCTATCCAAAGTGGTAAAAGCCTCGTCAAAATTATCCCTAAACAACTTTTCCATCTCCAAAAGCATTTGCTCTTTAGACGAAAAATAGTAGTTTATAGCGGCAATATTGACGCCCGCCTCTTTGGCAACCTCGCGAATTGTGATGTTTGCCGAGCCGTGTTTGACAATCAAGCGCAAGGCGGCGTCAAGTATTTTTTCTTTTTTTGTTTCGAAGTTGCGCATTTTTTACTTCTTTTTCTTCTTTTCCATTTCGTCGTATTTCAACATATCTTTATAGCAATTTTCGTCGAAATAGTTATGCTCATCAGGAGAATGTGTGTCATACCAAATTTGCGCAATAAACGGGCTGTGTTTTGCAAGCTCGTCGAAGTTCCACGGAGCGGGTTGGAAACATTCAGGGCACCAGTGTCCGGTACGTAAAATCAAATAGGGAGAAGCCTCAAATTCGTGTCCGTTGTGGCAAGACCACTTTAATTTTGTATACATATCGCCCTTAACCATTGTATCGCTTAAGCACTTGCCGCCTCTGAATTCAGCTGCGGAAATACAGTCGTTGATGTCGATTTCGCTATCGGGTTTAGTATCGTCGAAGCCGTGGTTTAAAAGCATATCACGGGTAACGTTTTTCTTCTTTTTAAATTCTTCAAAGTTTTTGATATGTGGGAAAACTTCGCTGATTTTGCCGTCTTCGGTATTGCCTTCGTGGAGGAGCGGATATTTATCCCAGTCGGGGATTGCTTTGAAAGCGTCACGGCTGCCATAGAACGCCTTAATACGGCCTTCCATATCGTCGTGGTTAATCCAGAACATCGGGCCATTGCTGTTTTTGAACAAACGTTCGATTGCAAATTTACGAATTAAGCCCTTGAAAGGTTTGCCGAATTTCCAAAGTTTGTAGAAGAATTTGCTTCCCAGATTATCCCAGAAATCTTGGAATGATTCACTGTCTTGGAAATGTAAATAACTGTCTAATACGTCACTGTCATAATACCACATACAGTGGAAGTTACGAGCAACGTTCCAATTAGGTTTATATAAATCCTTAGCGTGCGCGCCCATTAAACCAAAGCCTGCGTCGAAAGTTTCATAGCCAGTAACACGAGCTTTCTCGCCGTTACCGATGTTGTAAACTCTGCGCCAGAATTCCTCAGGTAAAGTGCCGTCCATATCGCCGATGACAAGATTTTTTGCCATTAGGCCCGATGAACGCGCGGTAGCCCACTCAATAGGACAGTTCCAAGCTGTATGGAACATCAAACCATCGTTTAGGTTGTTAAGCATAAAGTTGTCATAAAGGATACCCGATTGACGTAAAGATACCCAATATTTTAAGCCGCTTTCAATGATATGGCGTTCAGCGCGTAGCTTTGTGCAAGCGTAAAAGTCGAAAGCCGATACGATTAACGGATCGCCTACACGACCCCAAGCGTGTTTAAAGTTACGGTTGCCGTATTCTGCAACTGTGCCGATTTCGATGAATTTAATTTCGTCGTGACGGGGATTAGCTGCGATAGCGTCGCATAAGTTTTTAGCGCCGACAAAGTTTGTTCCGTTTGCAAGTTTGGGATTGTGGTCTGATACAGGAGGAATAACTGCTGCGCAGTGGAAAACGTAATCGGCTTTCTCAACTGCCTTAACGCAATCATCAAATTTCGACAAGTCGCCAAAAATAACCGTCAAATCTTTGCCCCATTTTGCTTGTAGCTTTTCAGCCAATTTCTCGTTTGCAGGTTTCTTACGAAGCAAAACTATGCCTTGAATACGGCCGGTTTCCATACATTGCTTCAAAACCTCGCTTCCCATATTGCCGGAAGCACCTGTTACTAACAATTTTTTCTTTTCCATAAACTTCCTCACCTAAAAATTTTTTGATTTATCTATAAAAATAGAGTTTATGACAATATTCTAACACACTAATTTCGATTTTACAATTCATTTTAAACAATTTGTTTTAATTTTTTTAAACAAAAAGCGCCTACATTTTCTTAGGTATATATGTAAGTGCAGTTATAATATTTTTAATATATAAAACAACCCAAACCAAAAGGTTCGGGTTGAATTTTTTTGATGATACGTTTTCTTGCGATTAACGTTTGCTGAATTGCGGAGCGCGACGAGCTTTTTTGAGACCGTATTTCTTACGCTCTTTGGTACGTGGGTCACGAGTTAAGAAGCCGGCTTTCTTCAATGCGCCTCTAAGCTCGGGTTCAGCTACAATCAAAGCGCGGGCGATACCGTGACGGATAGCTCCTGCTTGTCCTGTAAATCCACCGCCGCAAACATTTACGAAAATATCATATTTTTCGGAGGTTGCGGTCAAAACCAAGGGTTGTCTTACGATAACCTTCATTGTATCTTGAGGGAAGTATTCAGCGATATCACGCTTATTGATGGTGATTGCGCCTTCGCCGCCGGGAATTAAACGTACACGGGCAATCGCCTTCTTACGACGGCCTGTTCCCCAATATTGCACTTTCTTTTTAACGGTTTTCTTAGTTGCCATAATTCACCTCAATTAAAACTTAAGCTCAACAGGTTTTTGAGCTTGTTGATTATGTTCACTGCCGGCATAAACTTTAAGTTTTGTCAACATTTGACGGCCGAGTATGTTTTTAGGAAGCATGCCTTTTACTGCGTTGAAAACAGCAAACTCAGGCTTTTCAGCCATAATCTTTTTATATTGAACTTCCTTTAAACCGCTTACATAGCCGGTATGATAACGATAGTATTTTTGCTCCAACTTTTTGCCTGTCAAACGAACCTTGGCGCAGTTGATAATGATAACATGGTCGCCCGTATCGACGTTAGGAGTAAAGGTAGGCTTGTTTTTGCCGCGTAAAACCGCTGCAACTTGGCTTGCCAAACGGCCGAGCACCATATCGGTTGCATCGACAACATACCATTTCCTTTCGACTGTTTCGGGCTTTGCCATATAAGTTTTCATAATGGTAAAGACCTCCAAATTTTAATATTACGTTTTTTCGGGACGCATTAAATATAAGGGGCTAATTTATAATCAACACTTTTTCCGATTTTTAGACTAGTATATAATATCGTGCAAATCAAAACTTGTCAAGCAATTTTCCTACATAGATTGCCCTATAATTATAAATAATTAGATTTTGCAAAATTAACGCTCCGTCGAATCGTATTTTACCGATTTTAAACAAAGTCCCTTTGCGGGCAAGGTTTTCCCCGCCAAGGTTCTGTCTTTTTTTAAGATAATTTCGGGAATCGCCTCTGCGGATAGCTTGCCTTTTCCTACGTCTACAAGCGTCCCTGCAATAATTCTCACCATATTATATAAAAAACCGTTGCCCGTAACGCTGATAGTGATTTTATTGTTGTCAGTCAATATTTCTACGCCGTATATCGTGCGCACTGTATCAATTATCTTGCTTCCGGTTGCTTCAAAGCATTTAAAATCGTGCTTGCCTTCAATATACTTTGCTGCCTTTTTCATTGCTTCAATATCTAAGCTTCCGCAAACTTGCTCGGCAGTTATATTTTCCAAAGGGCTGATATGCGGAGATTGATACAGCCGATATTCATAGGTTTTTCGCTTGGCGCAAAACCGCGCGTGGAAATTTTCATCTACCGCTTCGCACGCCAAAACACGCACGTCTTCGGGCAATAATGTGTTTACGGCAAAAGGAATTTTTTCGGCAGGGATTGAAGTTTCCGCGTCAAAGTGAGCAACCTGTCCCTCCGCGTGTACTCCGGCGTCTGTGCGACCACTGGCGTATATGGACACTTTATTTTGAAAAAGCTTGAAAAATGCCTTTTCTAAAATCTCTTGCACGCTTTCGCCGTTTTTTTGATTCTGCCAGCCGCAATAGCTGGTCCCCAAATATGACACGGTGATTTTGTATCTCATTTAAAAAACCCCTAACCACACAAAACGGTCAACAATTATAACAGCCAAAACTCCGCCCACAATTAAAAACCCTACAACGTCTCTGAAGGTGATTTTTTGTACCTTCATTTTCGTCCTGTTTGGGGTGGCGTTATAGCAGCGAGAATCCAACGCTAAAGCAAGCTCGTCCGCGCGCCTAAAGGAGCTGACGAACAGCGGTATCAATATAGGCAAAAGCGCCTTTGCTCTTGCAAAAATATTGCCCGTATCAAAATCCGCGCCACGGGCTTTTTGAGCATTTATTATCTTGTTTGTTTCGTCTACCAGCGTGGGTATAAAACGTAAAGCGATGCTCATTATTATCGCAATATCGTGCACGGGAACTTTAATATATTTCAAGGGTTTCAACAAACTTTCAATGCCGTCTGTCAGCGCCATCGGAGTGGTTGTCAACGTCAAAAATGTCGTGCCTATAACCAACAAAACAAGCCTTAGCGCCATCATAATGGCAAAATTAACCCCGTAATCGGTGATTTTAAATATCCACCACGACACTAAAATATTTCCTTCTTTGACAAAAAATAAGTTGAGTAATGCTGTGAAAATAACCAAAAACAATATGCGCTTTATGGATTTAAGAATTTTGACAATCGGAACTTTCGACATTATCGACATAAACAACACAAGCGTTGCCGCAATGACATAGCCAAAATAACTTTTTATAAAGAATATCGCAACAATATATACAGTAAGCAAAACCAGTTTTGCGCGCGCGTCCATTTTGTGTATCGCCGAGTCTGTCGGATAATATTGTCCAAAGGTTAAATCTTTCATTTTAGCGACCTCGTTTGACAAAACTTTTCCACAAACCTTTCCGCCGTCAGACAGTCGTCGCCTAGCTCGACGCCTTGCGCCCTCAGGCTATTTGCAATTTTTATTGTTTGGGGAATATCCAAACCTATTTCACATAGCCTATCCCCGTGCGAAAACACGTTTTTGGGAGTGTCGAAATATTCTAACCTGCCGTTAAAAAGCACGGCGATTTTATTTGCAACGGCAGCTATTTCGTCCATATTGTGCGATACCATAATAATTGTGCGCGACGTCGTTTTTTTAAGCTTTGCAATCAGCTCGAACATTTCCTCTCGCCCGACGGGGTCTAGGCCTGCGGTAGGCTCGTCCAAAACCAAAATTTCGGGGCGCATCGCAATCACCCCTGCGATGGCTACTCTACGTTTTTGTCCGCCCGAAAGCTCAAACGGGGAACGTTCCGCTACCTCGGCGTAATTTAAACCCACTGTATCTATCGCCTCTTTTACCCTTAAATCTATTTCCTCTTTGGATAATCCCAAATTTTTAGGGCCGAAAGCAACGTCCTTTGCCACCGTTTCGTCAAAAAGCTGATACTCGGGGTATTGAAAAACCATACCCACCCTTTGACGCAGTTTTTTTAAATCGGGCTTTTGATGAATTTTTATATCGCCCACCGTAATTTCCCCGGACGTCAATTTTATAAGTCCGTTTAAATGTTGTATGAGCGTACTTTTACCACTGCCCGTCGGTCCGATAACGCCAATAAAATCCCCGTCCTCTATGGTAAGGGATACATTGTCAAGCGCCCTATGCTCATAGGGGGATTTGGGGGAATAGACATAACTTAGATTTTCAATTAAAATCGACATAATTGTTCAATCAATTCCTCCTCGAAAATAGTATCGGGCGCAACATCAAAGCCTTTGCTTTGTAGGCTGTGCGCAATTTGCGTAACAATCGGAAGCGACAGTTTATATGCAGAAATATCTTGTTTAAACAGCTCTTTCGGCGAAGTTTGCGCAACCAGTTCTCCGTCGTTAAGCACGATAACCCTATCTGCCCCGCACACCTCGTCCATATGGTGAGTTATCAAAATTATGGTGATATTTTCCTCTTTGTTGAGACGGTGTAGAATGCCGATTATATCCCTTCTTCCTTGCGGGTCAAGCATTGAAGTCGCCTCATCCAAAACCAAAACTCGAGGACGCATCGCAAGTACGCTGGCGATAGCGATACGCTGTTTTTGTCCGCCACTCATTTTGTGAGGAGTAGCTGTGCGGTATTGCGACATTCCAACCGCCGATAACGCCCACTCAACTCTGCTTATAATTTCCTCTCGGGGAACGCCCAAATTTTCGGGACCGAACGCAACGTCGTCTTCCACAATCGTGGCGACCATCTGATTATCGGGGTTTTGAAATACCATTCCGACGTTTTTTCTTATATCGAATATTTTGTCTTCATCGGCTGTCAGTACACCATAAACGCCAACCTCGCCCTTGGTTGGCAAAAGCAATCCGTTCAAGTGTTTTGCAAGGGTTGATTTACCGCTGCCGTTTGAACCGACTATCGCCAAGAACTCCCCCTCTGTCACGCTAAAGGAAACATCTTTAAGCGCAACTAACGGCGGAGCCTCAAACTGCTTGTATTCATAGGTTATATTATCTACCTTAATAATTTCCATTTTGTCCTCTAAAACACACTTAGTTTATCACATTTGCTTAGATTTGAAAAATGTTTTTGACATTTATTTACTTATTACCAAAAATAAACTGTATGTTTGTCAAATTTCTGACAATCCTAGGAAATATCTTGGGTTTTTTATTGACTAACCAGTTTTATAAGCTTATAATAGCAATGAATTTAATAATAAAACAAATTTCAAATAGATTTTGGAATAACGGAGGTTTACAAATGAGCAAAAAAATGACCATCGATGGTAATACAGCTGCGGCTCATATCGCCTATGCGCTAAGTGAAGTTGCTGCTATTTACCCGATAACTCCTTCCTCGCCGATGGCTGAAAATGCCGATGAGTGGGCAACCGCCGGCAGGAAAAATATATTCGGGCAAAATTTGCGTCTTGCAGAAATGCAATCCGAAGCGGGCGCGGCGGGCGCGGTACACGGCAGTCTTTGCGCAGGCGCGTTAACTACAACCTTTACTGCAAGCCAAGGCTTGCTTTTGATGATTCCCAATATGTATAAAATCGCGGGCGAGCTTTTACCTTGCGTATTCCACGTAAGCGCGCGCGCCCTTGCTTATCACGCTTTAAACATTTTCGGCGACCACAGCGACGTTATGGCATGCCGTCAAACGGGCTTTGCAATGCTTGCTTCAAACAGCGTGCAAGAGGTTATGGACTTAGCGTTAGTCGCTCATCTTTCCTCTTTAAAATCCAAGGTTCCGTTTTTGCATTTCTTTGACGGTTTCCGCACCTCTCACGAAGTGTCCAAAATCGACGCAATCGACTATGAAGATATCAAAAAAATCGTCGACTATGACGCGGTAAATGATTTTAGAAGCCGCGCTCTCAATCCCGAGCATCCGATTTTAAAAGGCACGGCTCAAAACCCCGACATTTATTTCCAAGGTCGTGAGGCGGCAAACAAATATTATGAAGCTGTTCCCGCTATCGTTGAGCAAGCTATGAAAGACGTTGAGGGTATCACCGGCCGTAAATACAATTTATTTGACTATTACGGCGCGCCCGATGCAGAAAAAGTTATCGTTATTATGGGCAGCGGCGCAGAAGCCGTTGAAGAAACCATTGATTATCTCTGCGCTAAAGGCGAAAAAGTCGGCTTATTAAAAGTTCGTCTTTACCGTCCGTTTGTCATCTCCAAATTTGTTGACGCTTTACCTAAAACCGTTAAATACCTTTCGGTTTTGGATAGAACAAAAGAAAGCGGCAGCTTAGGCGAGCCCTTGTACTTAGACGTTGTTGCAGCCCTTTCCGAAGCAGGTGTTTCCGGCATTAAGGTTTTGGGCGGACGTTACGGATTGGGAAGTAAGGAATTTAATCCTTCTATGATAAACGCAATCTATGCCAATATGGGCGGTGAAAATAAAAATCACTTCACTATCGGTATTGTTGACGATATCACAAATTCATCTCTCACCGTTTCCAAAAAGGTTGACGCCTCTCCTAAGGACGCAATCCGTTGCAAGTTCTACGGTTTAGGCTCCGACGGCACGGTTGGAAGCAATAAAAACAGCATCAAAATTATCGGCGATTATACAAACAAATACGCTCAAGCATATTTTGCATACGACAGCAAAAAATCGGGCGGTTTGACTGTTTCGCACTTGCGTTTCGGCGATACTCCGATTAAGTCTTCCTATTTGATTGATACGGCTGACTTCGTGGCTTGCCATAATCCGTCTTATGTCACAAAATACGATATGGTTTCGGATTTAAAAGACAACGGCACCTTCCTTCTTAACAGCATTTGGACGCCCGAACAGATGGACGAAATGCTCCCTGCCGAGATGAAACGCATTATCGCAAGAAAACATATAAAATTCTATACAATCGACGCAATAAAGATTGTTTCTAAAATCGGTTTAGGCAATCGTATAAGCACAACAATGCAATCGGCTTTCTTCTATCTTGCAAACGTTATGAGTTATGCCGAGGCAAACAAGCATATGAAAGAGTTCGTTGTAAAATCTTTCAGCAAAAAAGGCGAAAAGGTTGTTAATATGAACTATGCCGCAATCGACGACGCAATCTCCGGCTTGGTTGAAGTTAAATATCCCGAATCTTGGGCGGACGCTACAACCGGCGCAGAAGTTGCCCCCGTCACCGACGACGCATACTTTGTTTCGTTTGTTGAGCCTATGCTTGCGCAAAAAGGCGATTCCTTCCCTGTTTCAAAGGTTGAGGCAGACGGACACGTTCCCACCGCTACAACCCGTTTTGAAAAACGTGGTGTTGCAGTTTCCGTTCCCGCTTGGGACATCAACAACTGTATTCAATGTAATCAATGCTCTTTCGTTTGTCCGCACGCGGCAATCCGCCCCGTTTTGGCAACAGAAGAAACACTTGCAAACGCTCCGGAATCCTTTACAACCAAAGATGCTGTAGGATTTAAAGGCTATAAATACAGAATGCAAGTTTCTCCGCTGGATTGCACAGGCTGTGGCAGTTGCGCAAATATCTGCCCTTCTAAGACAAAGGCTTTGGTTATGACTCCTTTAGAAGAGGTTTTGGAAAAAGGCGAAGCCGCTAACTGGGATTATTCTGTCAATCTTCCCGCCACCACCGCTGAATTTAACCAAAATACGGTTAAGGGCAGTCAGTTCAAGCAACCCTTGTTTGAGTTCTCGGGCGCATGCGCAGGCTGTGGCGAAACTCCTTACGTCAAGGTTATCACTCAATTATTCGGCGACAGAATGGTTATTGCGAACGCAACGGGTTGTTCATCAATCTATGGCGGTTCAGCGCCTACCTGCCCCTACTCCAAAAACGAAAAGGGTTTTGGTCCCGCTTGGGCGAACAGCTTGTTTGAAGATAATGCCGAATTCGGTTTTGGCATCAATTTAGCGTACGACTACCGCCGTAATGAGCTTAAAGATTTAGTCGCAAAGCTTGCTGATGAGTTTGCAGAATATCCCGAAGGGAAACAAGCTTGTCAAGATTGGCTGGAGAATATGGAAGACGCAGAAGGAAGCAAAAAGGCTTCCGAGGCTTTACTAAAGTGTATCGAAGCCTGCAAAGACTGTGGCTGCTCTGCCGACGCAACTTGCAAAGCTATTTACGACCGCAAGGATTGCTTGGTGAAAAAATCTGTTTGGATATTCGGTGGCGACGGCTGGGCATATGATATCGGCTTTGGCGGTTTAGACCACGTTATCGCAATGGGCGAAGACGTCAATATCCTTGTGCTTGACACAGAGGTTTACAGTAATACAGGCGGACAAGCTTCAAAATCCTCTCCTACCGGCGCGGTTGCAAAATTTGCCGCCGGCGGCAAACAGACAAAGAAAAAGGATTTAGGCAAGATTGCTATGAGCTATGGCTATGTTTATGTAGCTCAATGCTCTATGGGCGCCGACAAGAATCAGTTTATCAAGGCAATCTCCGAGGCAGAAGCTTATCACGGACCGTCTTTGATTATCTGCTATGCTCCTTGTATCAACCACGGTATCAATATGGGCAAGAGCCAAACCGAAATGAAAAACGCAGTTGACAGCGGTTATTGGCAACTTTACCGTTTCAACCCCGAGTTGACGGCTCAAGGAAAGAATGCCTTTACGCTCGACAGTAAGGAGCCTACCTCTGATTATCAAGCCTTCTTGCTTGGTGAAAACAGATACGCTCAACTGTCAAAATCCAAACCTGAAGTGGCTGCAAAACTTTTCGAGTTAAACGAAAAAGAAGCGAAAGCGCGTTACGCCTCTTATAAGGAACTTGCCGAAAAAGAATAAGACTTAACTTAAAAGCCCTCCGCATTTCTACTGCGGAGGGCTTTTTTTATAAGCAATTTATGCGGTCACTTTGTTGTATGAAATGTATTCGTCATATAAAACAGCTTCTTTCTCTTCCAACTCGAATCGAAGCGTAATTTGGTCGCCTACATTGCGCGTTTTTTCTGAATTTGTCTGCGTGACGGTGAGCGTCGCCTCATAGTTTTTGTCTAGGGTATAAGAAAAATAAAACAAAATTTCTTTTTTATCCAAAAAACCCTCATAGAATAGCCCCGTGCCGTCGGCTAAAAACCGATAGGTTTCGGATACCGTTACCGCCGATATGCCCAACACAGGCGCTGCTGAGCTTATTTCATAAGTTCTGCGGAAATCCCCCAGACACTTTTCCTGACTAAGCTTATTACAGGCGGGAAACGTGGACGAAACTAATATAAGCAAAATAACTGCCGAAAAAAATTTTTTCTTCATTATCTCACCCGAATTAAGGTTCTTGGAGCAACCCCCGACAAAATATCGTTGATGGAATATTTGCTGTTGGCAATTATAACCTCTGTGCCGTTGCAAACAGGTTTTTTAATGTATTCCAGTTTTGCGCTTGCGCCGTTTGCGCCCTTTCTGCTGGCGCCGTTACAGCAATTTTGATAGCGTGATATATTTTGTAAAAGCTCGTCGATATTTCTCCCCGATATTTCGCCAACTAAGGTTTCGGTGTTGTTTAAATCCTCATAGATGCCGTCTACGCTTGTCAAAAGTAAAAGCCTTTTGCTTTTTACAAGACAGGCTATTTGCGAGGCGGTTTCGTCATTGTCGACGCATTCGACTGCGTCGGCTTTTTTTGACTTCAGGGATTGAATTTCCATTTTTCGGTTTTCTTCATAGCATACGGCATCGTTGTAGTTGATAATAGGAATAGCGTTTTGCGAGGGACACCTCAAAAGCAACGCCTTTAAATATTCCCTTTTTTCTGCGTCGTTAAAATGCTGATGCTCCACCAAAATTTGCCGAATACTGTATTTGCTTTCGACAAATTCACGGTACCACCCCATCAAAATGGCTTGTCCTTGCGCCGAATAGTCGGTTTTGTTTTCCTCATCGCTTCCGCCAAGCTCTTTTTGATTGCGCTTTATATAATCCAATCTGCCAATTTCTGTCGCGCCGCTAGTAATCCAAATATATCCCGCCTTCAGCTCTCGTGAAATACGCGCGATAATGTTATAGTTTATGTCTTTATACTGCTTGTCAATCAGCGCCATTGAGCCGACTTTTCCAACCAGTTCAATATCAAACTTACTCATTTGTTCCTCCACGGAAAAACTTTTCAACCGCCGAATATACCTCTTTTAAAAGAGCTTCTGACGTTTTATTTTCCGCCTTTATGTAGATATCATAGTATTTATAAAACTTCTGTCGTGAATAGTCTGCCACGCCTGAGGCTTCAATCCCGTCCGCTTTCAAAGCCTTACCGCTTTTTCCCAAAAAAAGCACAAGCGTTGTTGGCAATAATTTTGCCAGCCTCTCTTTTTCAATGTATTTTACGTTGCCTGACGCCGTCGTATTTTCATATTCAAAAAAGTCTGACAACGCTTTATTGTAAAAATTAAAAACTCCCGCCTCTCCGTCGCCCTCGAAAATTGCTGAAATGGATTTCCTACACGCGTGATAACAGCACAATTCGTCCAACGCTAAATAAAACATTCCCGCGTCTGTCGCCAGTCTCTCGGCAACAGCCTCGCAAAGCTTTATATCATAACCCAGTATCGCAATATTTTTTTTCATCAGAAGTTATGCTGCCTTAATGTCTTTTGCCGAATACAGCTTCATCGCGCCTTTGTCGTTGACGTTAAGCACTATTGTCCCGCAATCGATTGTACAATAGTATTCTATCCCTCTTTGTTTAAACTTGTCAAGAGTTACCTGCCTAGGGTGTAGAAAAGTTGAGTGAGTCCCCGCCGATATTATGGCAAGCTCGGGCGAGATGTCATCTAAAAACTCCGTCGTCGTGCTGCTTTGACTTCCGTGGTGCCCGACCTTTAAAACGTCGCAATCCAGCGTGGGAGAATCCGAAAGATAATCCTTTTCAGACTTTTCCTCCGCGTCGCCCGTCAACACAATTTTTCGCCCTGCGTACGTTAAAATACATATTGGCGAAAGCTCGTTAGCGTCGTCAGCCTTTAAGTTGTTTTTTGCATACTCTTCCTTATCCAGCGCATAAACCAAAAACGTAATGGCAGTTTCAATTTCTATTTGAAAATTACCGTAAACGCACTTTACTTCACAATTCGGCTCAATAAAAGCTGCGTTTGCTATCGACGTATAGCCTGCTGTATTAATCGCCAAACCATTGTCAAAATCCGAACGCTCCTGCGCAGTGGCGGTGGTATCCAGCTCGTCTAAGTCAACATACGGCAAATATACCGTATTGATTTGA
This sequence comes from uncultured Bacteroidaceae bacterium, assembly GCA_964604875.1. Lineage (GTDB taxonomy): Bacteria > Bacillota > Clostridia > Christensenellales > CAG-917 > JAVVSR01. The sequence continues at coordinate 28,406 of CAZSAC010000004.1, read as the reverse complement.
AATTCGGCAAAAACCGCTGGCAACAAACTATAGTGGTCTTTATCGGTATGCGTAAGAATTAAAATGTCGATTATGTCGTCCGCATTATAGCGTTTTATGTAGTCAGCAACAAGGTTTGAATTGGCGCTTGTCACCACGTCCCCCGAGATAAACAGCTTTTCATTTTGCGTTGCCTTTGCCGAACCGCCGTCTATCAGCATATCTTTCCCGTTAGGGAATACGATGTATATGGCGTCCCCTTGACCTACGTCAATAAAGTGTACGCTTAAGCCTTGCGCCAAGTTTGCGTCAACGTCGTATAGTATTGAGCCGTTTTTTGAAGAGAAAAAGTTGTTTAAATAATAATCCGCATTTCCGCTTGGGTTGTTTCCTTCGTTTGGCGGATTTGTATTGCCTCCATTATCTGAAGGATGCTCTGTCTCGACAAAGAAAGGAAAAACGCTATTAAAACTATCGGGGAATTTCACCGCCCAAACAACTGCGCCGATTGCGACAACTAAAACAACCGCAAGCAACGCATAGTATAACTTTGCGTTTTTCTTTTTAATTTTCGATGCCGTTTTTTTAACTTTGGAATACGTATTCTTTTTTGCCATATCGCCATATATTACAAAGCGGCATATTCTCTGCCGCTTTGCCTACTTGTTTTTAGTCTGCGTCGGATAAATCTCCGTACTGCTCAAGCTTACTTTTTTTACTCGGCAACGGTTTGCTGTCGCCGTGTTTTACAAGACACATCAATACTATTGCGCCGACAACCCAAATTGCCGAGTATAGGAACAGTATCCTATCGTTGTTTGATATATCCATAAACACACCCGCCAAATACGGCGTTACCGTTTGGGCAGACATTGTAGCCATATAATAGAAGCCCGTATATTTTCCAACGTCGTCTGCTTTTGAAAGCTCCACAACCATCGGGAAGGTGTTTACGTTGGCAATAATAAGACCAAAGCCCGCAAGCAAATAGAACAATGCAAAACCAAATCCGACAGCTCCACCCGGTTGATAAATAAACAACCATATCAAAAGATAAGACAAAACGGCTAACGCAAAACCTATTACAATAGATTTTTTACGCCCGATTTTTACAGCTAGCATACCAACGGGGATAAACGCTATCGCAGATATACCTTGGCTTGCCATTGAAATTACCGCGCCTAAGCCTGCCTCCAACCCGAGCGTCTTTGTGATATAAATGGACAGGTTGCTTGTGACTGCGTTATAACCCATAAACCACATAAAGATAGACGCCAAAATCAAAAGGAAGGATTTAAACTTTGCCTTTTCAAGTTTCTTATTTTCTTCAATATTTGCCGAAGAAACGGTTTTTTCTTCAGCGATATATTCCTCAACCTCAAGCCCGCTGAGATTGCCTTCTTCCATTTGCTCTTCCAAATCGGAAAAGCCCTCGTCTTCGGCAATGCCGTATTCCAAACATATAGCCTCTTTTTCTGCAAGCAGCTTGGGCTCGTTTACCATTTTAATAAACGCCAGCAATAATGCCGCCATTCCTATTGCGCCCAAAACATAAATCAAAAAGAAACTCGTCCCGCTTCGGCTTCCGTCCACCAAAAACACAACGGTATATATTATGACGGCAATCGCGCCGCCGACACCACCTGCAAGATTTATAATAGCGTTTGCCTGCGAACGCAAGGGTTTTGGCGTAACGTCGGGCATTAGCGCAACCGCAGGAGAACGGAACGTGCCCATTGCAATCAAAACCAACAGCAATGCAACCATAAAGAAAACCAGCGAGTGACTTCCGCTTTGTGTATACGCCAACCTAACGGCGTCTGTGGTATAGTTTGAAAGCCCCGAGGATACATAAGTATTAAAGTTAGAGTTTTTGTTGTCTAAATCCTTTTTAACGCTGTCGTATTCAGCTTTTTCTACTTGGCTATAAGCCTCGCCGTAAGACACATAATATTTTGCGTCTTCTTTTTTCCCTTCAACCTTGAGCGAGGTGCGTGTGATAGCAACAAATTCTTCTTTGCTTACGCCGTCCTTTGTTAAAAGCTCACGGTCGACATAGTTGTTGGTTGTGTCATCATACCAGCTTGCCAAAAGCTGTTGCCGATAAGCTGTATCCGTGTTAAAATCGGCGGCAATTTTGTTTCTAACGTCGTAAGACCTGTTGAGTTGTCCGACAGACGTAACGGGTATCAAAATCATCAGGACTATGGACACAATACTGCCTACTACGATAAACGGCGTACGGCGTCCGTGTTTACTGTGTGACTTATCCGAAAGCTTCCCGAAAAGCGGAAGCATAAACAGCGCAAAAAGATTGTCCAGCCCCATAATCAAACCGCGCATTTTATTGTTTAAGCCAAACGCGCTGTCCAAAAGCAAAGGTACAACGTAATCGTACAGAGACCAAAATAGGCAAATTATTGCGAAAGCAAAACCTACTTTAATTGTTTTTTTGGTATCGAGTTTCAGGTTCATAGCCGTCTCCCTTAGATTATAATTATACATATTGTATCATATAATCCGCGTGCGTGTAAATCCATTTAAGAATTTTAAGCAAAAATTTAATTATGATGTCTTAAAAAAATATATGCTGGAAAAAAATCGTTTACTCCGCAATTTATCCATTTGACAACATTCGTTTACAATAGTATTATACTTATATTAAAGCTATATATTAGGGAGCGCATATGAAACAAGATTTAATTGTAATTTTGGATTTGGGTAGCGAGGAAAATTCCGCCCTTGCCCGTGAAATCCGCTCAATGGGCGTCTATAGTGAAATATATCCCCACGATATAACCTATACTCAACTCAACAGCCTTCAAAATCTGCGTGGGATTATCCTAAACGGCGGAATAAACAATGTCGTTGACGGCAAGACGATTGACGTTAATCCTGAAATATTTAAACTTAAAGTGCCTATCGTGGCGCTAAACCATAAAAATCCGTCTGCCAAGGCTATCACAAAATCCGATATTAAGTCTTTTGTGTTTGATACAGCCAAATGTGAAGCTAATTGGAATATGCAAAACTTTATCGACGACCAAATTGAGCTTTTACGTCAGCAAATCGGCGACAAGCAAGTTCTTTTGGCGCTTTCCGGCGGAGTGGATAGCTCGGTGGTGGCGGCTTTATTGATAAAAGCAATCGGCAATAAGCTTACCTGCGTACACGTCAATCACGGACTTTTACGCAAGGGCGAGCCCGAGCAAGTTGTCGAGATTTTTAAAAACCAAATGGGCGCAAACCTGGTTTATGTTGACGCCGTCGACCGTTTTTTAAATAAACTTGAAAACGTCGCCGAGCCTGAAGCAAAGCGTAAAATAATCGGCGCTGAATTTATCAGAGTTTTTGAAGAAGAAGCCCGTAAACTAAACGGCATTGATTTTCTTGCCCAAGGCACAATTTATCCCGACATCGTTGAAAGCGGAACAAAAACAGGAAAAGCCGTTAAGGCGCACCACAACGTCGGAGGCTTGCCCGACGACCTTAAATTTGAACTTGTTGAACCTTTAAAATATCTATTTAAAGATGAAGTCCGCGCTTGTGGAAAAGCGTTAGGTTTACCCGATAATATGGTTTATCGCCAGCCCTTCCCCGGCCCCGGTCTCGGCGTCAGATGCTTGGGCGCAATCACGCGCGATAGACTAGAAGCAGTTAGAGAATCGGATGCCATTTTAAGAGAGGAATTTGAAAAAGCCGGGCTTGAAGGCAAGGTTTGGCAATACTTTACGCTTATCCCCGATACAAAATCTGTAGGCGTCCGCAACAACGCAAGAAGCTTTGAATGGCCTGCAATCATACGCGCGGTGAACACTATTGACGCTATGACGGCAACAATTGAGCGCGTTGACTGGGAAGTATTAGAAAAAATTACGCATAGAATTATTTGTGAGGTTGCCGGGATTAACCGTGTTTGCTATGACCTGACTCCAAAGCCGACAGGCACAATCGAGTGGGAATAAAAATAAATTATTTAAAAGTCGCATAATGCGACTTTTTTATTTGGAAAATAAAAAACTCACCGCATAAAAACGATGAGTTGGTCGGAGTGGCGAGACTTGAACTCGCGGCCTCATGGTCCCGAACCATGCGCGCTACCAAACTGCGCTACACCCCGATGTAAACCGTTACCTATTTATTATATAAGTTTTTCTTAATTTTGCAAGTATTTTAGACAATTTATTATAGACAAGCGGCATTCGTTCTTTTATACTTAAGGGACAGACTATAAAATGCTTTAGGAGTTTTATGATAAGCCATAAAATAAGTCCTCGCGGAAGGCGGTTTTGCTTTCGTCCTCAAAACGAGTGGGATTTATATTGTTATTTGATTGAAGGCAATCGACATAATTTTTTGATTGACACTGCGTGCGGAAGCGACGACGCCCTGCTTATGCGCGCCTATATCGAAAAAAACTGCGCTCCTCTGCCTCTTATTGTGATAAACACTCACCACGACTGGGACCATATTTGGGGAAACAAGATATTTTGTGATAAAACAATTATCGCCAGTCAGCGATGTGTGGAAAACATTATAAGTTTTGGGCAAGCGGATTTGATTTCTAACGCCAAATACATATCGGGTTCTGCAGATATTTTTTTGCCTAACTTACCTATTACAAAACCGTTATGTTTTCCTGAAGACGGCGTCGAAATATTTTCCTCTTTAGGACACACCGACGACGGCTTATGCGTCTATGACCGCTTAGACAAGGTTTTGTACGTCGGCGACAATATCGGCGACAACGAGACGGCTGTCGTCCCACAGCTTTCGTGCGATAAAACACTATATTGTAACGAAATTTATAAGCTTAAAAAATTTGACTTTCTATATCTTGCCTCTGGACACAACAAATTACAAAAACCCGCGTTTTTAGATAGAATTTTGGTTCAATTGGATATTTGAGCTTCGTCATTTATCGGAAGCAGCGGGACAAGCCTTACCGCCGCCAGCGACACAATAAAACACCAAAATAAATCGGTAGGTAAAAATATCAGACAGCCGTAAACCAACAAATGCGACAAGGTTTGTGGCGAGGCTAAATAAAACCTTAAAATCAAAAACATATATTTAACGCCAATGGTATAGACAATCAGCTGGGATAATACGCAACCAAGTAACGCCCTTTTAAAGCTAAGCTTTTTTGGCTTCTTCCAGCCTCTAAAAACCCACCCTGCGACAAGCGTCCCGAAAAAAAAGCCTATACAATATCCGAAGGTAGGTTTTAATAAGTATGACAAGCCGCCGCCCTCGGTAAATAGGGGTATGCCCAATATGCCCATTAATAGGTAAATTAAAACCGCCAAACCTCCCAGTCTTGGACCAAGAATTAAGCCTGCCAACAGCGTAAAAGCAAATTGCAAGGTTATCGGAACAGGCGGTATTGGGATTTTTACAAAAGCCCCGACAGCAATCAACGCTACAAAAATTGCCACCGCCGTAAGCTTTCTTGTTGGGATAGTATATTTTCTTTTTTTCTCTTGCATTACAATCTCACGCCTATCCACGTAATTGAACATTGTGGCTCAAACCCAAGTTTTTTTGCCAAGGTTTCACTTGCTATATTCCCTTTTACGATTTGAACGTAAGGGATATCTCCTTTTTCTAATACTTTTCTCATCAAGTCACAAGTGACCGCCTCTGCGTAGCCCCGCCTGCGATACTCGGGCAAAACAAACATAACCCCCATCGCCAAATCATCGTGAATCAACGCCCAGGCAACAGGTTTGTCCTCAAGGTATAAAGCCGTGCTGAAACGTGAGGTAATTTCCCTCAGCAATTCCGCCTTAGAGCCCTTGTGCTTATAGGTATAGTGGTCGTTTATAAGCTTAATATATTTGGGATTAATCTCGTCAAGCCTTTCGCCGTTTGCTAGTTTTGGTTGCGCAACGCTTGACTTACAATATGTAAACTGCGTACAATCGGTACGCCAAAGGCAACTTCTTGTTTTTAGTATGTAGTCGGCAACAATAGGGTCTATTCCGCAAAATTCATACATTCTGCCTTTTTTAAGGCTACTTATAACCTCGTCGACAAACTCAAAGCTTTGCGCATATAATCTAACGCTGATACCTTTAATAAGCGCAACCCCTGCCCGTCCGTCGGAAAAGCATTTATCGACGCCACACTTTAGCGCGCCCGATAACCCTAGACATTTTTGTCGTACTTTATCACAAAATGCCTGCGCCTCTGTTGTTGTGATTTCTTTTATAATCATAAACCAAACAGTACCTTAGCGGCAGCCATCAATTCTGTATTGACTTGTTCCGATTCTTGCTTTGACGTCGCCCGGGAACCCACATATATTTTAAGTTTTGGTTCAGTCCCGCTGGGTCTGACGCATAACCACGCCTTGTTATCCAACCGATAATACATAGCGTTGGTTTTGGGAAGAAGTATCGGCGATGTCGATTTATCGCAATTATATATAACGCCTTGCGAATAGTCTGCAACATACAAACATTTTATTTTGCCAAAAAATTCGGGGCGACACGCCTTAATTTTTTCCATAATTGCCGCTCGCTGAGCCATTCCGTCCAAGCCTTGGAATGTGAAAGATTGAGCAGTTTCCAAATAATATCCATACTTGTTGTAGAGTTCCTGAAGTCTTTGATAAACCGAACTTTTTTGGCTTTCATAAAAACACGCCATTTCTGCAAACAGCATACTGGCAACAACAGCGTCTTTATCTCTTGCGTGGGTACCGACTAAACTTCCGTAGCTTTCCTCAAACCCGAACATATAAGTGTATTTTTTATTTTCTTCCCACTCTTTGATTTTTTCGCCGATAAATTTAAAGCCTGTTAAAACGTCAAAGAGAGTAACCTTATAATTTTGGGCTATCGCTTCAGCCATCAATGTTGAAACAATAGTCTTTATCACGGCAGAATTTGACGGTAAAGTGCCATTTTGTGAATTTCTAAGCAAAACGTAGTCCATCAAAAGCACGCCGATTTGATTGCCGTTTAACAATATAAATTTGCCGTTTTCGTCTTTTACGGCAATCCCCATTCTATCGCAATCGGGGTCGGTGCCGATAACAAGGTTACTGCCGATTTCCTCGGCAAGCTTAATGCCTTGCGCCAAAGCCGACGGTTCCTCGGGGTTGGGGACTTTTACTGTAGAAAATTCTGAATCGGGGTTTGCCTGCGTTTTTTCAATAACTACGGGAATGCCCATTCTGGTGAGCATTGTCTTAACAGGAACATAACCTGCCCCGTGAAGTGGGGTGTAAACAATTTTTATATTTTCAGCCTTGCTTATTGCATCGGGAGAAAGGCGAAGTTTTTCAATCGTTGCGTAATATTGTTCGTCAAGACTTGCGCCTACAACTGTGATATATCCAAAACTATTGTCGTCTTTTTCTTTAATGTTTTGTGGATTTAAGCCTGAATTTTGAGGCATATCAAAATAGCTTTCCACCTTTTCGATATAATCTACCACGATTTTTGTGGCGTCGGGCGACATTTGCGCCCCGTCTGAGCCATACACCTTATACCCGTTATATTGCTTTGGGTTATGGCTTGCCGTAATCATAATCCCTGCGATTGCGCCCAATTTTCTGATGGCGAATGAGCACATCGGAACAGGTCTGACGTTTTCATATATATAGGCGCGGATTTTGTACTCTGCCAAAGTTTCGGCGCAAGCTATTGCAAATTCGGTGGAATATTTACGAGTATCGTATGCAATTACGACGCCGCTTTCCATTGCCTTGCTTCCAAGCGAGCATATATAAGACGCAAGTCCTCTTGTTGCGCGGATAACTGTATAAAGGTTCATACGGTTGGGCCCCATACCCAAAACACCTCTCATACCCGCCGTTCCGAACTCTAACGAAACAGAAAACCGCTCAATTATTTCTTTTTCATCGTCATAAATGGCCTTTAATTCATCTTTTTCTGCTTTTGAAATAACATTTGAGTTTAACCACTTTAAATAGGTGTTTTTTGTTTTTTCCATAATTTTACTTTTTTAACAAGTTATCAACACATTTTTGCCTTGTTGTGGACAACTCTGTGGATAACCTGCCGTTTTCCCTGTTTTTATTGAAAATTATTATATAAAATTTATGTGGAAAAGTCAACTGACCGCCCTATTATCGGCGGTTTCGGTGCTAACTGCGCCAAGTTGTTTTGTCCCTTCGGCAACCATTTCTGCTTGAGGAGCGTATACGTCGTGACGAATTTTTTTTGTAGATACAATCTTACCGTCATTTTTCATTTCAACAATATATCCCTCGCTTTCAATGCCGACACGTCCTCGGCGTATTACCTTAGTTTCTCCAATCCCTACTTCAGAGTCTTGAATAACCTCTGTAACATATGGTATTGTACGCAAGGTTTTGCTTTGAAGTTGAATTATGTTTTGCTGCTTTATACCATATATTTCAAAACTGAGTTTGGCTCCGTTTGCTTGCGCGCATATAAAAATTGGGCTTGTGGTATCGTTTACAAAAACCAAATCGCTTCTGCTTGACACCATTGCGTCAAAGCTCGGCGCAACGTAACTTACCGGCAGAGAGTGCTGTGAAACCTTTAAAACGTTTAACCCCGCATATAAAACAGAGTTATATAGGGTTGTTGAAACCTGGCAGACTCCACCTCCAACGCCCTCGACAAATTTGCCGTCAAATATAATAGGGGCTGGCTGGAATCCCCTCTCTTGAGTGCGCTCTCCGACGACGGTATTAAAAGAAAACTGTTGTTGAGGCTCCAAAACGCATCCGTTAATGAGTTCTGCGGCGCGTTGAATATTATGTTTTCTCGAGGGAGAACTGCTTTGATAATTTGTTTCAAATTTACTTCTTAGAAATGTTTTTTCCTTGATTTGCTCTAAGGTTTTCTGTGGCAATATTTCTTCCAGCGTCGCCGAGATTAAAATTTCTTTTGAGCTTATATTTGATAGAATATCTTCTTCCAGTTTTTCTAAATTTAATCTTCGCCCGCTGCTTTCAGAGGTATATATAAAACGCGCCTTTTCGTCAGGCTGAAAAGTATAGCTTGCCGACACTGCGGGAACTAAAAAGTCTTCCTCCAGCTGCGCAAGCTTCTCGTCAAGCCCGACAAAAAGGCGCGTGATTATGTCATCGTTTGTTTTCCCGTCGTTTCTAAGACGTTGAACTTCTTTTTTTCGATTGATAAAAAAATACCCGTTTTCTTGATAAACGCCATCTTCAACTATTTGCCCGTCTACTTCAATAATTATCCTGACAAAACGTCTGGGAATTGTGAATCCCGTGGCGCAGACAACCAATATTAAAACTATCAAAACGGCTACCTTGTTTCTCATATAGGTAGTGTAATAGTTTAGCAAAATTTTATTATTTTTTTAGAAAAAAGTTTAAAGCAAAAAATGGAAAAGCTATAGTCCTAATTTTTTTTGCGCGTGGAAATCCAAAAAATCGTTCTTATATTCAGAGGATATATAGGAGCTTTCGTCGTGATAATCGTTTCCAATGGTATAAATCAAATTATGTCTTTTCGCAAGAGCCAAATATTTTCTCGTGTCGTCCTGCGTGTGGGAGGCGTAATAACATTCTATTCCGTCCAGTCCATAAGGGACAAGTCCCGCAACCAACAATTCCAGCTTATCAGAAGGTATTTTTTTGGGGTGAGCAAGAACGGCGACTCCGCCATATTCTTTTATAAACTTTACCGCCTCGAAAGGTCGCAAGCGGTATCCTGCAATGTGCGCCGACTTTCCCGCGCCTAAAAATTTTAAGAAAGCTTCGTTGACATTTTTGACAACCCCTAAACGAACCATTTGTTTTGCGATGTGCAATCTTCCGATTGTCCCCGTCTCATCGCATAGGCTTTCCGGCGAAATATCTACTCCCGATGTTTTAAGTTTTTCCAAGGTTTTTTTAATGCGCAGTTCCCGCAGTTGGCATATTTCTTTTAATCTGCTGCAAAAATCAGGGTTTTTATAGTCAAAATTGTAGCCTAAAATATGTATTTCAAAAGAACCGTAACTTGACAGCTCTATTCCCGGCAACACCTTGACGCCTTTTTTCAACCCTGCCTCAATAGCCTCGCCCACGCCGTCCACACAGTCGTGGTCAGTCAGCGACATCACCCCGACGCCGTCTTCTGCCTGACGCAAAACCAACTCTTTGGGAGATAGTATTCCGTCGCTGTATGTGGAATGAGTATGAAGATTATATTTCATCGCTTGCTATCCCTTCTTCCAGCTCCTCTCTGTCGACAGTGTCGATTTGCACCTTATCTAAGCGTGTTTGAATTTTTCGGGTGCGGTCGCTTGCGCGGTTAATTTCTGTGGTAACCTCGCCAAGTTTTTTCTGCGTTTTTTCAATTATGCTGCAAAACGTATCGAAATCGGAACGGAACGCGCCCAACAATTTGTAAATCTCGCTGCTCCGCTTTTCGATAGCCACCGAGCGAAAGCCCATTTGAAGGCTGTTTAAAAGCGCGGCAAGCGTTGTCGGCCCGCATAGCACAATCCTATGCTTGTTCTGCAACTCGTCGCATAATCCTCTTATTTGAACCGCCTCTGCAAACAATCCCTCTATCGGCAAATATAATATTGCAAAATCGGTGGTTTTTGGCGGTTTGATATATTTATTTTTTATGGAAATTGCCTCTGTACGCAGTCTAACCGCAAGCGCGCGCTTAGCCAACGCCACGGCGGTTTCGTCTGTTGCGTCCAAAAGACGCTGATAGTCTTCGATCGGGAATTTCGCATCGATTGGAAGCCAAACCTTTTCAGAGCTTTTCCCCGGAAGATTGACGACAAAATCTACCCGATCTGCGTTTTCGCTTCGGCTTATCGCCACGCTTTTGTCGTATTGGTCGGGCGTGAGTATTTGGCTTAACATATAATCCAACGACGCCTCTCCCCAAGTGCCTCGGGTTTTGACGTTGGACAGCACTCGCTTTAAATCGGTCATTCCGCTGGTGAGGTTTTGCATTTCCCCAAAACCCTTTGTGATAGCGTCCAGTCTCTCGGCAACGATGCCGAAAGATTTTTGAAAACGTTGCTCCAGATTTTCCGATAGCTTTTCGTCCACGGTAGCGCGCATCTTTTCAAGCTGTTTTTCGTTGCTTTCACGCATTTCCTGCGCTCCGCCCTTTAACTCTGCCCGAATTTCGCTCAACGCTTCAGACATCGCTTTAGTTAAAATGTCAAATTTTTCGTTGGTATTGGCAAGCCCTTTATCCAAGCCTTCTCGCTGAATACTAAGCAACGCTTGCAAATTTGAGTTTTGCAAACCAAGGCTCATCGCGGTGCTTTCACGCGTGGTAACCGCCTCTTTTTTGATTTCGTCTTTAAATTGCGCCGTAACCTCTTGTAAAAGCTCGGCGTTAGAGTCCGCCTTCATCGGTTTTCTGCTGACCAACAAAACGACTATAAGCAAGATTAAATTAATAATTCCTAAAATAAGACTTCCTATTTCCATTTTTTACATCCCTCTAAAAATTTTAGTTGCGCAGCTCTGCTTCGATATGCTTTATCGCAGATTGCCAACTCTAACAAGCTATTGAGCGCATTGGCTCTTTCCTGCGGTAAAACACCCGCCGCGATAAGGTCTTCTCCCCCGACAAAAAGCTCTTTTATTGAAAACGGAGTGTTTTCACTTACCATTGCCGAATATTGTTCCCTGATTCTTTCTACGGCAATAGGCGTCACAGCCTTTCCGCTGCTGCCATATGCGTCGGCGCACTTAAGTTGGATTATATCTTCCAAAATGTCACGGTTTCGGGCGATAAATAACCTCAATTTCTTGATTGAAGTCTTGCCGTCCATATCGTACATATGCGCCAAAACAAGGCGTTTTATTTTTTCCACTTCGGCAGTCGGCAACCGCAAACCTTTGTTTCCCAACCGCGCTTGCGCTATCTCTGCGCCAAGCCTTGCGTGCTCATACATATTGCCAAACAGCTTAACAGAAAGCGGTTTTCCTATATCGTGCATCAATCCCGCCAACCGTAGGCGCGGCGGACAAGCCTTATAGGTGTATAAGATATGCCAAAACACGTCGTATTTGTGATAACGGATATCTTGCGTCATTCCCTTTGCAAAAATTAACTCGGGAAGAATTTTTTCAAGCAAACCAAGCTCGTCTAAAAGTTGAATTCCCAAAAAATGCCCGTTCTCGTTTTTTAAAGACGGATATCTGCAATCCGCCGTGATAATTTTTAAAAACTCGTCTCGGATTCTCTCTGCGGAAATATCGTTCAACCGCCAGCTTTGTTTTTTTGCCTCAAAATAAACATCGGAAGCGATTTCAAAGCCCAATTCCGCCGAAAACCTAACCAATCGCAACAACCTGAGTCCGTCTTCGGAAAAAACCTGTTCTGCCGAACGACAGGTCCGAATTTGTTTGTTTTTTAAGTCAACTAGTCCGCCTAAAAAATCGTACACTTCACCCGTTTTTACATCTGCGTATATTGCGTTTACGGTAAAATCCCTGCGGGTAGAGTCTTGCTCAATGCTTTTCGTGAACCGCACGTTACTCGGTTGATGAGCGCCGTCGTTTGGATAGCTGTCTTGACGGAAGGTGGTATATTCACAATAAAAGCCGTTTCCGTCAGAGATTTTCAACGTACCCAACCGCTTATTTAAGAGCGAAATTTTATAAGGAGACTTTAATAAAAAACCCTCAAGCTCCTCTAAAAGATATTCTCCGCACACGTCAATGTCTGTGGTTTCAATTCCCAACAAGCAGTTTCTTACATAGCCCCCTACGACGTAAAGCCGAGGAATGTATTTGGTAAGCTCAAATAGTTGTTTGGGAATATCGATTTTCATCCTTCCTCTTTTTGCGTCAAGCTTCTTTTTTGGAATAAACCTCGGGCGCAAGTACGCATACGTCTTTCAGCGTGCGATAGTTTTCGTCATAATCCAAACCATAGCCTATGACAAACTCGTTCGGCACGCAAAACAGCTTATATTCCGGCTCTAAATCCACAAGCCTTCTTTCGGGCTTGTCAAGCATCGTGCAAATTTTTAGCGAGCGAGGCGACCGCGCAAGCAAATAGTTTTTAAGATATTTTAACGTTACGCCCGTATCCACGATATCTTCAACGATAATAACGTTTTTCCCTTCAATCGGGGTTGTGAGGTCTTTTACCATTTTAACCTCGCCGGACGACTCTGTCCCCGCGCCATAACTGGACACAGCGATAAAATCCACCTGAGCGTTGACCGTGACTTCACGCACCAAGTCTGCAAAAAACATAAAAGCGCCCCGCAAAACACAAACAAAAAGAACGTCTTGATTTTCATAATCACGGCTTATTGTTTGGGCAACGGTTTTTAGTCTAACATCGATTTCTTCTTTAGAAATCAAAACTTTCTCGATTTCTTTTTCGTACATTACTTATGCCTCCTTAGCAACCTTGTAAATATTTAAGCGGCTGTTGGTATCCTTAAAATCCACTCTCACCTTATGAGATATTTCAACGCCCGCTATGAACAAAATTTCCGACTCGTCGGCGCAAACAATAAGCCTGTCTCTAAGTCTTAGGGGTATTTTTTTATCGGTTAAATAATCCCCCAAACTTTTTGTCCCTCCGCCGAACTTTGTAAAAGTATCCCCGCTTTTTCTATATCTAAATACCGCCGTCGGGGGGATTTTTGAAATATCAAACAACAGCTCCCCGTCGTCAATAAAGCCCCCGTCATATTGCGTTATCGAAAGTGTTTCATCTCCAAATACAACTTCTCCTGCGCTAAAAGGCAGTTTTAAGTCCGCATTATGTTGTTTTTGTCGAGAAAAAACAATTTTATCGTATTCCCGATGAGCGATAACTCCATACGGCAAGTGAACCTGAGCCGAGTTTTCTGCGGACAATAATTTGTAAACCTGCTCCCGATTGATTTCTTCAACGTCCTTGACAACGCCCAACGCCTCCATACACTTAAGCACGCGGCGTTTAAACAACAGCTTAGGCTCGTCTGCGATAAAATCCATTATTGCGGTATCGCCTTCGATGCGGATTGGATTGTCGTATTGAGAAATAAAATCCTCCGCCTCAGACGCAAGCCTTGACAGCCTTAAAAACCCGCCCTCTGCATTCTGTGACAGCGTATGCAATAGGGGAAGAATTTCATTTCGGATTTTGTTTCTGGTATAATTGTTGTCGAAATTGGTTTCGTCTATAATAAACTCAATGTGGTTTTTTGCTTGATATGCGCGGATTTCCTCTTTGGATATTTCCAGTAGCGGACGGATATATCCTCCTATCTCCTCTTTCATTCCTTCCAAACCCTTGAGTCCCGTGCCTCTTAGAATCCGCATAAAAATTGTTTCCGCTTGGTCGGAAAGATGATGCGCAAGCGCAACCTTATTGCAATCGCCCGCCTGTAGCAGTTTTTCAAATTCGGCATAGCGCAACTTCCGCGCGCATTCCTCAATCGTACCGCCGTTTTCGTCGGCATAAACAGGCACATTCAGGGTTTTACATACAATGTCGATTTTGTTTTTTTTGCAGAAATCAATGACAAACGCAGTATCTTTTTTTGACGCCGCGCCACGAATACCGTGTTCAATATTTACCACAAAAAACTTGAAGGGCTTGCTCCCTCTAAGTTGCATGAACGCGTGCAATAACACCATTGAATCTATGCCTCCGCTAACGGCTACGGCAATCTTATCCCCAATGGCGATTTTTTCATCAACTTTTTGTATAATTTTATCTGTTTTCACGACTTAATTATACAGTTTTTTTTTATAAAAAGCAATAGTTATTATACCTTACATTTTGACAAAAAGCCTAAAGGTTAAAACGGTGGAATCGTCCGTGGCTCCACGTTCAACTGCATAGTTTAAAATATCCTCGGCAACGACCTCCAGGTTTGACGAAGTAATCTGTTGAACTTTTTGCGTCAAATCATCTTGCGTCACCACATCTGTAATGCCGTCGCTTACCAAAATGACGGTGTCCCCCGAAAACAAAATTTTGCGTTCCACGGCGGGTTTTGCTTCCTCAACTATGCCGATAGGCAACGCATAGCCGTCGATAATTTCTATCGTATCCCTCCGTCGTATTAAATTATAAGGCGCTCCCTGCTTAATTATATCGCAACCGCCCGTATCTAAATCCACCACGCACATTGCAAGCGCGCTGTAGTTTTCGTCGTTTTTCAGCGTTAGAAGCTTGTTGGAAAGGGCAAGCACAACCTCGTTGGAAAAGCCCGCCCTGTATAAGTTTTCAATCATTGTTATCGCGCGGGAGCTATACTTTTCGGCATTATCGCCGCTGCCCATTCCGTCGCAAAGGGCAATTACGATTTTTTTGCTTCCCACCCGTTGTACGGATACAATATCTCCGCAAGCGCGCTCGCCCTCTCTGCGTTTCATCGCGCTGCCGTACAAAAAATCATACTTGGGCGCAGGCACCAAGTGAACGCTTGCCGAACCGCTTACCACGTCGGGCGAGCCCTCCCTTGCAAGCTTGATTTTCATTATTTTGGAAACAACTTTGGGCAATATCGCTTTGGGCGCGTCTTCCTCTCGAACGGTTACCGTGACGCCCAGCCCCGCTCCCGTGCCGTATACGATTGCTTCTTTGCAAATTATGTTGTGGTAGACAAGCTCGTCAATGACTTGCTTTTCCCTAACGGTATCAAAAGATACGCATTGCTTTACGTCGTGTCCCAGATTGTCTAAAATTTCCGCCATACCGCCCATTTGCGTTGCAAGCAGCATTCGTCCGTTGTCCAAACTTTTAGACATTTTCTCGCACGCTTTATAGCTGTCTATTCTGTCGTTTACAGTCTGCAAAAGACCATTCAGCCTTCTGCACCTACTTGTTAAAAAGGGTGGCATATCGATTATTGTGGCTCGTCCCTTTTCATCTGCGGCGGCGACGACGTCTTCTAAAACCACCGAAGTATCCGTCCCGAGTGAAGCAAAACAACCACTACAATCGGGGCATTTTGCGCAATAGCCCACGGCAATATCCTTAGCAAGCGTACTGTTTCCTCCGACAGGCTTTGGCGCAGGTTGAATTCCGTCTTCTAAAATTGTTTGCATATCCGAAAAAACATTGGAAATAGAGTATATCCGATTGCTTATATCCAGCCTATTTCTATTGATGATTGTTTTTCCCGTCTGCCTGTCGCCGACGTTTTCTACAAAGCTTTGCGCAAAGCTTTTGGCTCGTTTAGGCGTGAATAAAAACAGAATAACGCCGACGGCAAGCATAATGATTTGAAAATAAGAGTATCCCGAATAAGCATCAAAATAATAGCCTAACACCGCATCGGTAATTAAAAGCGCGACGGCAGAAAGATAAATGCTTGTGTTTTTAAACATTATAACAACCATACCGCAACAAACCGCCGTGCCTATAAGCGAAATATTCCCCCCTGCGAACGCGCCTCCTATGCCTAGCACGGCAGAAACCGCAAGCGGAACGACTGACCCGAACACGCTTGCCGAAAGTAATAGGACGAAAGAGAAAAAGGCAAAGTATAAATTTACCCCGAAATATTGTACCTTATAGGTTGCCAACGCCACAGACGCCAAAAAGACGGCGCCCGATATTATCTCATCAATGGTAAAACGATACTTTAAACCTCGAATTAGTATAGCATAAACTATTACTATTGATGTATATGCAAAAATTTGAGTTAGCAAAACCGTAAAAAAAGTGGTAAAAAAATTGTCGCCAACCGAAAATATTATGTAAGGAATTTGTGAAAGCAAAGTATAAAGATTGGCAAACAGCGTATTCATACTCCGCCCGACTTTATAGTGTATATAATACGCTGTCATTAAGATAATCGAGGGCACCGTTCCTATTATCGCGCCCTCAACGGAAAAGTTTGATAACAAAACCGCCGCCGCATACATAGGCGCCAAAACCAAAAGGTTTTGGCGTGAATAAACCAACGCAACAAATAACCCCAAGCCAAACGGCTTTATCCCGTTTGCCGTTTCTGCGTTACATAATAATATCAACAAAATAAAATAAACCGCGTATTTAAAAATCGACTTTAGGTTTGCCTTCTTCATTATCTCCCCGCTTAACTGAAATAAGGAAATAATAACCTATGCAATCTAAAATAGAAATTCCGCTTGCCATAGGTTTTTGGCAAACGGAATCTTATATTGTCTTATTTTGTAGAATATCTTATTGTGGTATTTTATAGCCCGCTGACGCTGTCGGAGGTTGATAATTTATGGCTTTTTTTCCCAAACACCAAAAGCACTTTTCCAACAACGTTTTCTTGCTTTATGCATCCTACTTCGGATAGCCTGCTGTCACTGCTCCCCCCTCTTTCACGGTTGTCACCCATAACAAAATAACAATCTTCAGGCACCAAAACGGTTAGACGTTCTTCTTCTATATATGTGGAATTAGGGGTTTTGAGGTAAGGCTCAACAAGCTCCTTATTGTTAACAAAAACACGCCCGCCATAAATTTCAACGGTATCACCGCCAACACCGATAACACGTTTTATCCATTGTGTCTGCGTTTTATTTCCGCGTAAATCCATATCCCAAAGCCTTAAGCCGTCTTCATTGAAGGCTTTAAAAACAATTATATCGCCCGCCTGGATTTTACCCAACTTTTGCAGCAAAACCTTATCGCCCATTGTGTTTAAGTCATCTGCGCCAAAAATCAGTTTCCCCCAAAAAGTCATATTCTTATCGACTTCTATATCTCCTCCGCCGTAAAGCGTATCGTTCATAGACCCGCCCCTGACTCGAACTGTCTCAAAAAAAATGACGTTGGTAGCCGACGCTATAAAAATTGCCAATATAACGATGACAAGTAAATCAGATATTGTTTTAACGCGAGACTCTTCTGCGACCGTTGCTTTATCCATTATACCCATAAGATGTTGTTAAACAGCACTCCTTCCGCCTTAAGAATTTTCATCTTTCTGACCATAGCCCAATCCTTAAGAGGAAGCATTTCCTTGGTTTTAAAATCCCCCTTTGAAAGATTTATCCTTTGCCAGCTCGGCGACGCTTGCAGAGTGATGTAATAGCTATATTTTGTTCCGCCGTTTTCGGCAGTATATAGGTTTATTTTGATTATCCTTTCTTTGGAAGAATAGATGTCCATTTGAAGAATAAAATCGCCGTCGTTTCTGTCATCGGGAGGAACTATATTATAAGTGCATAGTTTGCCTTGCGTAACACCGATGCCCTTTATATCATATGGACCTTTTGCAATTTGTAAACTGCTTTCGTCAACCACGGGATAAAGCGTTTCTACGCTAAAGAATGTTTTTGGCATAGAACCGTTAAAAATAAGACGTCCGCGCTTTACTTTATTTTCAATGTCGAACTCTGTAAGTTTTAGTTGAGACAATTCCGCAACGACCTCGTGAGTAGACAACATAATTCCGTTTTCGAAAGACACCGTTGCATATGCAAAAACCATTTCCGAGTCGGCAAATACGGGAATTTGAGCAATGCTTTCATCGTCACCGGCTTTTATCGGCGTGGAAGTCAGCAACCAATTTCTAAAGGCGGGATACCTTTCGTCCAGCGCATAATATATATTGATTTTAACACTTCCTTTAATACCTTTAACGCTTGCGTATAATTTGCCTTCGCTGACATAAGTTTTCAGTTCGGGAGAAACAATTTCCTCCGATGGCTCCGCCAATATGCGCTCCAACCAAGTCAGTCCGCTTTCAAAATTAGTCAAAGTAATGTTGTGGTTGGTATTAGAGCTAAATAACATATATTTTTTTTTGGACGGAATCAATGCAAACAAGTCGCTTAAACGGTCGATATCGGCAAACGTGCTGTTTGTCCCCGCCATATACATTACGGGACACATCACCATTTTTGCATAAGCCTGCGCCGATATGCCCGCAAGCCAACATTCCATTTCGTCGGAGATTTGCAAACCTCCGGAAGGAAGATATTTGGGAATATTGGTATATTCCACATAGCCGTCTGCGCCTACGGGAATAACCGCGCGAACTCTGCCGTCAATCCCCGCTACGCTCCAAGCAAGCTGCGCGCCTTCAATGTATCCGATGACAATCAAATTATCGCTGTCCACGGCAGGCTCCTCAACCAACAAGGTAATAGCTCGGCGAATCACCTTTATCCACGTAAACCAAGGCGACCTTCTTGCAGGACACGCTTTATATAAAAGCTCCTTATTTGCGTCTAAATTGCAATATTTTAAAGACTCGGGGTAGGTTGTGTAATGGTCTTTCCCTTCAGCCTCTCCGCCAAAGTCTATAACAGCAACATTATATCCCCTCTCAAAGACGGCTTTGGTAAATGGACCGAATTCCAATTTTTCCGTCCCGGTTGGAATGTATAAAAATGTTGGCGCCTTTTCTTTCCCTTTTTGTAAAAACATTTTTGCATATGCCCGAATATTGCCGTCTTCAACGGAATCAACGGTAAAAACAACTTCCTTAATTAGGATGTTGTCAACTGATTCCATATTTAATATGGTGATGTTTAAAGGCAAAGCGGTAGGGTTATAACCCTGCCATAGCATAATTGGCGTTTCGATTTTATATTCCATTTCACAAATTCCTTATGGCTATTATACATTATGCTTCCGCACAAAACAAGTGTTTTTTTGTCGAGTATTTTTAAAAAGTCACTACCCCGACTTTTTTAACATATAATAGCAAAGCGGAGGTAACCTATGGACGATTTTAATATTTTACCCGACGATAAAACATTTGAAAAGCTTGCCTCGGAATATGCTAAGGTCAAAGCAAAAACCTTCTCTTGCGATAATTGCGTGCGTCCTTTTTCGACGCCGATAAGCCAAGCGCAAAAGCCCGCCGAATTTCCCGAGGCGATAGCGTCTGTGGCGGCGGAGATAATTTCATTATATCAACAAAGCTTTTCTATTTTAAGAAAACTGGAAAATGAAGCGTCAAACGCTTTTAAGCCTATTTATCGAAGTTTCCTTGAAGAACGACAAACCCTTTTGAAGGATTTTGGAGGATTAAGACTACATAGCTGCAGAGCGGCAACTTTGGAATATACCGCTCCTAACGGCAGTCTTAAAAAAAGACTTAATGCAATTTTGTCTAAAACCCTTGCAAAGTATTCGGAAATCTATGAGCTTTTACCCGAGTGCGAAATAAAAAACCGAGTGCTGTTACTTCGTCTTTCCGACCAAAATCTCACGCTTAGGATTATGCTTGAGGGCAATTAGTTTTAATTTCTGGCAACGGTAACGTTTACTTCAATATATAAATCCACAAAGTCAAGATAGTTTGGATTTTCCGCCACTTTTGCCCAGTCGTTGCCGTGCCACGAATACAATAAGTCGTTTAAAGAGAACACGTCGTATCCCGCGTCTTTACAAAGCAGGTAGGTGTTGGCTATTTGCTCTTTGATTTGTTTTTCCGCCAAATCCTCTAAACTTGCCATAACGTCGGGCGTCAAGTCCTTCCCCGAGAAATAGTCGACAAAAGAACCCGCCTCATTGACATTGGCGGTAAGTTCTATGGAAAAAACAACCTGCGCTTTTCCATTTTGGAAATTTGTTTTCTTGGAGGATTTCTTAGAATGAAAGTTTAAACTGAAAGGAAGATTTTCATATTCAACAGTAAACTCACCTTTTTTTGCGCGGCTTGTCACATAGTTGTATCCCACGGTTTTTTCCTCGTCAAGGATAAGCGCGGGCTTTCCTTCTGAAAACAATGCCGCTTTGGAATAATTCAATTCATCATATTCGTCTTCTTTGTTTGTGCTTCCTAAGTCGTCCGACGAAACTTTTTTCGAGGTTATCAACGGTACCATAACAACTTTGCTCCTAGACAGCAAGTATACCATAAACTGCTTTACCGTTGACAATACGTGCGCGGTTTTATCCTGATTTGTCAAAAGCTCCTGCTGAATTTGGAAGGCGCTTACCGAAGACATAATTAGCTTTGACCTAAATACATCTTTTGCAAGCATATCCGTGGCGGCAATCGCGCCCAGCCCCGGCAGCTGATGCTCGGAAACCAGATAGTTTATAGACGGCAATACGTCGGAGTTTACAAGTTCTTTTCCCAAAATCAGCACATTACAGTGCGCCAATGAGATGTCAAGTCCCACTTTTTGCGCAATCTTATCTAAACACTCGGATAATGTTTTGCCGTTTGCCGATACAATTCCATAAGTATCGTTCGTTGCGTTTTCTTGTCCTGTCGCCAGAGGATTTATCATCTGCGCGCTTACTGTATAATTGTTTGGGGCGCCGTCTATCCCCAACCCCACAACTATTGCTCGTTGCGATAAGCTTAGTTGAGGTATCGTTCTTGCAAATAAAACCAAAATCGCGCCTAACAAAAATATAGTCAAGTATTTCTTTTTTAAACTCATTCTCATACGCTTTCTCCCGCAGGCGCGCCGCCTAGTAAAGCATCTGCTTTGGCATTCTTTTTCTTCAGCGCAAAAGCCCAAATAATCACTATTGCCGGGAAAACATAATTACAAAATGCTGCGTAATATTTTATCTCCGACATAGCAAACTCTCCCACCCGTTGATAATCTTTTAGCATAAACTCCACAATGGCGACAACGACAACCGATAAGGATAAAACAAGGTTGCGCTTTTTAAATACTTTCGACCCAATTTCACCGATAACCCAAAAATAAAAGGCAAGATATATCATCGCCATAAGCATCCATATAATTATTCCCGACCAATCAAGCCGTCCTAATTTATCGGCAAACTGATTATAGCTTGCAACCTTGACCAAAAAATTACTTATATATGGCGCGGCGTTTCCATATAAGGCAAACAACAATGTAAAACCATAAATAATTAAACCAAATGCCGCAATTATCGCAACCGCTATAGGAGTACCTTTTGCGCGTTCTTTTTTTAGCTTAATAAAAAGCAACGGCGTTACATCCCCAAACCACAAAAAAAATGAACTTCCTTTTTCAAACATTTTGGGAATTGTATCGTTTATTAATGGTAAGTTTTGAGAAAAAATCGGGTTTGCTTTTAAAAATATATAATTGAACGCCAAAACAAAAGCAATAAGCCATATACATATTTGAGAAAATCGCGCTATGGTACGCATTCCTTTATACGCCAAATAGAAAATCGGGATAAGCAGTGTAATACAAATCAGCACTGCGCTCACGCCGTCGAACAGTAATTCAATTACAAAAAGAATAGTACCGCCCGTCACAAGACAAGTTTTTACCAAATAATATACCATTACGACGACCAGCAAAACCTTATAAGTTTTACTCGGGTTTTTATCAAAAACCTCTAGTCCTCCCCGTTTCATAAAGCTATAAACAAAGAGGAAAGTTATCAGCTCAAACAAAAGATAGATACTGACAACAAACGTCCCCGAAGAACCCATAACTCCCGCCATCTCTGGCGGTAATCGAGACATTTTTAGCGCAAACGTAAGTATGAAAACCAGCACGGCAAGTTGATTTTTATATATAGAATTATCCTCTGCCATTTCTTACTCTCCTCCTATTTTCCGTGCTAACAGAATACGGCCGTTTTTCCATTCCTTTTATGCTGTCTTTTACTATAGCGTCTTTTAAGTCAGAGACTATTAGGGGCGCAAACGGAGCAAGATATGGCGTCTTATAGCTTTGCAATGAACATAAATATGTCAAAACCAATACCAGGAAAACCATAATTCCGAAAAGCCCCAGAACGCTTCCCACTAACAACAACGCAAGTCTTAAAATGCTGAAAGTATCGGCAAGCTCGGGAACGCAATTTATGCCGATTGCCGAAATTGCAACAATCAAAACCGCAGGAGAACTCAGCAAGCCAGCTTGCACCGCGGTGTCACCGAGTACAATCGCTCCAACAATAGATAGCGCCGTGCCGACATATTTGGGCATACGCACGCTTGCTTGGTTTAATATTTCAAACAAAATTAAAACGAAAAGCATTTCCATCGGGGGCGTAAACGGAATACCGCTTATGGCGTTTAATACCGTAATCATAAATTTAAGTGGCAATAAGTGATAGTGAAACTCTTGTACTGCCACATATATGCCCGGAAGGCATATCGAAAGCAACGCACCCATTACACGGAAAACTCTGAGCATTGAGGCTCTCCAATCTCGGCAGTAGTAGTCGTAGCTGTCTTGAAAACCCTCAAACAATAAAAACGGAACGGTTATGGCTACAGGCGTGCCGTCTATTAATATGGCTACCCTGCCTTCCAACAGTTTGGCAACAACAATGTCCGGCTTTTCGGTTATGCCCGTTTGGGGAAAAATGGATTTATTGTATTTTTCCACATATCTTTCTACATATCCCGACGATATAACCCCGTCAATATCAATCGAGGCAACCCTATGCGTCACTTCTTTTACGGTATCGGGGTCGGCGATATCACCAAGATATATAATCGCCACGGTGGTGTTGCTTTCCTTTCCAAGACATAACTGTTTGACTTTCAGCTGAGGAGTTTTCAGCTTCCGCCTCACAAGTGAAAGGTTGACCTTAATATCTTCGATGAACCCTTCTCTCGGTCCGTGTAAAACGGACTCTGTAGGAGGCTCGGTAACGCTGCGGAAATTAAACTGCTTAAGAGAAATAAAAAAGTATTGCTGGGCTTTGTCAATCACAAATACGATGTCTCCCTTTGCAATGGTAGTAACCGCATCGCCAATATCCTCGGATGATTTTAACGTTTCGCCGTAATTGATTACACTTTGGATATAGTCTGCGTTAGCTTCCATTTTATCCGCCGACAAAAGCGGACGAATTATGTCTTGCTCTAAAAGGACTTTATCACTTAGCGCGTCAACGTATATCAGGGCGCCGTCAACTTCGCCAAGATTAAGTCTTCGCACAATCACGTCGTCGCAATCCAATGCTTTTTGTATTTCATTTAAAGCTGTTTTAAACTCAATCAAAATTTTTACCTCAATTTGATTTTTCCAAAATAAAAAAAATCTATACGAAGTAAAAAGAAAAATAAAAAACCCTCATATAGCTATGAGGGAAAAGATTTAATTATCGTTTAAGTAAATTACGCCTTGAATACTATAAAACTCTCGGTATTTGTTTATATAAGCTTCTTCTACCCGATGTTTCAAATCGGCGACAGCTTGCGCTCTTTCTAAATCATAATTTATATACATAGGCTCCAATATGAAAACTGTTGCGCCTTTTTTAAGGTTAAGAAGCTTTCTCAAGCCTGTGTTTTCTCTCCAACAAATATATATCGGAAGAATCGGCACGTGTTCGTTATAGGCAAAATGATACGCTCCCGACTTGTGCGGACGCGGTTTTTCATATCGAAACCATAGCGCGCGCTCGGCGTAAACGTGAACAAGTTTCTTTTTGAGCATAAGCTCATGAATTGCCTTGTTCAGGTTTTCTTTGGCGACAAAGTTTGTTGAAAACGGCAATATCCCCGCCGCTCGCATAGTCATACCGCCAAAGCCTTTTTTACAGTTGTGTGGAGCGACGGTAGTAAAAATATCCTTATGCGGATAAACTGCTTGGCGTAACATCAAATTGTCAATATAATGAACGTGATTGGAAACAGAGATTGCCCCGGAATCTTTAATTAACTTCAAGTTTTTTCTGCCCTTAACACGGACGCCAAATCCAAAGAAATTTACAATCGGCCCCAATAAAAAACACAGCGTTTTTAAAAAGAAACCGTATGCTCGGAAAAATATGTTTTTAGGAAGATAAACATAGTTTTCGTCCACAGGCAATGTTTTGCTTTCCAAAATCGGCGTGGTAAAAGTATCAAATTCGCCTTTCTTTTCCAGCTCATCGTGAACGGAATCCCACTTATTTTGCCTGGCCATTATTGCTCTCCTTAAATTTTTGATATTGGGCATAGATTATTTCGGCAGCCGCCTCCGAGCCGGAGGGACAGCCTTGGAATTTTGCTATATTTTTCTTATACTCGTCAAGTTGTTGAGGATTATCTATATAATTTTCAATAAGAGGACGTATTTTCCGTTTGGAAAAACAGCCGACGCCACAGTGATAATCTTTTACCCACAGATTATACGATTGTTGCTCCATAGGTTGACTGCAATAGTTTACTACAACGGGCGTACCCATATAAATGCTATCATAAATGCTGTTAGGCCCGCCTTTTGTAATGAACATATCTGCCGCGCGGTATAACTCGTGAATGTCGGGCATAAAGGGATATACTTCCAGCGTAATGTTTTCTTTTCCCGCCGACTTGAGCTTGTCCTTTATTGCGCTCATCGTTTCAAACATTTGCTGGTTTTTCCCTGCGATAAACAACACCGTCAAAGGTTTTTCCGTTTTTAAAAGCTCCAGCGTAAAATCTTTGGCGTTTGCGCTCGCATATGCGCCGTCTGCCAAAATAACCGTAAACTTATCCAAAGGCAAACCATACTTTTTTCGGCTTTCTTCCTTGGAAAGATTATATTCTACAAGCGTCTTTCTTACGGTATATCCAACCTTATACAGTTGCTCTTTTTTAAAATGACGGCTAATTGCCTCGTCATAGGCTTTGTCACTGTTTACAATAAAAACTTTTTCTCTGTTGTCCCACCACACGTGCGTATTATTGTCGGGATTATACGTCGCCACAAAAACCTTTGGATTAATGCGATTTTGATATTCCAAAGCGCAAAACGTAGTATAGTGATTGGTGGAAATAATTATATCGGGGCATTCCTCTTTGAATCGATTGACCACCGAATCCGTAGATTTTTTTATGATTGTCCTATGAAACAGTCTCAAAAAAAACTGCCTGCCGAATACTTCCAATAATGCAAAAATAAATTTCCCAAGTCCACGATGTCCATTGGTATTTATAACCTGCTTTATCATAAAGTTTTCGTATTTTTTTGCAGGTCCGTCATCGTTCATAGGGTATATCGAAACCAACTCAAAATCGTCACTGTATTTTTTTTCAATTCCCTCTTTGATTGCCTGCATAGAAGTGATGTGTCCCAACCCTGACTCCGTGAAGGCAAATAAAATTTTGGGCTTATTATCCATTAAAAATTCCTTTAGTTGTTTTTAAAAGTACTTTTTATATTTTATCATTTTTTTTAAAAAATAGTGATATTATTTTAATTTTGCACTATTGCGCGATTTCCGTCAAGCAAAAATAGTCATTCTGCGAATATAAATTCTCTGTCAGGCGAGCTCCAAATGGATACGTTTGATATTCTTGTGCCAAAATCTGGCTTGGGCGCATAGTACAAATAGGCATTATATCCTGATGCAATTTTGCCTGAACCGATGTTATAAATATATACGAAAAGCCACCAGTGCAGCGTCGGTTCTATATATGAAAAAATATCGCCAGATACCGTTGCGTTTTTGCCGCCTAAATAAGCTTTTGATTTTATATTTGACGACGCATCAATGCCTAAACGCGCTCCACCCGCTATTATTGCGTTATTTCCGCCACCGTATACATTATCCGTTGTGGAACCCAATAACACCACTTGCGCGCCATTGCTAACATTAGCTCCGCTAGCGTTGCCGCCGCCATATACCGTGGTTGCAAAACTGTTGGTCATAAAGACTTTTACGCCCATAAATACTGTTGCGCCGCTTGCGTCTCCTCCGCCGTATACCGTGGTAACCGCCGAATTGATTAAATAAACCTCAGCCTTTCCTAAAACTGCCGCGCTTTTCCCGCCTCCGAAAACGCTTCCGCCTATGGTTGCGCCTTGAATTGACACCTTTGTGTTTCCGAGAATTTGCCCTGCGCTACCTCCGCCATATACCGAAGCGACCGTTCCGCCCGTTATATTTATTTGCGAATTTTTGTTTACATCGCCTGCGCCACCGCCATAAACGGCTGCGCTAACCGTACCCCCTGTGACGTTTATTTGTGTGTTTCCCAAAACCGTTCCTGCGCCGCCGCCGTAAATAAATTTTGTGGTTGCGCCGGATTTATAATTAATTGTTATATTTCCGCTTAGGACATCTCCGATTGCGCCTACCGTAATATTTGAGGTATTTCCCGCGCCGTATATGCCGTTTTCAACTGTCGCATTTTCAACGGTAATAGTTATATTCCCTTTTACGTTTCCGTTGTTGTTTCCCGCGCCCTTTATTTCTTTTACCGCTCCGCCCAACATTGATATTTTAACGTCTCCGTTTACGGTATTATCGCCAGACGCATTGTTGCCTGCGCCATAAATTTCGGTGAACATCCCGCTTTTGATTGTAATGTCAACACCGTCGCATACGGTTTTTTCATTTCCGCCGTATAAAGTTATCATTCCAAAATTCCCGTTGATGTTTTTTGGCATTGTCAAGTTTTCGCCAAATTCGATGCGTTGCCCTCCGAGATAAAACGTTGACGCGGAGGTATCCGTCTCGCCGGATAATTTCATATTTTCAAATTTTGTCGGGGCATTAAAACAAATTTTAGATGCGAACCGAAGCGCCGCAGAATTTGATATTTGATAATTTGTGGTGTCTGTAACCCCACCCGCCAAAGCGATTTTTGAAGGGTTTGATGTTATAATCACTTGCGCGCTAAACGGGGAATTTTGCGGAGTAGCTATTGAAGAAACGAACGTGTCACCTGACACAATAATATAGCCCACGCTGCTGCTTAACACCTTGCTTTTAATGACTTCATACGCCTTTTCGATTGTTAAAACCGCCAAATATGCGCTTGAACCGTCGTTTTGGTCACTTCCGCTTATTCCGTCAAGATAGCAAAATTCGAAGGCGGTAGGCTTAACTTCAATGTCTATTATGGTATCCTTTTTTATAATATATTTGGCAACAGAAGGTATAATAACGGCTAGGCACGTTAAAATAACCGCCAAAATAAGAATTAAATTTATCCTCTTTGTTTTGAGCCCTGTTTTCATTTTATAAATTTTTAATCTATTTGCTCGGCAATAATTTCAATCTTAAACTGAACGTTTCCACTTTTTAATTGGTCAAATTTGACAACATAGTAAGCTTCTTGAAAACCACCTATACCAAACGACATTGAATCAATTTGATAGCTATAACTATTGTTGTTTCCGTCTGTTGTCAAGGTCGGTTCTTGAATTAGTTCCGCGCGGGTTTCATAAGTAGCGTCGGTGGCAAGATATAATACCGAAGGTTTTGCCGACAAATTGTTTGTGGGCGCGCTTAAAACGATTTTGTATCTCATCGACGTTTCCGATATTGCAGTTCCTTTAGAGTTTGTGACTTTGAAACAAAAATATCCGCTTTCATTGTCTGAAAAAGACAGCTGCGTTGAGCCAAACTCTACCTCAAAAATCGGCTTTGCCACAATGGCGGAACTATTGTTTCCGTTCGCAATAGTTATATACCGCGCAGTAGAGGGAATAACAAAAAACGAAGACAGCATTATACAAACAAAAACTGCAATCAATAAATGCTTGTTTTTCTTATTGCTTTCCAAGTTATATGTTTTTTTATTTTTGTTGTATAAAAACATTTTTGTCTCCTCCTTTTAGTCAATTTTCGTTTGTTTGTTGTCCATTTTCCTTATTCTTTTGGGTTATTTTTTTTAACCCTTGCGGTAAATAAATT
>CAZSAC010000003.1:0-57390 GCA_964604875.1 uncultured Bacteroidaceae bacterium | reverse complement strand
GGCTAATGGCCTGCCCTCCTCCTACGTGATCGTGATGAAGATGAGTCATTATTATTCCTTCTGCTTTTAAGTTATTTTCATTTATATATTTAATAAATTTTATAGGGTTGTATATACTGTCCTATTTATTAATGGTTATTTAGGAGTTGATATGGTACTTTTGGAGGAACGCATTCTTAGGGACGGCAAAGTCTTTCCCGGAGAGGTGTTGAAAGTAGGAAGTTTTTTAAATCATCTTATTGATGATAGCTTACTAGAGGAAATCGGAAAGGAAATAAGCACGCTCTTTAAAGACCAGCGCATCACCAAAATTTTGACTATTGAAGCATCGGGAATCGCAATTGCATGTTATGCAGCCAGACATTTGCGCGCCTCGGTGCTTTTTGCTAAGAAAAATAAAACCGCAAACATATCAAGCGATGTCTATTCCGCCGAGATAAAAAGCTATACTCACGGCAAAACAAACACCGTTATGGTTGAAAAAGCCTATTTAAATTCCGACGACCGAGTTTTGATTGTCGACGATTTTTTGGCAAGGGGCGAGGCTCTTAGGGGCTTGATTGAAATTGTTAATAAAGCGGACGCATCGCTTGTAGGGTGCGCAATCGCAATAGAAAAAGGTTTTCAGGGTGGCGGAGATGAGCTTAGACGGCAGGGTGTGCGCGTCGAAAGCTTGGCTATTATTGAAGCTATGGATGAAAACGGCATTAAATTCAGAAGATAATAAATTGCCTGCGGGCATAAATAATGGAGGGTACTATGAATAAAAAGATTTTTGCACTTTTGCTTATCTTGGCGCTTGTGGTTTCTATGTCAATCGGTCTTACCGCTTGTAAGGACGAAGAGAAAACCCCTGAGGGATCATCGGTTATTTCTTTTAAACCAATTAAAAAAGCAGACATTAAGATTGGTTTGATTTGTTTACACGGCGAGGAGTCAACCTATGATAAAAACTTTATTGACGCTATGAAAGCTACCGTTACATCGATGGGCTTGACAAACAGCCAATTGATTATCAAAACAGGTATTGCTGAAACCAATGCTTGCTATGAAACCGCTGCTGATTTAGTTGATCAAGGTTGCAATATCATTTTTGCAGATAGCTTTGGACATCAAGAGTTTATGTTAAAGGCAGCAAAAGAGTTCCCTACTGTACGTTTTTGTCATGCGACAGGTACTTCTGCTCATACTGCGCTTCAAGCAAACTTCTATAATGCATTTGCTTCAATCTATGAAGGTCGTTACCTTGCAGGTATTGCAGCCGGCAGAAAATTGAATGAAATGGCAGTTGCCGCTAACACCGCTGTTGATGGAAAAGCTACAGGCGCTAACGCTAAAATCGGCTATGTAGGCGCTTATCCTTATGCAGAAGTAGTATCCGGTTTAACATCTTTCTACCTAGGCGTTAAATCTGTTTGCCCCGAAGTAAAAATGGACGTTAAATTTACAAGCAGCTGGTATGATGAAGCTGCTGAAAAAGCCGCTGCTTTGGCTCTTATCCAAAGCGGAAGCAAATTAATCAGCCAACACGCTGACTCTATGGGCGCTCCTACGGCATGCAAAGAAAACAGTATCCCCAATGTTACATACAATATCAGCACCGAAAGCAGTTGTTCAGGTTCCTATATTGCCGGCAGCAAGATTAATTGGTCTCCTTATTTTGAGCATATGATTAACTGCACTATCAACGGCGTAACCGCATTAGGATTTGATTGGGTTGGAACAACCGATACAGGCTCTGTAGTTGATTTAGAGCTTGGCGCTGCCGCAGCTGCTGGCACCGCAGAAGCAATTGAAGTAGCTAAAAAAGCGTTTGCAGACGGCACATTGAAAGTGTTTGACGTAAGCACATTTACCGTTGGTGGCAAGGCTATAACCGAATATGTAGCAGACGTTGATGATTTAGGCGATTTTGCACCTGATACAAACGTTATTAAAACAATAACCGTTAACGGCAAAACAATCACTTATTTTGCAGAATCCGAATATCGTTCTGCGCCTTACTTTGACTTAAGAATTGACGGAATAACCTATCTTAACTAACGTATAATTCACAAAAGGAAATGGCGGAGTTTTTATACTCCGCCAACCCCTTTTTATTACGCTAAACCTTTGTTTAGCGTTTGATTTTCTTTCGGAGGAAACTGTGGCTAACTCTGCTGTTATTGAACTGAGAAACATATCTAAATTTTTTGGCGAGGTTGTTGCTAATAAAAACGTAAATCTTTCGTTATATCCGGGGGAGACCATGGCTTTGCTCGGCGAAAACGGAAGCGGTAAAACCACTCTTATGAATATGTTGGCGGGCATATATTATCCCGATGAAGGACATATTTTGGTAGAAGGAAAAGAGGTTATTATACGCTCTCCGCGAGACGCTTTTGAAAATAAAATTGGAATGATTCATCAACACTTTAAGTTGGTTGATGTTTTTTCTGCCGCAGATAATATAATTTTGGGCGAAAATATGCCTTCATTTAGCATAAAAGAAAAAGCTTTCAAGCTAAAACAGCAGGCAAAAGAGGGAAGGATAGTTGTTGACGCTGAAGATAAGCATGCGCCCGTAAAAAAAATATACGACATAGATAAATGCCGATATAAATTTTTGTTGGCAATGAAAATTGCCGCATTACCCTTTATCAAATCAGCAAAAAAACTCAAATTTAACTATTTGAAAAAAAACCGCGCAACAGAATTACAAAAGATTGCGGATAAATACGGTTTTGATATTGATTTAAACAAGAAAATATACGATATGTCTGTAAGTGAAAAGCAGACTGTCGAAATTATAAAGGTTTTATACCGAGGGGCTAATATCTTGATTTTGGATGAGCCTACCGCGGTTCTTACCCCGCAAGAAACGGATAAATTGTTTAACGTTATAAGAAATATGCGCGATGACAATAAATCCATAATTATCATAACGCATAAGCTTAACGAGGTTATGGCGATTTCTGACAAGGTGGCAGTTCTCAGAAAAGGGGAGCATATCGCAACAGTCAATACAAAAGAAACTACGGAGCATGAACTCACCGAAATGATGGTGGGCAAAAAGGTTTCTCTAAACATTGACAGAACCGAGCCAAAAGATCAAATAGAAAGGTTAATTGTCAAAGATTTAAATGTTGTCAATCGAGAAGGCGTCAAGGTTTTAAATAATATATCGTTTACCGCGCATACGGGCGAAATCCTTGGGATAGCAGGTATTGCAGGAAGCGGTCAGCGCCAGTTGCTGGAGGCAATAGCCGGTCTTCAACAAATAAAATCGGGCGATATTATTTACAATAATCCCACTGACGGCGAAATGGTAGATTTAAAATCAAAGAATCCTACTCAAATCCGAGACTTAGGAGTTAGGCTTTCTTTTGTTCCCGAGGATAGGCTGGGTATGGGGCTAGTCGGGAATATGGACATAGTTGACAATATGATGTTGCGCAGTTATCGCAAAGGAAAAACTATGTTTTTAGACAGAAAAAATCCCCGCCATTTAGCAGAAGATATCATAGAAGAGTTGGAGGTTGTAACGCCAAACACACATACGCCCGTAAGGCGCTTGTCTGGCGGAAACGTCCAAAAGGTTTTGGTGGGCAGAGAAATTGCTTCCGCGCCTACTGTTCTTATGGCGGCTTATCCCGTCAGAGGTTTGGATATCAACAGCTCCTATACCATATATAATCTTTTAAATAAGCAAAAAGAAAACGGTGTTGCAGTCATATACGTTGGCGAAGACTTGGACGTTTTGGTGGAACTTTGCGACCGTATTGTTGTTATGTGCGCAGGGGAGATTACAGGTATTTTGGACGGACGAAAAACCAATAAAAGAGAAATTGGATGGCTTATGACTAATACAACTTCAATTCCCGCCGATATTGAAAATAAGGAGGTTAACAGCAATGGAAAGTAAAACAAAAACTGCTCGCGAACCACTGTTTCATGTAGCCAAACGGGGATACATTGTTTGGTGGAAAGCTTGGCTAATCAGGATTGCCGCTTTCGTTGCTGCGCTTATCGTTTGCGGTATCGTAAGCTCGGCGCTCACAAAGGGGAATTTGGGGGACTTTTTCAAATATCTTTTCCAAGGAGCGTTTGGCACGGAGCGAAGAATTTGGAACTTAATGCAAGGCATAGCCATTCTTCTTTGTATTGCGTTAGCGGTTACTCCGGCGTTTAAAATGAAATTTTGGAACATCGGCGCAGAAGGGCAGGTGCTTATCGGAGGTTTGGCTTGCGTTATTTGCATTCAGTATTTAGGAGATAAGCTGGACAACACGGTTCTTCTTATCATTATGGCGATAGCCAGTGTCTTGTCAGGCGCAATTTGGGCAGTTATTCCGGCAATATTTAAGGCTAAATGGAAAACCAACGAAACATTATTTACTCTTATGATGAACTATATTGCAATGCAATTAGTGGCGTGCTGTATTTTTATTTGGGTAAAAAGCGGTTCAGGAGTACTTGGGATATTAAAACACGGGCAATTTCCGGCTTTAGGCGGACAAACATATTTATTAAATATCCTTATTGTTGCGGCGTTGACAAGCTTATTATACGTATATCTGCGCTACAGTAAACACGGCTATGAAATTTCCGTTGTTGGAGAAAGTGAAAATACGGCGCGATATATAGGCATAAACGTAAAAAAAGTTATAATTCGTACAATGATTCTATCTGGCGCAGTTTGCGGTCTGGCGGGGCTATTGCTTGTTGCAGGCACCGACCATACAATTAATTCCAACACGGTGGGCGGACAAGGTTTTACGGCTATTTTGGTATCGTGGTTGGCAAAGTTCAATCCAATTGCAATGATTCTCACGTCCTTTTTGGTAGTCTTTTTGGAAAAGGGCTCAAGCCATATATCTTCGCTCTATGGATTGGGAGAAGATTTGCCGGACATAATATGCGGCATATTTTTCTTCTTCATAATTGGATGCGAGTTCTTTATAAATTATAAAGTTAAATTTCGCATCTTTAAAAAGGAGGTAAATAAACAATGATGTTTTTTGCATTCTTACAAAACGCAATACGCTTTAGCACAATTTTTCTGTATGGTTCAATAGGCGAAACGCTTACCGAGAAGTCAGGCAACCTAAACCTAGGTATTCCTGGAATTATGTGTATTGGAACGGTTGGAGGATTAATCGGAGAAGAATTATATTTGAAATCCCTTTCCGATATTGGGCAGATAAGCGGTTTCGGGGCAATAATGGCGCCCGTATTGATGTCAATTTTATTTGCCGCTTTAGCGGGACTTTTATATTGCTTTTTGACGGTTACCCTAAAATGTAATCAAAACGTAACAGGTCTTGCTATAACAACATTTGGCGTTGGTTTTTTGAGATTTTTCGGGCAAAGAGTTAATACGACGGGCTTTAACGTAGCAAGCGGTTATTTTACAAAAACCTTTAGCGGTGCAAGCTCTTTGGGCGAGTTTGGGAAAGTGTTCTTTTCATACGGATTTTTGGTTTATTTGGCAATAGCGATAGCGCTTATTGTGGCAGTTATCCTAAAAAAGACGCGCGTCGGGTTAAATCTCAGAGCCGTCGGAGAAAGCCCTGCTACGGCAGATGCCACGGGCATAAGCGTAACCAAATATAAATACTTGGCAACAGTTATAGGCAGCGCAATAGCGGGTCTCGGCGGATTATTTTATATTATGGACTACCTTGGCGGCAGCATTGAATATACGATAGACATTTACGGCTGGATGGCTGTGGCTTTGGTCATTTTCTCGGTATGGAAAACAAACTGGGGTATCTTAGGGTCAATCCTATTTGGCGCGTTATATATTGCACCGAATTATTTAAACGTGACTTTTTCAATGAAAGAAATCATTAAAATGATACCTTATTTGGTTACAATAGTCATTTTAATTGCAACGAGTATTAAAAATAAGAGAGAAAATCAACCGCCTGCTTCCTTAGGACTTTCCTACTTTAGGGAAGAAAGATAAAACAATCGGTCACAGAAATGCGACCCTTTTTAATTATGAAAAACGAAAACAAGAAAATTCCAAAAATGTCCGAAATTATGTGGGTACTGGGAACTGCGCTTGTCGCATTAGGTGTCAGCATATGCAAAAAAGCCGATTTAGGAGTATCGATGATAGCGGCTCCGCCATTTATCATTTACGAGGCTATAGCCGGCTATTGGAGCGGTTTTAGCGTAGGAATGGTGGAATATCTTATGCAAGGCTTTTTGCTTGTAATACTGTGTCTTGTAATCAGACGCTTTGACTGGCGTTTTTTGCTGGCGTTTGTTGTTGCGATAATATACGGAATGGTTTTAGACTTGTGGCTGTTTATTTTAAAGGACGTGACTTTTTCTGCGCTGTGGCTAAGGTGGGTTATGCTGTTTGTCGGGGACATAATCACGGCAACGGGCGTGGCGTGCTATTTTAGGACATACTTTCCTTTGCAGGTATACGAGTTATTTGTGGCTGAATTGTCCGGCAGGTATCACTTTAATATTTCTAAAACCAAATGGTTTTACGACTTGTCAAGCTTGGCTCTATCGCTAGTCTTGGCTTTAACCCTTTTTGGAGACGCCACAACCTTTGAATGGAAAACGATATATTTAAGCAGCTATCACAGTATAGGGCTTGGCACCATCGTAACCACTTTTATAAATGCGCCGATACTAGCTGTCGCGGGAAAGCTTTTGGACAAGTGCTTTGTCTACACACCACTATCGCCGAAGCTGGAAAAATGCTTAAAACGTAGTTTATAAACAAAAAAACGCCGATAAACGGCGTTTTTTAAATAATGTTTATATTCTTATTGGAAAACCGTATCGAAATCCGTCGTGGAACCTTTTTCGTAAACGGATAAATTATAGTTTTCGTCAAGCGTGGCGAGAATGATATTTTTTATATCTCCTTTTCCTTGCGCGTTCAACTGGTCTTGCACCCACGTCTTGTCCTTTTTTGTGGTAGCGAGATTTTCTTCCATTATTTTCCCGTCTATTATGATATTTGTAACCAAGGATTTTTCAGGCAAATTCTTTTCCATATCAGAAGGCTGGAGCGGTCGGACGTTTTCCTTTGGCAACACAGATAACTTTCCGTTGGTTTCTAATACGGCAAACTGAATATCGGCTACGTTAAAATAGCCAAGCGAGCGCAGCTCCCGCAGAAGGTCGTTTATATCAAACCGAGTTATCATCAAATTCTTGTCAACAATCGTTCCTTCGGAAATCAATACTTTTGCGCAACCCGAAAAAACTCTTCTGAGTATTATACTTTTATTTGTCAGCATTTCAAAAATAAACACGCCTAATACCCAAATTGCAATTGCGATAATTGAATACCATATCGGAATATCTCTGTCTACGCAAAGCGTTCCTGCAATCGAACCAATTGTTATGCCGACTACATAGTCGTAAAATGTAAGCTGAGAAATTTGCCTTGAGCCCAAGAGCCTTGCGAAAAGCCACAGCGCAAAAAACCCTATAATTGAACGCACAATTATTTCTACATAAGGATTCATAAAAAACCTCCAAGATTTGTATTTACTGTGTGTTAAATTATAAAAAATATTTACGCAGCAATAAAAATCGTTTTTAAAAGCATTTTTCGACAATAAAATAATATAAGTCTGCTCATAACTTGAAAAAACGTTGGATATATAGTAAACTATATAAGAATAAAATTTTAAGGACAGCGTTATGAACAATAAATCCGACGAATTAAATCTGGCAGATGAAAGAGGATATTTTGAAATTGAAAAAAAACCTCAACCCCTAGCATTATATAAAAAACCTTCAGTTTTCCCAATCATAATATTGTGTATCGGCATAGCAATTATGCTTGCTCAATGGATAGTCGGGCTTAATCTTGTGGTGCTTATTGGCGCAATATATATGTGTGTAAACGCAGCGTTGATTTTGCTTGAGCTGTTGTTTAAAAAACGTGTTTCGATATGGTTTTTAATAGGGTATATCGCAGTCAGCTTTGGAATTGCAACCTTTTATATTTTTAACGGAGCAGACGCGGGCTGGGGAGCGTTGACCTCTGCGATGGCGGGATACTCCTCCGCTGAGCATCCCTTATGGCAGGGAGAAGGGAATTTCGGCACTCGTCTTGCGGGGAATATCATTTTGTGCGCGCCTGCATTTTTGCTTATTTTGGGGCTCTTTTTCGTTTTGGATAAATGGAAGAACGGCTCGTTAAAGCTTCAAAAGGTTTTTGCAACTTCTCTCAGCGTGGTTTTAATTGGAATGTCTATTACGTATATTTTCTTTATGAATTTGCGTTCTAATCCCAAAGTCATGGATATGACGCAAGGTCACGATGAATATTTAAATAATGTCAAAAAAAGCAACAACGCAGATAACCCCAACGTTTTGGTAATTTTAATGGACGATTTAGGATACGGCGACACAAGCTACAACGCAAGGAAAGCAAATTTGACGCCAGCTTTTGAAACGCCAAACATTGATTGGATTGCCGAAAGCGGTTTGGATTTTGATAATTTTTATTCGTCCTATTCGGTTTGTTCGCCCGCGCGTTTTGCGCTGATGACAGGACGTTACCCTTATAGAGGATACGCAGACAATGTAATTTATCCAACGGTAAATTCCGTAAATCCCTTCGCCTCTACAAGGGTTTTCAATTCTATCGAGATGGGCGCCAACTGCGACGGTATGCTGGGCGATGAAGTGACTATTGCGGAGGCGTTCCAAGCGTCGGGCTACAATACGGGCGCTTTCGGGAAATGGCATCTGGGAGATTACGGACAATATTTGCCAACAAACCAAGGCTTTGACTATTTTTACGGTTCGCATCACGTAAACGATATGGCGCCTTTTTATCACGTTACCGAAGAGGGCGGAGAGTATGAAATAGCCGTCGGCGCAAAGGAGCTTGACCAAAGCGACGCAACTGTTTTGATACACAATCAAATTGAAAGCTGGATAACCGAGAAAGCCAATTCTAACGAGAAATTTTTTGCTTATTATTCTACTCCGTGGCCGCACGCCCCCGTCTATGCGGGTTATGATTTTCAAGGGACTAGCGGCGCGGGCATTTACGGCGATTGCGTCACGGAATTTGACTTTTATTTGGGTGAGCTTTTTAATACAATGGAAAATCTGGGCGTTTTGGATGATACACTTATCATATTTACCTCGGACAACGGCCCTGCGCTTCAAGGCTCAATGAACGAGCTTAGAGGGGGGAAATATTCCGCCTATGAAGGAGGACAAAAGGTGCCCTTCTATATGCGTTGGGGCAATAATCCCGTATACAGCAATACTCCTCTTGATAAGGTTGCCCGCGAAATATCCACTCCGGCGACGTTTGTGGACTTATTCCCTACGCTTGCCAACATATGCAATATTTCCAACAAGGACGGCACGATTACAGGCTATTTACCCAGCGACGTTGACCGCGCGCTTGACGGTGTTTCTATGGTTTCGGCAATAAATGATTATACGGATTCTACAATAATCCACGATAAAAACCACCCGATTTTGCATATGAAGAGGGAGAAAATCCGCGCGGTGCAATATAGCTTAACAAGGGAAGATGTTTTGGCGTCCGTTAAAGGATACGCGCAAGGAACAGAGCACACGACGCAAACAGCGGACGAGACAGCGTACGCCGATATGCCGTTTATAAAAGATAATACTTATACAACTTGGAAATATTTTAAGTATATGAAGAACGACAACCCCGAGTTTTTTGATAAGAAACGCAAAAATTGGCTTATATGCTTAACGGACGACTCGGGCGAAAGCTATCAAAGGGCTGACGTTTTCCCGACGCTTGCAGGGCAATATGCGGACACTATGGACGAATGGACAGCGCGCTTGAAGGAAAACAGGCGCGGCTATTACGCAGAATATTATAAAGACTGATGCCTCCGCTTTCAATTATGATAAAGCCCGCGTCAAGCCTTTGTAATATGCGGTGCAAATATTGCTTTTATCATTCTCTTGCCGAAACCCGAGAAAGTTTCAGCTATGGAGTTATGGAGACGTCAACCGCCGACGCAATAATAGAAAAAGCGTTGACTTTTGCCGACGGACAGCGGATATTTTTTGCCTTTCAGGGCGGAGAGCCTTTAATGGCGGGGTTAGAGTTTTTCCAATACTTTGTGGAAAAGGTAAAAAAAGAAAATAAAAAACACAGCGAAATTATTTTTTCTTTGCAAACCAACGGCACGCTTGTCACCGAGGAGTGGGCGGATTTTTTTGTAAAAAACAAATTTTTGATAGGCTTGAGCCTAGACGGAAACGAGAAGGCAAACAAATTTCGGGTTTTTTCAGACAATAGCGCCACCTTTGCAAATGTTTTGTCCACCGCCGAATTGTTTTTAAATAAGGGAGTGGAGTTTAATTGCTTGATTGTTACCACGGGATACACCGCGGATAATATCGAGGAAATATATAAATGGTTTTGCGATTACGGCTTTAAATATCTTCAGTTTATACCTTGCCTGCGCCCGTTTGGAGATAAATCGGAAAACGAGCTTTTTATGACCGTCGGGCAATACGGCGATTTCTTGATTAAGCTTTTCAATCTGTATGTTAAAGACTACGTGAGAGGCAATTATACAAGCGTCAGGCTTTTGGATAATCTAGTTTATCAGTATTTGGGAAAGCAGCCCGAACAATGCGGGGTTTTGGGACATTGCTCGCATCAATTCGTGGTTGAGGGCAACGGTAACTTATATCCGTGCGATTTTTATTGTGTGGACGAGTGGCTTTTGGGAAACATAAAAGACGTTAGTTTTAGTGAGGCGGCTCACAGCGATAAGGCGATAGAGTTCATCAAAGAATCCTTTGTTATAGAGGAAAAATGCAAAAGCTGCCGATATTTCGGCTTGTGCAGAGCGGGAGGTTGTAAACGCAGCCGCGCAGACAGAGATTATTGTCAAGCCTATAAACGCTTTTTTGACGCGTGTCTGCCGATGTTTAGAGTGTTTATAGGGGAGAAGAAAGTTTAAAAGGTATATATAACTTCCATAAAACAGATTATTAAAAAGCATAAAAAAAGCTGCCTTGTTAGGCAGCTTAGTTTTTATTCGTCATCGTCGGTTTTATCTGTTAAATCCTTCTTTCGGATTTTTGGTGATTTTGTCAAGTCTTTTTCTTTTTTTACGCGTTCGGATTTAGGCTTATCTTCTTTTAGGGTTTTGTCTTTTTTGACCTTATCCGTTTTGACTTTTTCAGTTTTGGTTTTTTCCGACTTAACTTTTTCGGATTTTGTTTTTTGGGATTTGTCTTTTTCCGATTTAACTTTTTTAGGTTTTTCAAAAGTTGTTGATTTATCCGTTTTAGCTTTTTTCTCCTTAGGAGCCTTTTCTGCTTTCTCGGATTTACCGTTTTCGGATTTTTTGGCTGCTTTTGCTGCAGCTTTTTCTTCCTTTAGTTTGGCGGCGTAAGCGGCTTTTTCCTCTTTTTCACGAGCTTCTTGCTCTAATTGTTCAGCAAGTTTTTGCTCGGCGCGACGTTTAGATTCCTCATAGTTGGCTTTAATGTCCTCATAGTGACGATAGTTTTCTTGTTGGATTAAAAGTTTCTTTGCGTCCAAATATGGCCTTGCCGCACGATTAAAGATTGCGTATTTATTGGTTGCAATTTTAAGCTGTTTTTTAATGGTTGTCATTTCCGATTTAGCAACGGAAATTTCTTCTTTGACGCTTTCGATTTCGGTAAGGCGTTTAAGTTCTTTTGCGGTATGCAGACTTTGATAAAGTTCGTTTAGTTTTGTGTCCAAAGCGTCTTCTTTTGCAAACAGTTTATCAAACACCGAGGAATCAAATTCTTCCACCCCTTGCGGGTAATATTTGGCAATAGTTTTTTGAGCAAAAATTTCGTTTCTTGCTTTTTCTATCGCAATAACGCGCGCAACTTTTTCTTCATGCGTCTTTTTTGGAAGAAGCTTTGCAGAATGAAGGGAAAGAGGAGTGATTTTAGAAATTCCGTCTAAGCCCGCATCAATGAAAACTTGCGCGCGTTCGACGTCCGCTTGACCTTCAGGAGTTTCAAAACGATTGATTTCTTTCATAATGTATTTTGAAATTTCAATCTTTTCGTTTGTAAGTTTATTGTTTTTGTATATAGCTTTTTCTTGTTTTGTTTCCTCGCAGACAGAAACATACTCCGACTTGGCATATTCAATGGTATCCTTATTGCGCTTAAGTTTTGCAAAAATAAGGACAAGCATTTTCTTATGTTTGCGGCGTTTTGCAGCCCGCCAGTTGCGCTTTGAAAGAGGAATAGGCGTTTGATTAACAAATGCGCTTGCTTCTTCAATCATATCTATCGCGCCAACCAAATCTTCATCGGATAAGGCGTTATTTCCAAAGTCTTCAAACAAAGCGCGTATTCTTAAAACAGTTACCATTGCTTTCTGTTTTATTTCAGTCAAATCATAGAAGAAGAAAGGAATAACATTTAAAAGCGCGCCCACGCCCGAGGCAACAATTAAAACGGTGCTTATATTGATAAAGTGTCCTTTGTCGTATAATACGTCATAAACATTTAAAGGACGGCTGCCAATTACAGAAGAGCCATCAGGGTTTTGTAGGGTCATCAGCCAATCTTTCAAGCCGGCAAGCGTTGTTTCGTTAAGGCCTGTATCGGTGTAAATTGCGGGGAGAACAAGGCTTGTGCCCAAAGTTATAATACTTCCGATTAAGCCTACTGCGATAAACATACCGTCAATACGCTCGCCCGAGATATATTGCTGATAGTCACGAATATCTGCGTTGATACTTGGGTTTAAAACTCCTCCCATTGTGGAAACAAAGTTATTCATAAAAGTGCAACCCAACAGCAACCAAATCATATGTGAAGACTCACCCATACGGATAACGGGAAGCATAATCATAATGAAAAATATGTTCATCACGTTGGAAAAAATCAGAAGTTTTCTTTTTCCGAAAGCGCGGATAAGAAGCGGAGCAAACAACATAGGCCAAAGCGATGCGTTGGAGCCGATAGTAATAATCAAAGTGTATTGAGCGGCAGAGCAAGCGCCTTGATAGTTATACATCCAGCCCATAATGTTGCCGAACGCGCCCTCTAAAAATCCCAGCCAGCCAGCAAGTGAAATAATCCAAAAATATTTGTTTCTGGCAACCGCGCGGAAAGCGTCGGAGAACTTAAGTTGTATATCGTGAGTTTTTGCCTGAATTATTTTTTCTTTTGTGTTGCAATAAATAAGCAACGAAATCAAAAAGCCGACAATAATCAACGGCGGATACGCATAGCGATAAATTTTCATATCGTACAGCGTATTTTGCCCCGTTATCGCAAAGGCGACCAAGGGCATAAACATTGTGATAATGCTTGGCGCTAGCGAGTCGATTACCGCAGTGAGCGAGCTAACGTCCGAACGTTCGATTGTATTTGGCGATAAAACATTTATTAAGCTGACAAATGCGTCGTTATAGAAGTTAAAGAAAAACTGGAAGGCGATATTAAACGCTAAAACAACCAAACATTTTGCCAATAACCCCATACTGTCGTACGGCATCCAAACAAAGGCGATTGCTAAAATCGATGTCGGAATACCCATTGATAATATGTAAGGACGGTATTTTCCCTTTGGGTTGCGGTGAGAGTCAATCATTTTTGCACGCAACGCGCCTAAGGGTATACCGATGACAACGCTTATCGCATAGATGATGTAAAGTGGCATAGGGTCAATTCCAATGGTATTTCCGATAAGACCGTTTCCAACGCTTAGCATCATCGCTTGCACAATGGTAATAATAAATTTGGCGCCTATTCCGCCCGCGGCAAGCGAGCCGATTTCCTTAAAAGGCATATAGCGTCCGAGGGGAGGGTGCTTCCAATAAAGTTTGAGCGAGTCAATCGCTCCGGATAATTTTTCCCTTATTTTCAATTCTTTTCTCCTACAGCAGATTTTAGAATATAAAACTACCTATAAAATATAACTTAAAATATAAAAAAAAACAATAAAAATCGCTAATTTTTCCTTAAAAAACCGAAACGATTCTAAAATGCGCCAAATAATGGAAAAAAATTTCCTAAACTATGATTTTTTTACGCATTTCAAATAAATATTTGAATAACAGAACAAAAAAACTTTATTGTGATAGCGTCTGAGGCAAAAGCTTTTTATTGACATAAGCGCCAAAAAAACATACAATATAGTATGACTTTTAAATACGATGGAGAAGGTAATATGATTCGATTTGAATGTGATTACGCTGAAGGCGCGCACCCAAGTATTTTAGAGAAATTAATCAAAACCAACGAATTGCAAATGTCGGGCTATGGCTTTGATGAAATATCACAACGCGCTAAAGAAAAAATTCAACTAGCTTGCAACAATCTTTCGGTGCAAGTAGAGTTTGTCGCCGGCGGAACGCTTGCCAATTTGGTGGTTATTTCTTCAATTTTGAAACCTTATCAAGGCGTTATAGCCGCCGATACAGGGCATATTGAGGTAAATGAATGCGGCTCAATTGAAGCTACCGGTCACAAGGTAATCGCGGTCAAGTCGATTGACGGAAAACTTACAGCGCAGGATATACAAAATGCAATAGACGCTCATAACGGTGGAAAAAGTGAACAAACAGTCGCCCCGGGTATGGTTTATATATCTCATCCGACCGAACTGGGAACGCTCTATTCGGATTTAGAATTGAAAGCGTTGAGCACAGTTTGTCGCTCAAACGGCTTGGCGTTATATATGGACGGCGCGCGTTTGGGTTACGCCTTAGCGTCGAAGCAATCCACTTTGTCCTTAGAAAAAATTGCCGAGCTATGCGACGTATTTTATATCGGAGGGACTAAAATCGGAGCGTTACTTGGTGAGGCGATAGTTTTCACAAACAAGGCTTTATCTGTCGGTTTTCGTACCTTAATGAAGCAAAAAGGCGCAATCCTTGCAAAGGGTAGATTGTTGGGCGCGCAATTTGACGCCTTGTTTACCGATAATTTGATTATTAGAATAGGGCAACACGCAAACGAGCTTATGGAGCAGATTAAACAAGCGTGTCAGCAAAAAGGCTATCCGATACTATATCCCTGCTCAACCAATCAGTTGTTTTTAAAGCTCCCTGCTTTGCTTGTGGAAAAACTAAAGAAGAAATATAGCGTATGCCTATGGAAAAAGCTGAATGACGAATACTATGAAATCAGGCTTTGCACTAGTTGGGCGACAAAGCAATCAGATGTTGACTGTCTTATAGAAGATTTATGAAAATAAAAAACCCGCTTTTGCGGGTTCTTTTTAAGCAGTAAAAAAACTATTCTAAGTCAAAAATATAAGTTTTAATCGGTTTTATATTCTTGTTGATTTGTCTTCTCCAATGCCAATCATATTGTCTAAAACGTATACCTTGCCGTCGTGGTCCTTTATTGTGCCGTATATCTTGC
The DNA here is from genome assembly GCA_964604875.1 of uncultured Bacteroidaceae bacterium. Taxonomy (GTDB): domain Bacteria; phylum Bacillota; class Clostridia; order Christensenellales; family CAG-917; genus JAVVSR01. The sequence goes on along the minus strand of CAZSAC010000003.1, from coordinate 42,033 downwards.
CGTACGGTAAGGCGTAATAGGTAATTACGGGGATAGGCATATAGAAGGTTTGGGCTATTTCAAAGCGTAAATCCACCATGCCGTGTTCATCCTTGATATACCAAACGTCGGCTTTCTTTTTATCGTCCTTGTGCGTAAACCAAACGGGAGGTAGCGGATAGGATTTGCCCTCCAGCCAGAGTACGTTTTCATTGTAATTATCTTGGTCGACAGATTGATTGCGTGTGAGGTTGAACGCAAGATATTGCATTTTTCCGTCAATTTCGCATTGTCCCATTGTTGTCAGCCAGTCATAGTGAGCAGGGCGCGGATAATAACCCTTGTGGTCATCGATGATGCCGACGGAGCGTTCGTTAGAGGTAAATGTTTTGCCGTTTAATGTGATTGTGCCCGTGGCTTTAAAAAAGTCTTTTTCCGAGTAAAGCGGATTGACAAATTTGCCGTCTTTTTGGGCGAGGGGCATAACGCCGTTGGCAAGAGGAGAAAGGCGTTCAAATTTTACGTCAATCTCAAAGGCGCCGTTTTTACCTTTAGTATAACCTTTTGCCGAGGCTTTGCCGTTGGCAAAGTCATTATCGATTCTATATTCTGATTTTCCCGTTTTCAAATAGCAATAGTCGTTGATAAGTTGTGAGGCGACCCTTGCTTTTTTTGCGGGCGCGACAAAGTTTTTCCAGCTATAAATCTTATTGTTGATTTTGTCATACCAAACAAAGATTGAAAATCCAATAGCCGTCCCAAGATTATAAACGGCGGAGATAAGCGCGCCCTCGTCGAAGTGCACCTCGAACGCTTCCCACTGCGTCAAACGTGACGCGCGCGCCTTTAAAGAAAGAGCTTTGCTCCAAGCGTCTTCGGCTTCAATTAAATTGAGATTTTTAAAAGGAGCGTCAAACGTTCCGAAATTTGTTTTGCCGTTTTCGATAATGGAATCGGGCGTTGGGGCGGGACAACGTTTATTAGAAATAAAATCAGGATATTTAATCATTGCAATACCTCTTCACATAATATATAATAAAAATACCATACAAATGAAGAAATTACAAATACTTTAAAGAAATATATTGTTTTGTTAAAAAAGTATGACAAATAAATTTGAATTTCTAAAATTTGATAATGGAAAGTATGTAAGAAATATTTTGATTTCTTATTGCTTATGTATTCTGTTGATTTTTTTGGGCGCCCTTTTGCCGGGAACTGCCGAGGAAAGCGGTTATGAAACGGTAAAAGACAAATTTACGTCAATATTAAAACCAGAGGATACGCCTGTTGTCGGTGGTATTGAAAGCGGCTCGTTTGACGAGACAAAACTGTCGATAATTGCCCAAAGCCAAAAAGTAAAAACAAAAAGTTGTTTAAAGCTTAATGCGTTTTATAATGGCGAAGACGTTACAGGTAAAGTTTTTTGGGAAGTTGACGATACGGAGATTGCCTACATTAACGGCGAGGGAAATCTTTGGGGCAGAAAGGTTGGAGAAATTACAGTTTCGGCAACGCTAAAATCCGATACGCAGGTTACGGCGGAGCAAGAGTTTCGCGTGGTTTATAATTATCGGATACTGTTCCGAATGCTGATAGGACACATTGGTATATTTTTTGTATTGGGTTTTTTGGGAATGGTTTTATTTTTAAATATCTTTCCCCAAAACGTATTCTTATCAGCGGCTATTTCACAAGGAATCGGCGTAAGCGTTGCAATAATATCCGAGTTGCTTCAGTTGCCGTCTATAACCTATAAAAGGGCGTCAACGGTAGAGGATGCGCTTATTAACATTGCTTCGCATACCATAGCGATAGGCGTATTTATGCTAATATACTATGTAAGGCAACGCAACCTAACTAAAGGCAAATTCATTTTAAGATAGATATAAAAGACAAAGGGAGAACAAATATGAAAATTTCATTTTTGGGCGCGGCAAGAGAGGTGACGGGAAGTTGTTATCTGCTTGAGGTTGACGGACAAAATCTGTTGGTGGATTGCGGAATGGAGCAAGGCCCCAACATTTATGAAAACCAACAGCTTTCGATAAACGCAAGTGAAATTGACGCCGTGATTCTAACGCACGCGCACATTGACCACTCGGGAATGCTCCCGCTTTTGACAAAAAAAGGCTTCAGCGGGAAAATTTATATGACAAGAGCGTCAAGTGATTTGTGCAAGATTATGCTTTTGGACAGCGCAAAGATACAGGAATTTGAAGCGGAATGGAGAAGCCGTAAGAAAAAACGTGGGGCAAGCGAGGAGTACGAGCCTATATACGACACAATCGACGTCAACAATACAATTAAAAGGTTTTTTGAATGTGACTATGACGTTCCCGTTCATATTTTAAATAATATGGTTATTCGGTTTGTAGACGCAGGGCACTTATTGGGTTCGGCCGGGGTGGAAATTAAGATTGCCGAAAAGGGAGAGCCGACAAAAACTATAGTATTTTCCGGAGATATAGGAAATAAAAACAAACCGATTATCCGCAATCCCTCCTATTTTGAGAAAGCCGATTATGTGATAATGGAAAGCACCTACGGCGACAGAACAACGCCTCACGCAGTTGACTATTCGTCTCAGTTGGCTGCAATTATTGAGCGGACCTTAAAGCGAAAGGGGAACGTGATTATCCCCAGTTTCGCCGTGGGACGTATGCAAGAAATTTTGTACGCGATAAGAAAAATAAAAGAGCAAAAACTTGTAACCGTTAATCCCGATTTTCCCGTTTATGTGGATAGTCCGCTTTCTGTGGAGGCAACTTCGGTATACAAAAAAAATCTTCTAAATTGTTATGACGAGGAAACAAAAAGCTTGGTAGAAAAGGGGATAAACCCTATAGGGTTTTCCAACTTATATATGTCTGTTACCACCGATGAGAGCAAGGCGATAAACGCCAACGACGTTCCAAAGGTGATTTTATCTGCCTCGGGAATGTGCGAGGCAGGCAGAATAAGGCATCATCTAAAGCATAATCTGTGGCGCTCGGAATGTACGGTGGTTTTCGTAGGGTATCAGGTTGCGGGGACGCTTGGTAGAAATATTTTAGACGGCGCGAAAAGCGTAAAGCTATTCGGTGATGAAATCAACGTTAACGCAGAAATTGTTCAGCTTCCGGGGACTAGCTCGCACGCAGACGTTGACGGGTTGTTGGAGTGGGCGTCAAAGCTTGACCCCAAACCAAAGCGCATATTTGTGACGCACGGAGAAGATGCCGTAGCCGAAAGCTTTGCAAAAAAATTGACAGACGAACAAGGGCAGGTTGCGATTGCCCCTTACAACGGAGAAGAGTGGGATTTATCAAATAACGTTCAATTGGCGCAAGGAAATACAAATCGTCTAAAGCCTGTGAGTGAAAAACTAAAAGCCGATTCGCCCACGTTTGAACAGCTTTTGAAATCTTTGACAAAACTTGATGAATTGGTAAAAGTCTCTCAAGTGGGAACAAACGAAAATATGCGACGGCTAACCTCTGAAATTGAGCGATTGTGTAAGGAGTTTTCATAAAAATCTATAAACAAGAACGGCGTGACAAGAGTTGCGCCGTTTTTTATTGAATTACAACACAAATATGTAAAAAATTAGTAATATTTTACTTTTGGTATTGAAAAAGAAGTTTTATTTTGGTATAATAAAAGTAAATATACAAGCAAACTTAGAAAAGGCAGAAATACAATGAAAAAAACCGATGAACACTATCCTAAATATCTTTTCCACGAGGGGACAAATTTTGAGACCTATGACTTATTTTGCCCTAAAAATGAAACCAAACGGGGGAAGGACGGATTTTTGTTTAGGGTTTGGGCGCCAAACGCAAAGGCGGTTTCCGTTGTGGGAGATTTTAACAACTGGGAAGTCGGCGCCACGCCAATGTCGGCAGACGACGGCGGTATCTGGGAAGGCTTCGTCCCCGACCTTAAAATCTACGACGCTTATAAATATGCAATTACCGCTAAAAGCGGAAAAACAGTTTTAAAAACAGACCCGTACGGCTTGCATTTTGAGACTACGCCTGCCAACGCATCAAAGCTGTTTTGCTTAAATGGTTATGACTGGAAAGACAAAAAATGGCTATCCGACAGAAACGAATATAGTCCATACGATAAACCGCTTAATATATACGAGGTTCATTTTGGAAGCTGGAAACGGCACTCCGACGGAAACGTTTTAAGCTATCGACAAATGGCGGACGAGCTTGTCCCCTATGTCAAATCGATGAATTATACGCATATTGAGCTTATGCCAATGACAGAATACCCCTATGACGGCTCTTGGGGCTATCAGGTGACGGGGCTGTTTGCGCCAACCTCAAGATATGGCACCCCGCACGACTTTATGTATTTTATCGATGCGTGCCATCAAGCGGGTATCGGCGTTATTTTAGATTGGGTTATTGCGCATTTTCCAAAAGACGAGCACGGCTTATCCGATTTTGACGGCTCCGCTTTATACGAATATGCCGACCCCAAAAAAGGCGAACATTATGAGTGGGGCACAAAGGTTTTCGATTATGGAAAACCCGAGGTTCAAAGCTTTTTGATTTCGGCGGCGGATTTTTGGTTTAAGTTTTATCACATTGACGGCATACGGGTGGACGCGGTTGCGTCGATGCTATATTTAGATTATTGCAGAAAAGAGGGCGAATGGATTCCCAATAAGGACGGAGGGAATTATAACCTTGAAGCGCGTGATTTTTTGCAAAAATTGAATACGGCAATTTTGACGCGTCATAGCGGTGTTATGACCATTGCGGAGGAATCCACCGCTTATCCAATGATTACAAAACCGCCCTTTGACGGCGGTCTGGGCTTTAACTTTAAATGGAATATGGGCTGGATGAACGACAGCTTGGAATACTTATCCGCCGACCCGTTTTTTAGAAAGGATATGCATAATCGGCTGACTTTTTCAATAACCTACGCCTATAGTGAAAATTATATTTTGCCCTTGTCGCACGACGAAGTTGTCCACGGGAAAAAATCGCTTATAGACAGAGTAGTTGGCGATTACGATGGCAAATTTGAAGCTATAAAAGCATTTTTTGGATATATGCTTACTCACCCCGGAAAAAAGCTTTTGTTTATGGGGGGCGAGTTCGGGCAGTTTATCGAGTGGAAATTTGATGAACAGCTTGATTGGTTTTTGTTGGATTATCCACGGCATAAGGCATTGCAGGAATATGTCAAAAACCTAAACAAGCTTTATCTCTCAACTCCCGCATTGTATGAGCAGGACTGCTCGTGGGAAGGATTCAGGTGGGTGTCTGTAGACGACAATACGCAAAACATCGTGTCCTATTTACGATATGCAAAAAACGGGGATTACGTCTTGGTGGTCATCAATTTTTCGCCCGTGGAGCGCAAGAAATACGTTATGGGCGTGCCTGAGCTTAAAACCTATAAAGCGGTGTTTAGTTCTGTTTCCAAAAAATACGGCGGAACAAGCGATAGAAAAGCAGTTTATCACGCAAAAAAAACCGAGATGCACGGCTTGCCTTACAGTATTTGTATGACTGTGCCGGCGTACTCGGCAATTATATATAAGGTTGAAAATAATTTGGAGGAAAAATAGATGCAACAAATCAAAAAAGAGTGCGTTGCAATGCTACTGGCAGGAGGGCAAGGGACAAGGCTTGGAGTATTGACGGAAAACGTGGCTAAACCCGCAGTGCCGTTTGGAGGGAAATATCGTATAATCGATTTTCCGCTTTCCAACTGCATAAATTCGGGCATAGATACTATCGGAGTTTTAACGCAGTATCGTCCCTTTGAATTGCACGAATACATAGGAAACGGACAACCCTGGGATTTAGACAGACTGACAGGCGGAATTTTTGTTTTACCGCCGTTTATGCGCGCCAAATCAGGTGAGTGGTATAAGGGCACCGCAAATGCTATTTTTCAAAACATAGACTTTATCGACAGATATAACCCTGATTATGTACTTTTACTGTCGGGTGACCATATCTATAAAATGGATTATGATAAAATGCTCGACGCGCATAAGGAAAATAAAGCCGATTGCACAATAGCCGTTCGCTCTGTTCCGATTGAAGAGGCAAGCCGTTTTGGGATTATGCTTGCCAACGACAAAAACGAGATTGTAGATTTTGAAGAAAAACCCAAAAAACCAAAGTCCAACAAGGCTTCAATGGGCATTTACGTTTTTACCTGGAGCAAGCTTCGTGAGTATTTAATTAGCGATGAAAATAACAAATCCAGCAGCAACGACTTTGGAAAGGATATTATTCCGTCAATGCTTGCAGACAAGCAAAGAATGTTCAGCTATGAGTTCGACGACTATTGGAAAGACGTTGGCACAATCTCAAGTTTGTGGGAAGCGAATATGGATATACTTAACGAAAGCTCGGGCTTAAATTTAAACGACCGCAGTTGGAAAATCTATGCGAGAAACAGCGCGGAGCCTCCGCAGTTTGTGGGTTCAAACGCAACAACGGTAAACAGCATAGTTTCCGAAGGCACGTTTGTTGACGGAGAAATCAGAAATTCGGTTGTGTCCACTAGCTGTAAGGTTGGGAAAGGCAGTAAAATCATTGACAGTATTTTAATGCCGGGCGCGGTTATCGAGCCGGGCGCCGTTGTGCAATACGCTATAGTCGGCTGGAAAGCTGTCATCGGCAAGGACGCGGTGGTTGGTGAAATATTGAAAGAAGCCGAAAACGGAGAATGGAAAATTTCTGTTATTGGGCCTGAAGTGACCATACCCGAGGGCGCAAAAATCGCCGCCGGCGAAATGATAGGAGGTAAATAAGCTATGATTAATAACGCTATGAGCATTCTTTTCGCCAGCGATAATGAAATGCATATGAATGAACTGACTATTTGCCGTACAAGCGCCTCGTTGCCGTACGGCGGAAGGTACCGCTTGATTGATTTTGCTTTGTCAAATTTGGCAAACAGTGGTATAACCACCATAGGCATTGTCACAAGAAACAACTATAATTCCTTAATGGACCATATCCGTATGGGGCGCGATTGGAATTTGAACCGAAAAAACAGCGGAATAATGGTTTTCCCGCCGTATGTGCTTAACACCGTCAGGGATTTATACAAAGGGAAGGTTGAAGCGTTATACGGATTAAGAAGCTTTATGACCGACCAAAAGAAGGCGGAATATGTGGTTTTGGCAAACACCAACGTGGTCTGCAATATCGACATAGAGGAAATCATTGACGAACATATCGACAAAGGAAGCCATATTACGATGCTTGTTCAGCGCACGAAAGAAATAAATCCGCGCAAAAATCTTATTACGATGAACGATGTCGGCAGAGTTACGGATATGCGTTTCGCCGTGGTAAGCTCAAAAGAGGAGCAACTGGTAAACTTGCAAATCTATGTGGTTAAAAAGGATTTGCTGATTGACCTTGTAGAAAATGCTTACGCAAGAGGTTTTGTGGATTTTGAAAAGGATATTTTATTAAAGCAGCTATCCGAGCTTAAAATATACGCAAAAGAGATTACGGGTTATTCTGCCACCATAGACGATGTCCCAAGCTACTATAAGCACAGTATGGAGCTTTTGGACGCGGATATACGGCAAAATCTATTCTATGGCGACAGCACAATTTTCACAAAGGTTAAAGACAGCGTTCCGACAAGATATTTAGAGGACGCTAAAGTCAGCAACAGCCTTATCGCCGACGGATGCGAAATCAACGGCACCGTGGAAAACAGCATCTTGTTCCGTGGCGTAAAAGTTGAAAAGGGCGCGGTAGTCAGCAATTCCATTATTATGGAAAAAGGCGTTATTGGTGAAAAGGCTAAAATTAAATATACAATTTCTGACAAAAATGTTGTGATTCAACCTGAAAGACATTTATCGGGATATGAAACATATCCGATAGTAATTGTAAAGGACAAGGTTGTTTAGTTTGACAACTAAGTCGTTACGGTTTTAAAACTAGGAGGATTATATGAAGATACTATTTGCAGCGTCGGAGGCAGCTCCGTTTATCAGAACAGGCGGTTTGGGAGACGTGGCGGGCGCGTTGCCAAAATCATTGTGCAGTTTGGGCAACGATTGCCGAGTTATACTTCCACTTTATGAAGAGATTCCGTCGGAATTTCGACAAACGATGCGGTTTTTGGGTTCGACTTTTGTGGATTTAAGCTGGAGACGTCAATACTGCGGAGTTTTTGAATACACCTATGACGGCGTGGTGTATTATTTTATCGACAACGAATATTATTTTGGGAGAAAGGGGTTATACGGGCATTTTGACGACGGAGAACGTTTTGCCTTTTTCAGCAAGGCGGTTTTAGAGTGCGCAAGTATAACGGGCTTCTATCCGCAAATTATCCACGCAAACGATTGGCATACCGCGTTGGTTCCCGTTTTCTTGGATATATTCTATCGTGGCGTTGAGGGCTATGCGAACGCAAAAACAGTGTTTACCATACATAATATTGAGTTTCAGGGCAAATACGACCGCTTCTTAATGGGCGATATTTTAGGCATTCCCGCAGGCAGAGAAAGCATTGTGGAATGCGATGACGTTGTCAACTATATGAAAGGCGGTATCGAAAGCGCAAACTTGGTTACCACGGTTTCCAAAACCTATGCAACCGAGCTTAAAGACCCCTTCTTTGCGTACGGCTTAAGCGGTATATTGACACAAAGGGAATATAAAATTAAGGGCGTTGTCAACGGCATTGATACAGAAAGATACAATCCGCAGAAAGACCCTAATATTGCGCAAAACTATACCCTGAAAACCATAAAGAAAAAGACTGTCAACAAAGAAAACCTATGCGAGCTTTTGGATTTACCATATTCGCCCGAGCGTCCTCTTATCGCAATGATAACCCGCTTGACGGAGCAAAAGGGCTTGGATTTGGTTGCCTCCATACTTGACGAAATGCTGGCGGCAGATATTCAGTTTGTGGTTTTGGGCAAGGGCGATTGGAAATACGAGACGCTTTTGAAAAACTGTGAAAAACGCTATAGCAGTAAAATGCGCGCAATTATAAACTTTAATTCGGATTTGGCATCAAAGATTTACGCCGCTGCCGATATGTTTTTAATGCCCTCTAAGTTTGAGCCGTGCGGGCTGGGGCAAATGATTGCTATGCGCTACGGAACTGTGCCTATTGTTAGGGACACAGGCGGCTTAAAAGACACGGTCGAGGCGTTTAACCCCGTCACCAAAAAAGGCACAGGCTTTACCTTTAAGGCGTATCAAGCCTATGATATGCTTGACGCTATCTGGCGGTCGCTTGGCGCATATTTTGACCAAACCCTATGGGAAGCGGTGCGCGCTAACGCGATGAAGTCTGACTTTAGTTGGACAGCCAGCGCAAAAGAGTACGACGAAATTTATAAAGAACTTCTTAAATAATACCAAAAAAGCCCGTCTTCAAACAGTTGTAAAAAGACGGGTTTTGTGATATATTATCAAAGAAAATCATTATTTTGCATTTTGATTTACTACATACGAAAAAGAGGATATTCCTCAGCTAGGAGCAATTAATGGATTATACAAAAATTTCCTCAAACGACCTTAAGGAGCTTATCTCTGAAACGGTTGCGAGATATTCGGGCGTCAAAATTGAAGAAGCGTCCAAAAATCAAATGTATCAAGCTGTTTGCATCGTAATACGCAATATGTTGACGCAAACGAGGGTAGGCTTCAAAAGAAAAGTTCGCGATGATGTTAACGCTAAGCACGTTTACTATATGTCGATGGAGTTTCTGCTTGGCAGGTCATTGAAAAATCATCTTTTCAATATGGGACTTGAAGATAAAATGCTCAAAGCCGTGACGGAAATGGGCTTTGATATGGAAGAAATGTTCGCAATCGAGCCTGACGCCGGCTTGGGAAACGGCGGTCTCGGAAGGCTTGCCGCGGCATATTTGGAAAGCTTGACGTCGCTAGGGTATGTGGCAAGCGGTTTTTCGATTATGTACGACTATGGCATTTTCAAGCAGAAAATTGTTGACGGTGTTCAGCTTGAGCAACCCGACGACTGGCTTACAAACGGGTCTGTATGGTTGCAACCCCGTGTAGAGGATACCTTTGAAATACGTTTCGGTGGCACCGTGAAGGAGTATTGGCGAGAGGGCGGTTTATGCGTTGAGCATAAGGATTATACCACCGTTTTGGCTGTACCGTACGATATGAACATAAGCGGGATTAAGCCCGATACTGTAAATCGTCTGCGTCTTTGGTCAAGCAAGGCGTCAAGCGATTTCGATATGGCGTTGTTCAGCAAGGGCGAGTACGTCAAAGCGATGGAAAGCAAGATGATGGCGGAAAGTATTTCCAAGGTTTTATATCCCGCAGACGACCATTTTGAGGGCAAATCACTAAGGCTCAAACAGCAATATTTCTTTGTATCGGCGTCTATTCAATCCATTATAAAAAGGCATCTTCAAACCAATCCGAATTTGGATAATCTTGCCGATCACGCATCAATTCATATAAATGACACGCACCCGACACTATGTATCCCCGAGCTTATGCGCATTTTGTTGGACGATTATGGCTATAGCTGGGATAAGGCGTGGGAGATTACAAAAAATACGATAAGCTACACCAATCATACCGTAATGGCGGAGGCTTTGGAGTGTTGGCCTCAACAGCTTTTCTCCACCTTATTGCCAAGGATTTTCCAAATAGTGTGTGAAATTAACCGCCGTTTTTGCGACGAGCTATGGCAGGTTTATCCAAACAATCACAGCAAGGTTGCCGAAAACGCAATTCTGGAGCATAACCAAATCAAAATGGCAACGCTATGCTTGGTTGCGTCGCATACCATAAACGGCGTATCGGCGTTGCACAGCGATATATTAAAAAAGGATATTTTCCGCGACTATTATCAAATGCACCCAACAAAGTTTACCAACGTAACCAACGGTATCACTCACCGCAGATGGCTTCAACAGGCTAATCCAGCGTTGACGGGGTTGTTGTACGATACTATCGGAAAGGGTTGGATAAAGGACGCGTCCGAGCTTAAAAAGTTTGAAAAATTTGCAACAGACAAAACCGTATTAGAGCAACTGGGCAAGGTCAAATTTAAAAACAAACTTCGCTTGGCGGATTATATTAAAAGCACAACAAATATTATTGTCAATCCAAATTCAATCTTTGATTGTCAAGCCAAACGTCTGCACGAATATAAGCGTCAGCTTTTAAACGCATTCAATATATTGGACTTATATTACCGCTTAAAGGAAAACCCGAATTTGGATATTCAGCCACGCACGTTTATATTTGGCGCAAAAGCGGCGTCAAGCTATTTTATGGCAAAGCAAATTATCCGTTTAATTTGGCAAATGGGCGAAATTATCAACAACGACAAAACCATAAACGACAAAATTAAGGTTGTATTTTTAGAAAACTATCGTGTTACCTTGGCGGAGCTTATGATACCTGCGGCAGACATTTCCGAGCAGATTTCTATTGCGGGAAAAGAGGCGTCTGGCACGGGCAATATGAAATTTATGTTAAACGGCGCGGTGACAATAGGTACGATGGACGGCGCAAACGTGGAAATACACGAGGCGGTCGGGGCAGAAAACATTTTCATTTTCGGCTTGCTAACCGAAGAGGTCAACGCCCTGTATAAAAACGGTTATAACGCGTCGAGGTATTATTCGGCAGATTATAGAATCAAACGCATAATCGACGCTCTGCGTACGGGTATCGGCGACGTTAGATTTACCGAAATTGCAGACAGTCTTGTTTTGGGCAACAGCGGAATTGCTGACCCGTATATGGTTTTGGCGGACTTTGACAGCTATGTAAAAGCTCAACAAAAGGTCAACGACGTATATGCCGATTCAACTAAATTTAACAAAATGTCACTTAAAAATATAGCGAACGCAGGGTTCTTTAGTTCTGACCGTTCTGTGACGGAATACGCAAAAAGGATTTGGGACGTAAAACCGATAAACTAAGATGAATTATAATTCGCAAGACACCTCATTTAAAACGCCGTTTGGGGCGGTAAAGACGGGGCAACCCGTCACTTTCCGTTTTCCTTTCGGGGCGTGGGTTCCGATAAATGAGGTGTATTTTGTTTTGCGAAAGGATATGTCCAGCACATATTTTCCTATGACGTGGGTAGACACCCAAAACGGTGATAATATATACGAGGTATCCATTAAGTGTCCGTCAGTCGGCATATATTATTATCGCTTTGAGATGCGCAACAACGACGGCGTATGGTATTATGGGCGGGACGAATTTAGAAGCGCAGTCTGCGGACACAATCTGCCCGAATGGCAACTTACCGTATACGATTCTGATTATAAAACCCCGAATTTTGCAAAAGGCGGAGTTATTTATCATATTTTTGTTGATAGGTTTAATCGCTCGGGACACATTAAAACCGCAAGAAATTATCGCCTTCATTCCTCGTGGGACGAAACGCCTGTTATAATTGACGACGACGGTAAATATAGGGCGGACGACTTTTTCGGTGGCAACCTAAACGGCATAACGGAGAAGTTGCCGTACCTTGCCGATTTAGGGGTTTCTATATTATATCTTTCACCAATTTTTAAGGCCTTTTCCAATCATAGATACGATACGGGTGACTATCTTCATATTGATGAGCTTTTGGGGACGGAAGAAGATTTTTCCAATTTGATTGAAAAGGCGTCTAAGCTTGGGATTTCCATTATCCTTGACGGCGTTTTCAACCACAGCGGAGCAGACAGCATATACTTTAACAAGTTTTCAAAATACAAAAGCTTAGGCGCGTTTCAATCACAAAAGTCGCCATACCACGATTGGTATTACTTTAAAAAATTCCCCGACGATTACGCTTGTTGGTGGGGGTGCAGAAACGTGCCTACTCTCAACAAATCCAACCCTCACTACCGAGAGTTGATTTTCGGAAAGAAGGGTGTTATTGCAAAATGGATGTCCTTTGGCGTCAAGGGTTGGCGGTTGGACGTCGTAGATGAGCTTCCGATTGATTTTACTAACGCTTTATGCAAGACAATAAAAAGCATAAACCCCAACGCGTTGATTATCGGAGAGGTTTGGGAAGACGCGTCCACAAAGGTAAGCTATGACGAATTACGCCCCTATCTTTTGGGAAAACAGCTGGACGGCGTTATGAATTATCCTTTTAAAAACGCGATTATCGAGTATGTATACGACCGTGACGCACGCAAGTTTAGAAATAGGATTATGACAATTTTGGAAAACTATCCCAAAGAAAGCGTACAATGCTTGATGAACATTATCGGCACGCACGACACGGTGCGGATTATAAACGCGTTGTCAGGGGTAGATTTACGCGGGCAGAGCAAGCTGTTTAAATCTAAGTTTATTTTGGACGAGTCGGAGTTTAACTTGGCGGTAAAACGTTTGAAGCTTGCCTCTTTTTTACAATTTACCTTGCCGGGTATTCCTTCAATTTACTATGGCGACGAGGCAGGAATTGAGGGATATGAAGACCCTATAAACCGCAAAACGTTTCCGTGGAACAGGATAAATGAAGAAATCCACGTTCACTACCAGAAGCTGGGCAGAATCAGAAAGGCAAACAGGGCGCTGTTTTCGGCGGAGTTTGAATTTTTGGATATTGAAGGTTTGCTTGCGTATCGGTGGTATAACTACGATAATGAGGAGCTTATCTGCATAATAAATCCTACACAGTACGAAAAACGCCTTTGCTTCAATTCGTTTTATACCGAACTTATAAAATACGTGCCGTATCAGGGTGAGGTTGTAATTGAGCCGGAATTTTTCGGCATATTTAAAAAGAGTTAGAAAGCCTATTTGAAGATAAACGCTCTCGCTGACAGGGCGTTTTTTAAATAGAAATTTAAATTTCAGAGTGATTGTTTTTATGGAAAATGTTTTCTCCAAAACTGTCTATGGCAACCACAACCTTAAAGCCCTCTACCTCAAGCTTATAAACCGCTTCGCTGAGTAGCTCGGGGAATGCGATAAGCCGACAGGATTTTACGGCGGATTTATAAAATGCCCCCGCTCCGCCTATTGCGACAAAATATACCGCTTTATAGGTTTTTATGGCGTTTACCACTTCATCGTTGCGTCCGCCTTTACCGATTATCCCTTTTACCCCGTTGTGTAGCATAAGCGGGGTATATTTGTCCATTCGGGAGGAGGTTGTCGGGCCGCAGCTTCCGATAGGTTCCCCCGTTTTGGCGGGCGTTGCGCCTGTATAATAAATCACGCAATCGCACAACTCTAAGGGAAGTGGCGCTTGTTTAAGCAAAAGCTCGTATAGCTTTTTATGCGCGGCGTCGCGAGCGGTATAAATTGAACCGTTAATTTCCACAATATCGCCTGCGTGTAGATTTTGGATTACGTCTTGGGTAAGCGGTAAATTTATTTTAATCATTTTCGCCCTCCAAAATCATTTCTGCGTGGCGGGAACAATGACATTGTATATTTATTGCGACAGGTAACCCTGCAATATGCGTTGGATATGCCTCGATTAACACCTTAAGAGCGGTTGCGTTTCCGCCAAAGCCTTGAGCGCCGATATTTAGAGAGTTGACCTTTTCGAGGATTTCGTTTTCAAGCATATTTAAGGTTGGATTAGCGTTTTCGGTGTCGATTGGACGCAGTAGGGCGTGTTTGCTCATAATAGACGCTTTTTCCATCGTACCGCCAATGCCGACGCCTATGATAATCGGGGGACAAGGACAGCCGCCTGCCTCGCTTACCGTTTGGGCGACCTTTTCAATGATACCGTTTACGCCTGCCGACGGGGCAAGCATAAAAAGTCTAGACATATTTTCGCTGCCGAACCCTTTTGCCATACAGCTGATTTTGACTTGGTTTCCGGATACTATAGACGTATGCACAACGGCGGGAGTGTTGTCCGATGTGTTTTTTCTTGAAAGGGGGGTAAGTACGGATTTTCTAAAGCCGACATACGCCTCGGCAACCCCTTGGTTTACGGCGTCGATGACATAATCTCCTTCCAAAAGCACGTCTTGCCCGATTTCCAAAAACACGACCGCCATTCCCGTATCCTGACAAACGGCGCAGTCGGTTTTTTGTGCAATTTCGGCGTTCTCGGTCATAATTTCCAAAGCAAAAGCTTCCAACTCGTTGGCGGGCGTTGTTGCCTTAATCGCCTGCAATACGGGGCTATCTATGCGGGTGCATATTTCCGAAAACATTTTGGATACGGCAGATTTTATCCGTGAAGTTTGAATATTTACCATTTTTTTGTCATCTTTTTTTAATTAAATTATAAGTTATTATATCATAATTATGCTTGAATTGACAACAAAAGTATAGTACAATAATTCCACACGAGGGCATAATGTCACTAATAATACAAACGATAGCCAGTGGCAGTCACGGAAATTGTACCTACATAGCCAGCGAAACCACGCATTTATTGGTTGACGCAGGCGTCGGGATAAGACGTATTACCGAAGTACTGGCGGAAAACAAAATAGAAATAAGCGATTTAAACGGAGTTTTGATTACTCATGAGCACGCAGACCACATATCGGGGCTGTCGGCTTTGGCAGAACGAGGCGTGCCCGTTTACGCTCACGAGAGAGCGTTTGCATCAATTTGCAGAAAGGTAGGCGCGATAGCTTTTGAAAGCGTGGATTTTTTTGACGCGGGCTTTACAATCGGAGATATTCTTGTGCGCCCGTTTAGGACGCCTCACGACAGCGCATATTCGGTTGGCTACACCTTTTCAAACGACGGGTCAAAAATCGGCGTTGCCACGGATATAGGACATATAAGCGAGGCGATTATTGCAAACCTATCCGGTTGTCAGTTGGTTTTATTAGAGGCCAACCACGATATGGAAATGCTGATAAAGGGCGCGTACTCTCAAAGGTTGAAGCAACGAATACGCGGCGCAAACGGACATTTATCAAACGACGGCGCATCAATTATTGTTGCCAGGCTAATAGATTGCGGGCTAAAACGCGTTATACTAGGGCACTTGAGCGAGGAAAACAATTATCCGGAGCTTGCTTTTTCCACGGTGCTTGAAACCATCAACAGGGCAGGTCTGTGCGAGGGAAAAGACATTTTTGTGGAAATTGCCTTGCAAGACAAGAAAGGAGAAATTTTTAAGGTCAATGAATAAAAGAAAACACTTTAGATTTTCCAATACGGGCAATCTGTTTTTACTTGGATTTGGGATATTTTACGCCTTATCTTTGGCGTGGCAAGCCATTATGCTTGTATTTTTCAAAGAATCAACTGTTGCCACGTGGGTAAGTTATTTTATAAACCCTATCGCATTTATCGGTGTTACGGTTTTTTTCGCAAGAAAGAAGAAAGTGGATTTTAAATCGGCGACGCGTTTTACTTGGAATTTATCAAAAAAGCAAGTGCTCATAATTGCGCTGCTTTCTATATTTTGCATTATGGCGTTTTTGCCAATAACGAACGTTTTTTTAGAGGGACTTCAAAGGCTTGGCTTTTCTTTAGATAATGCGCTCCCTGATACTGACACAAACATATGGATTTTTTTGTTGAGTATTTTGGTGTTTGCAGTTGCGCCCGCTTTTTCTGAAGAAATTTTTATACGTGGCGGCGTTTTGAATTGCGCCGAGCAAAAGCGTGATTACGTTTATGCAATTTTGGTCACGGCGGGACTGTTTTCGCTTATGCACGGCAGTCCCTTACAAACTGTCCACCAGTTTTTATTGGGTGTAGTTTTAGCGTATATCGTTATTGCGTCGGGCTCGCTGTGGGCGGGCATTTTGTTGCACTTTTTCAACAATTTGTTAAGCTTGGTTTTGGATTATCCATTGGTATGGTTTATGAATCTCATTCGCGCAGATAGCTGGCCGGGGTTTATCAAATATATTATTTGGGCAATAAGTATGGTTATAGGTTGCGCAATAGTTGTAATGTTGCTCAAAAAATTTACCGAGCTATCCAAAGACAAAATACGCTTTAATCAAGAGGAAGTCATAGACGTTTACCCCGACGGCAAATTGAAAACCACTCATAACGCATTTGTGTCCGCGTTAATATGGTTGGGCGGTCTTTTTACAAGAAAAGGGTTTAGACAAAGATATAGCGAGATAAACGATTCTTTATGCGAGGTTGCGCCATTGCCTGAGCCGGAGGAACCCACCCGAGAAGACTTTTATCCGCCAAATATCAAACTTGCTTTCATAGTATTAGGGATATTGTGGATACTTGCGCTGGTTGTAGGATTTGCATCATAAATGGATAAAAACAAATTTTATATAAACTTTATATATTTTCTCTCAATGCTATCGCTTATTGCAGTGCGCATAATTTTTGCTTTGGGAGTTTTTGATAATCTAGAAAACTATAACCGCATATTTTCGTTGCTTGTTCAGATTGTCGCAATGGGCATGGTTCCGTTTGCGCTGTATTGGATTTATTTAAAGACAACCAAACAATCAACGCCGACTAAACGTTTATTTTGTGATTTCGGTTACGACGTTTTTCCCAATAAAAAGGCGTGGCTGATTGCATTGATAATCTCGTTGCTGTCGTCTTTCATTGTGGTTTGTGTTTCCTCTGTTTGGCACGGGTTGCTTTCTGTTATCGGTTATAATAAAGGCTTGTCCACGGGAAGCGCGTTTTCCTCGTGGGAAATGCTTTTGTTGGAAATGATTTTTACTGCGACGCTCCCCACAATTTTTGAGGAGTTTACCAACCGTGGCTTGTTGTATTGCGGGCATAGACGAAGCTCTTATAAGGTTATATTTACTACGGCGATGATGTTTGCGCTGATGCATACAAATATAACGCAGGTGGGCTATACCTTTGTTGCGGGGCTTATTTCGGGAGCGATGGTTTATTATACCAAGAGCATTTATCCCGCAATGCTGGCGCATTTTGTAAACAACGGCATTTCTGTGTTACGAAGCTTTGGTACGGGCACGGGAAATTTTTGCGATATAGGAAACCGCTTCTATAATTGGATTTTTGGAAGTGTAGCGGGATATGTGGTAGGAAACGTTTTGTTTATCATTGCGGTACTTGCCGTAATTGTTTTGTTGCCGATATTGGGTATGGAAAAACAAAAAGGAAAAACGCTGTTCAGCGTAGAAAGAATTGACGACGTTAAGGTTATAAAAGGCAAAAGCGTCGGATGGGAAAACCTGTTTTTGTATGTTACCATTGTTATGATGTCGGCAGTTACGATATTTACATTGGTTTGGGGGCTTATCAGATGAGGATAAATATTATTGCGGTTGGAAAAATCAAAGAGAAATATTTTATCGACGCTATAGAAGAATATGCAAAAAGAATTTCAAGATTTGCAGAAATCCAAATAATCGAGTGCGCCGAGTTTCCGCCAAAGGCTCAGTCGGATTCGGCAATAAAGCTTAGTCAAACTCAAGAGGGGAAAGCTATTTTATCCAAAATGAAAGGCTTTTGTATCGCAACGGCAATAGATGGCGAGTTGGTTTCAAGCGAGGGGCTTGCGCAGGTGGTGGATAAAAAATGCGCCGAGGGCGTTTCGGAAATCAGCTTTATAATCGGAGGCTCAAACGGATTGTCCGAAGAAGTATATAATAAAGTGGACAAGCGCATATCGTTTGGGAGAGTCACCTATCCGCATCAGCTTATGAGAGTTATTTTATCAGAGCAGATTTATAGGGCGTTGGCGATAAACAATAACTTGCCTTACCATAAATAAAATAAAAGCATATACTAAAATATATGTTTGATTTTGAGCAACTTAAAAACGGACTGAAGGCTTTGGGTGGTCATGCAAAAATTGAGGTAATCGGAAACAGTTTTTTTAATCGGCCGATATTTGCGGTTTTTGTGGGAGGTGATAACCCCAAAACGCTTATTCACGGCGGAATACACGCGCGGGAAAATATTACCTCGAGGCTGGTTTTGGATTTGGCAATAAAGCACGAGGGAGAAGCGATATGCTTTGTCCCTATGGTAAACCCCGACGGAGTGGAGCTTGCTTGCAAAGGTGTGGACAGCGTACCGCAGGAATACCGCAGGTTTTTGCTAGACGTCAACAAAAGCGCAAATTTTGAGCTTTGGAAAGCCAACGGCAGGGCTGTCGATAACAATGTTAATTTCGATGCAGACTGGGGCGGCGGAGATAAAAATATAACTTATCCTTGCTTTGAAAACTACATCGGGCAATATCCCGAAAGCGAGCCCGAAACCGTCGCGCTTGTGAACTTGACAAAAAAATACCGCTTTTGCGTATCAATAAGCTATCACGCTAAAGGCAACGTAATTTATCAAGGCTTTAAGGGCTTAAATCCGTACGCCGATTTGGCAAAAAGGTTTTCTGAAATAACGGGCTATCCGCTTACGGAAAGCGTAACCAGCTCGGGCGGATATAAGGATTGGTTTGTAAACAAGGGATTTGGTTTAGGGCTGACGATAGAGGTTGGCGACGACGCCTATTCTCACCCTTTGCCTGATGAAGCGTACGATACAATACTAAAAGAAAACGCCGATGTTCCAAAGCTGTTGGAGGAAGCAGGAAAGATAATATGGAAGAAAAATTTATGACGCAAGCCATTAAAATTGCGGTAAAGGGTTTAAAATACGACGAGGTGCCGATAGGCGCGGTCATTGTTAAGGACGGCGAAATAATTGCGCGCGCCCACAACAAAAAAGAAACAAAGGATTGCGCCGTTGCCCACGCAGAAATTATTGCCATACAACAAGCTGTAAAAAAAGTGGGGAACTGGCGTTTGCACGGTTGCGATATTTATGTAACTCTGGAGCCTTGCCCTATGTGCGCTGGCGCGTTGATAAACAGCAGAATTGACGGCATATATTTTGGCGCGTACGACCCCAAGGCGGGCTGTTGCGGAACGCTGTATAATCTGCCTGAAGACGAAAGGTTTAACCACCGATGCAAGGTTCAGGGTGGAATTATGGAAAAAGAATGCGCCGAACTTTTATCAAACTACTTTAAACAAAAGCGTAAAAAATGATACAAAATCAGCTTTTTCGTGTATAATGACTAATGCAAAGGTAACATATGATTATTATCGGGTTGGGAAACGTTGGCTTAAACTATAAAAACACCTATCATAATTTGGGGTTTTGCGTAGTGGACAAGCTGGCAAAAATGCTAAATATAAGGTTTAATACGACAGAATGCAACGCTAAAACTGCCGTAACGTATGTTGACGGCAAAAAACTTGTTTTGGCTAAACCCACTACATATATGAACTTATCAGGTGAATCGGCGAGGGAGCTGTTGGGGAAATATCACGCCACGCACGAGGATTTGGTTCTGGTTTACGACGATGTCGATATTCCGATTGGGACGCTGAGACTCCGACAGGAAGGAAGCGGCGGTACGCACAACGGTATGAAAAATATTGTAGAATGTATCGGCGGAAAGGATTTTAAGCGGATTAGAGTGGGCATAGGGTTTGACCACGGAGAGATACCTTTGATGAATGTTGTGCTTGCCAAAATCTCGGGCGAAAATAAAAAGCTTTTGGAAAACTCCACCGAGCGCGCCGCAGAAGCGTTGATGGATTATATCCGCTCCAACGACTTTGAAAAGGTTATGCAACAATACAATAAGTGACTCTACTTGCCGAAAGGCGGAAGCATAAATTGAACGATTTTTTACAGCTTAATAATATTGGCGGAGACTTTAAAAAACTCTATGACGCAGTACGGGGTGGGAAACCAACCACGGCGTTTTCGCTTGCTTCAGGCGCGAAAATACACGTTAGCTCCGCTTTGGACGCGCCGGTTTTGTATATCGCGCTAGACCGTCTTGCAGCAGCCGACGCATATGAAAAGTTTCAAGGCTACGCAGGCGAGCG
Source organism: uncultured Bacteroidaceae bacterium (assembly GCA_964604875.1). GTDB lineage: Bacteria > Bacillota > Clostridia > Christensenellales > CAG-917 > JAVVSR01. The sequence goes on along the minus strand of CAZSAC010000003.1, from coordinate 21,290 downwards.
GGTTGCGCTTTTGGCAGAGAAGGACGATTTGCTTATTCACCGCGCGGCGTATTCCATAGAAAACACGGCAAAACGTATAGACGCGTTATCCAAGCTTTGCGCTTTGCAAGCCGATATTACGGTAATACCTGCGGAAGCGCTTTTGCAATATTTGCCCAACGCAAAATCGTTTAAGGCGAGCTTGTTGACGCTTAAAAAAGATTTTGAATATGAAATATCCGACATAATTGCAAAGCTTGTTCGAGGCGGTTATTCCCGAGCTGAAATGGCAAAAGAAAAGGGAAGCTTCAGCATTAGAGGAGATATTTTAGACATCTATCCGTTGTCGTTTTCAAACCCGATTCGCATAAACTTTTTTGATACGATAATCGAAACCATAAAAGCTTTTGACGCCGATTCTATGGAAAGCATTGAGGTTTTGGAAAGCGTGATTATTCCGCCGTCGTCGGATATTCTGTTGTCGGACGACGAGGCTAAAGAGGTTATCAAAAAGCTGTCACGCATTAAAGCCGACGGCTATGTTGCGGAAATTATTGCCGATATTATTGCTAAGCTTGAAAATAATCCCAATGATTATACCTTGATTTGGGCGCTTCCGTTTATGGATAATTTGTCAACGGTTTTCGACTACCTTCCGGATAACGCCGTTGTCATTTTCGATGAACCAAAGATTTTATCCGATAAGCTCGATTTGCTGATAAAAGAGCATTTTAGCCGTGTCAAAAGCTTGACTGAAGGAAATTCTGCTTTGGAAAAGCATAAAAACTCTATAATTTCCAAAAACGAAATATTTGCGCAATCTACGCTGTTTCGTCGTCTTGCTTTTCAACAGCTTACCTCGCTGAATCCTATCTTTGAAGCCAAGGCGCAGTTCGCGTTCAGAAGCCAAGCGATGACTAGGTATTATTTGGATAATAACGCGCTTGTAGTTGATTTAAAAAATTTCATATACAACAATTACCGTGTGATTTTGTGTTGCACCGATTTAAGCCGAGCCAACACCGTCGCCGATAGCTTAAAGCAAAACGGAGTAATGGTTTATGTAACAGACGAGCTTTCGGGAGGCGTGTCGGCAACCACGCTAAATATCAGCACGGGCTTTATATATCATAATGCAAAGCTTGTGGTTTTGGGTACGGAAGAACTGTTTGGGAAAAACAGAAACAGAAGAGGATTTTCAAAACCAAAAAGAGAGACCGTTCAAATAAAAGCCGGCGACTATGTTGTCCATACCGTCCACGGGATTGGCTATTGTGAGGGAACGGAAAAGCTTAATGCCGCAGGGATTATAAAAGATTTTGTGGTTTTGCGGTATAAAGACGGCGATAAATTATACGTGCCGATTGACCAAATGGATATGTTGTCCAAGTTTACGGGCGGTGAAACGCCACGCTTAAACAAAATCGGCGGCAAGGAGTTTGCAAAAACCAAAGAAAAGGTAAAGCAGTCGGTTAAAAAACTCGCCATAGACTTGTTGCAGCTTTATTCCGAACGGGAAAAGCAAAAGGGACACATCTATCCGCCCGATACGGCGTGGCAGAAAGAATTTGAGGATAAATTTGAGTTTGAACTTACCGATGACCAAGCCACTGCAGTTGCAGAAATAAAATCGGATATGGAAAAAGGACGTCTTATGGACAGGCTTGTATGCGGAGACGTCGGATATGGTAAAACGGAAGTGGCTTTCCGCGCGATGTTTAAAACCATAATTGAAAACAGACAGGCGGCAATACTGGCGCCGACGACAATTTTGGCAAAACAGCATTTCAATACGCTTCAAGCAAGGCTTGAGGGGTTTGGCATAAATATAAAGCTTCTTTCAAGGTTTCAGTCGCCTGCGGAAATCAAAACAGTATTAGAGGGCTTGAAAACAGGCACGGTGAGTATAGTTGTTGCAACGCACAGATTGCTTAGCAAGGACGTCGTATTCCACGATTTAGGCTTGTTGGTTTTAGACGAGGAACAGCGTTTTGGCGTTGAGCATAAGGAAAAACTTAAAAATTTAAAGCGAGACGTAAACGTGCTGACGTTGACCGCCACGCCGATTCCAAGAACGCTAAACCTTGCGTTATCGGGGGTTAGGGATATATCCTTGTTGGAAACTCCGCCCAAAAACCGACTACCCGTGCAAAACTATGTTTTAGAATACAGCGACGCAATTTTAAAAGACGCCTTAACAAGAGAGCTTGCAAGGGGCGGACAGGTTTTCGTGCTATACAATTATGTGGAAACCATTGACGAATTTGCCCAAAAAATCCGCGAGATATTAAACAGCAACGCGCGCATTATCGTTGCTCACGGGCAGATGCCCACAAGCGAGTTAGACTTAAAAATGACGGCGTTTTATCAGCGTGACGCAGATATATTGGTTGCCACAACCATTATAGAAAACGGTATTGATTTACCTGACGCAAATACGCTTTTTGTAATTGACGCAGACAAATTCGGTTTGTCGCAACTTTATCAGTTACGGGGACGCGTCGGACGAGGCGGAGCTTTGGCGCACGCATATTTTACCACTCGGCAAGGCAAGGTTTTGTCCGAGCAAGCCGTACAACGCTTAACTGCGCTTTCGGAATTTGCGGAATTTGGAAGCGGGTTTAAAATATCCTTGAGGGATTTGGAAATTCGAGGGGCCGGCAGTTTTTTGGGGGCGGAGCAACACGGACATATAGAAAAGGTTGGTTACGATTTGTATTCAAGGCTGTTGGAAGAAACGGTAAACGAAATCAAAAACGGAAAGAGCAACTATAAGAATGAAGTTGAGGTTAAAATCGACTGTAACGCCTATATCAGCGAAAACTATGTCAGCCAAAGCGATAAAATTAGAATTTATAAGCAAATTTCCGAGGTAAGAACACTGAAAGAAAGAAATGAGCTTATTGAGACGCTGACGGATATTTACGGCGCGCCGACGACGCCATTGATAAACTTAATCGATATTGCCCTTATAAAAAGTATTGCGGGGCGCATAGGCGTGACAAAAATTGTATTAAACAGAAAAGGGGCGGGCTTTGCCTTTGAATCTGCGGACGTATTTAAGCAGGAAAGCTTGCTAAAAACCGTCGCCGATATGGACAAGGAAGTGGTGCTGACTGCAACAATACCTCCGCAACTTCTTTTTAATTGCAAGGGAAAAACCGCCGAACAAGTCTTGCAACTTATGATAAAATTTTGCGCTAAAGCGGATATTTAAACCATCGGGCAAACAAAAGGCGCTTTTCAATGCGGATTTTAATAAAAAATGTTTGCCATAATTATTGTAATACTATATAATAATTAATACAGTTTTATAAAATAGGCAGATTTTGTTATGCAAAAATTGCACATTTTATAGTAGGAGATAAAAATGAAAGGTAAATTAATTGCGATTTTTCTTATAATAGCTTTCGCGCTTTCGATGTGCGTCGGTTGTGATGTTATCACCAAAAACGACGAACGTGATTCCAAACAGGTTATGGTGGAAGTGAACTATGGTGGGTTATCCTCAGCTGTGACCAAAGCCGATATTATCGAAGCGTATAATTCCTATGGCTACTATTATACAATGTACTATGGCTACACCGTTACCGAAACGGTGGATTTATTGGTTGAATCCTTGTCCAACCGTCAACTGCTTATGTTGTATGTTCGTTGCGAGTTGGCAAAGGCGAAAGGGCTTTCCTCCGATACGGATATTGTCAATCTTTTGACTCCCGCTGAAATCGACAACGCGATAAAAGAGACTAACACCACAATGCAGTCTTGGTATGACACTATTTTGGAAGAGTTGGAAAAAGAGGCGGCAACAGAGGATGACGAGGTTACCGACGACGAAGATAAAGAAGAAGACGAAGAAAAAGAGGACGTACTTGAGCCTCGTCCCGTTCGTCCGGCTGACGCCGAAGCAAAGTTTGACCCCGACGCCACCGTTGATACATTTACAAAGAAATTCTTTGACGAAGGTTATGACTATGGTCACGAGGATAGCAAATTTATCACGAGAGCTTTGGCGGATTTGAAATCGGATTTGGAAAAGAACTATCGTGATTACGATTATTATTTGAATAAGAATTACGAAAGCGCAATGCTGTCTAACTGGCAACGCACTCTTTCCAAGGGCTTTACGGTTTCCGACGCTTTATTGGAAGCAGAATACAACAGCTATATCAAAAAGAATAAAGAGGCATTTGCCGCAGATAACAACAGTTCATATAGCGCATCAATCACCAGCAGTTTGACAAGCACGCTATATCACCCCATAAAGGGCTATGGCTATGTTTACAATATTTTATTGAAATTCAGCGATGAGCAAACTGCCGCGTTAAAACAACTTACGGCGTCAGGCAACGTGTCTGATGAAAACGTCAAAGCGTACCGCGCTTTACTTGCACAAGAAATTAAAGTCAACGTTTCAAACTTGGCGTACGACCCCGACTATAAAGATTGCAAAGAATGTGCCGCTCACGCAGAGGACTCTAAAAACCCCGTATGTGAAGACCCTAAGTGCCCAGCAAAACCCTATGAAAGAGAAAATGTGCCCGTTGCAACCATTTTAGACGAAATATTTACGTCATTTGAAACTATTTCCAAAGACGTAACGCTAAATGATTTCCAAAAGTTTACCGCGCTGCGCGAGAAGGCGACCGAGTGGGTTTATATGGTTAACGACGACAGCGGTATGTACGACAAAGAAAACAGCGGCATATCAAACAGCGGGAACGGATATTTGATTACCCCCGATGGTGAAAAATCCGATTACGTCATAGAGTTTACCGACTTAGGACGTGACCTTATTAAAAAAGGACTCGGAACATATACTACAGCCGACGCAACCGATTCCCGTGAAGACAAAATCAAAGGAATGTATTGCGTAACCGATTACGGTATCCACATTATGTTTGTCAGCTATATCCCTTACGACGAAAAAGCCATTGATAAAGAAGGCAATCCCTTGACTGTGGAAAACGGCATTCTTCCTTTAGACTATGTTGTAAGCTATGGCAGATATGGCAGTGAAGTAACGCTGGATAAATCTTTTAGAGATATTTTTGTTGACGCATTGAAAACAGCCAATGAAAATGACGTTTATACTATCGCGTCTCAAGCGTTTATAAAAGATAATAAGGATTCGGCAATCAAACTTAAAGAAAAGAAGATTGAAAAAATCGTTAAATTGATTGAAGAAAATAAAGGCTAAAACAAAACCCCGCAACGAATAAGTTGCGGGGTTTTTTTTTGTTTTAAACAAGAAGGTCGCCGTAGGTGGAAGATATTACATATAAGATATTTACTTCTTCCCCGGTTTTTGCGTCGATATAAACATAATAAGTTCCATCGGAGGTGATTTCAAATTCATAAGTGAGAAGCTCCTCGTTTGTTTTAAAGGGGATAAGCGCAAGCCTGCCGGCGGTGGACTCTCCCTTTACGGATATCTTGTCTTTGGCTTCATTTACGGATAAAGCGGGCGTAGGCAAAGTTCTTTCGATATGGTTAAAGGCGTAACTTCTAGCTTCTAAGCCTAAAATATCTCCGTTATCTGCGGCAATCTTAATTTTAATTAGGTCGGGATAGATGATTGTATTTTCAACCAACGGGGCAAAGTTGATATAATAGTTTCCGTTGTCCTTGCAAACCCAAACCGCTTCCATACCGCTAAATTTGTTGCGCGTTAAAAAAGTTTTGCATAGGCTGATACATTCTTCATCGCTTAAGGTCGATTCACCGACTTCTCTATATGCGTTGACAGAGATAAGCTGTCCTCCTTTTTTTGCAAGCTGAATTGTGGTTAACTTGCCGTCTACTACGGCTTCATAGTTTAACGTTACAATATCGCTGCTCCATTCTCCCATAAAACGCACGTTTTGTACGACGTTGTCGGCAAATATTTCAGGGATTTCTTCCGCGCCTTGCTCAGCGGTAATATCGCTTCCCGTCAGACCTTTGACTTCCTTATCGTTAAGAGCGTCGCTGAAAGGTCCGTCGTAAATCAAATGAGGATATTCCACCGAGGCTTCGTTCATTCCGCCGAGAATTGTGACCAATAGGTCATTTTCGGTATTGACGTTTTCAAAAAATAAATAGCCCTTTGCAATTTCCTCTTGAATTTTGCTTAGCTCCTGCGTAAATTTTTTCAGCATCGACTGGATTTTTTTCAAGCTGGATAGATGCTCTGAACTTATATTTTCTCCCTTATTGATTTTATCGGCAAGAAATTTTGAAAAGTCACCTGTTTGATTGATAAACCGCATTGTGCTTGTAATGGTTGCGTCGCGGGAGGATAACGACGACAAACTGTTGGCGGCAACTTCAGAACTTTTCCATACAGAATATAGCATTTCCCGTTGTGTATTAGATGAACTTGACGCCACCAGCTTGGATATTTTTATTTCCATATCGCTTGTTTCGTCTAAGAGCACATAGTACGCTTTTTGATATTGATTTTCCAAAAGAGTTTGATTATTTCCGTTTCGACTTACGGCAAATCCAAGCCAAATGGATAAGCCGATAGTGGAAAGCGCAAAAACAATCATTAATATCAGAATTACTTTAAAGCCTTTCATATTTCACCTCACGTTGCAAATCGGTGGTTTCCGATAACCAGTTTTACAGGGCGTGACCAAATCCAAGCGTTGGTCGTTTTTGCAGGATTATAAAAATAGATGCACCCGTTTGTAGGGTCCCAACCGTTTAGCGCGTCTCGGGCGGCGTTGATTGCCGTTTGACTGGGCGTTAAGTTTATTTGTCCGTCATTTACTGAAGAAAACGCCCAAGGTTGGTATATTACGCCTGCGATAGTGTTTGGGAAATCAGGGTGCTTCACACGGTTTAAAATTACCGCCGCCACCGCTACCATCCCCGTGTAGGGTTCGCCCCTTGCCTCTGCGTACACGCAACGAGCCAATAAATAGGAATCCGTGTTGGAGGAGCCTCCGCTTGAGGTTGAGCTTCCCGATAGAGTGATTCCCATAGCCGCCGCAGTTTTTGCCCCAACGATGCCGTCTACTGTTAAGCCGTTTGTTTTCTGAAAGCTTTTGACAGCTTGTAAGGTTTTTGAACCGAAAATACCGTCCACGGCGCCTGTATAATAACCCCAGCTTTTCAGTTTCGTTTGAATTGTTTTAACGTCGCTTCCGGTTGAGCCTTGCTTGACTACCGCCGCTTCTGCCGATTGCTTTGCGTCAAGCAAGCCCGAAAAACTTAAAACGCCTGTCAAAACCGTTAAACACATTAAAACTACGACTGTAATTTTAATTTTATTGTTTTTCATTGTTTACCTCTTTGTATTTTTCGATAATTTCCATAATTTTCGATTTATAGTAAAAGTTTTCGCTGTCCGATGCGGGGATAAAGCATAGCGGCGGGAAAGCCACGCACCACCAGTTATCGCCATTTCCCGAGCCAAGCTCTATAATAAGGGCGTCGTAAACTCCGCTATCGTATACCGTGCCAAGATACTCTCTTGCGGGGAATTTCTCCTTGCAAAGCCGTATGGACGAAACATAAGAAAAACCTTCCACAGCAAGCCTTTTATCGGCGACCTCCTTCATAAGACTTAGATTTTCTTGCATAATAGAATAAGCGTCGGATTTTGTTTCGCAGCTTGCCAGCAAAGGCGTAAGAACGTTTACGATATCGTTTTTTACGATAAGCTTAATGCTTTGGTCAATTTCCTCGTTGCTGTTTGCCCGAATATGTATTCGAATACAATCAGGCATATTGTGAGCGTCCGCGCATCCGCCAAGACAAGTGATAAGGATAAAACATACTAAAAAAATAACCGCCAGTTTTCGTTTCATATTTAAACTCCTTGTGCATTTGATTTTTGCCCGAATTTCAATTTTTATACTGTACATAGTTGTGTCGCTGTGTTAAAATAAAAAAGAGGTAATTATGGAAAACGAAGAAATCAAATTAAATTCTCAAGTGGTTTTCGATGGTAGGATAATGAAAGTCACTTCTGACGACGTAAAGCTTCAAAATGGCAAAATAACAAAGCGCGAGGTGGTTCATCATAACGGAGGCGCTTGTGTTTTGGCGATAGACGCTCAAGGCTTTGCCTATTTTGTCAAGCAATATAGATACCCCTTTTCTGAGTGTTTGTTGGAAATCCCCGCAGGAAAGCTGGAGGAGGGAGAACAACCCGAAGTCACCGCCAAGCGTGAGTTAATTGAGGAATGCGGTTTGTCCGCCAAGAAAGTGAAATCTTTGGGTGTTTTATTTCCAACGGTGGCTTACTGTACGGAGAAAATATATATTTATTACGCCGATGAGTTTGAAACCGTTTCGCAACACCTTGATGAAGACGAATTTTTGGATATAGTCAAAATCCCCTTTGACAAGGCGGTGGAAATGGTCAAAGATAATTTGATTCCCGATGCAAAAACACAAATAGCAATTTTAAAAGTTGCCATATTAAGGGGGTATAAAAATGAATTATGATTTGGTGATAATTGGGGCAGGCCCTGCCGGTTTAACTGCGGCGATATACGCTACAAGGGCAGGACTGTCAACGCTTTTGGTTGAAAAAGGCGCTGTAGGCGGACAAGTAAATTTGGCAAGCGAGCTTGAAAATTATCCCGCAGAAGATGGCATCGCCGGATATGAGCTGGCTTTTAAAATGAAAAATCAAGCCGAAAAATACGGCGCGGAGTTTCTATATGACGAAATAAAAAGCGTTGATTCGTCAAAAAAGGTGACAACAGGTTCAGGCGAGGAAATACAAGCCAAAGCAATTATCATTGCCGTCGGCACAAAACACAGGGCGTTGGGTATCCCGTCTGAGCAAAAATTTATTGGCGCGGGGATATCCTATTGCGCAGTTTGCGACGGAGGGTTTTTTAAAAACAAAACGGTAGCCGTTGTCGGAGGAGGAAATACTGCGTTTAAAGACGCGCTTTATTTGACTAAGCTTGCAAAGCAAGTATATTTAATTCATCGCAGAGAAAGCTTTCGGGCAGAAAAATTATTGGTGGAACGCCTAAAAAAAGAAAAAAATATTGAATTTTTGTTAAACTACACCGTGCAAGAAATATCAGGAAATACGCGCGTTGAAAAAATGACGTTGAAAGATAAGAATGGAGAAACGAAAACCTTGTCTTTAGACGGCGTATTTGTGGCGGTAGGCACGGTACCCGAAACAGACTTTGTAAAAGATATCGTCAGATTAGATGAAAACGGGTATATTGAAACCGACGAGGAAATGAGGACAAGTTGCGAGGGCATTTATGCAATAGGAGACGTAAGGAAAAAATCCGCCCGACAGATAATTACAGCTTGCGCCGACGGAGCGACTGCGGTTGAAAACGTTTTAGACTATATAGAAAAGGTTTAAAAATATACAGCAGTCTAAAAATGGACTCCAATTTGTTATACAATCGACTGACAATGTTTAAATTTGCCGATTGAAACACTAAATTTTAAAAAAATATTTAATTATTTCGAAAAAATATTAAAAAAAGGCTTGACAACCCTCTTTCTAGGGTGTAATATGAGGACAAATAAAACAGCTCATAATTTTCCCCCTTATCATATAATTAGCGAAACGGCTTGGAGATATCCAAGCCGTTTTGCTATATAACCCTATATACCTTACACCGGACGTGAATTTAATATTAACTCTATCAGTTTACCCGTTCGTAAAGCGTGTTCCACCACGGGTACGGTCACAGTTGTGTTTTTTTCTACTACAAGTTCCTTCCGTAAATTATAAATATTGTTGGTTACCGTTCTGCCCAATAAAAAACGGTAATCGCTGACAAGACGAATCGGCATTTTTTCATCAAAGCCCTTGTCTTTTAAGTCGGAAATCAACTCTTGAAATTTAACCTCGGAAATAACGGAAACCGTAACTTCGTTTTCAGAGTTCAAAGCTTCAGGGGTAGCTATATTTTCCTTGTTTACAAGCTCACAGGCAAGCTCTTCTGCTATAAGGGACTGCCGTGGTAGAGTTTTTGACAAATTCGAGTTGGGCTTAGTCAAAGCCTCGGGGCTATCTTCAACCGCGGATTTTGGTGTTTCAGGCGCGTCAAAAGAGGATTCACAATAGTCTTCAAAAGCCGTATCGGCATTACAAAAATGCAAGTCCTCGACTACAGGTTGATTAATGTCGGAAGCGTCCAAAGTTAGTTCCTCGTTCAAAACCTCATTCACGTTGTCGTTTAATTCCTCAGTTGAAACATCGATAGAGTTTTCAATTATCGGCTCACTTGAGCGAGTATCTTGAATGGCGACCTCTATATCCGTTGGTGGAGGCGCCAAAGTCTCAGATTCTAAAGGGACATTATTTTGATGAGCATTGCAAAAATTTGGTTTTTCGTCCAACAGCGTAACTTTTATGTCTTCTTTTGGTTTTTTAACCTTGCGGGGGGGCACCTTATAAGGTCTCTTTTCGGGGTTGCTGTTTATAATAACAATATCGTGCGACGTAGATGCCACGGTATTTGCCTCAAGCAGCTTACCCTCAACGTCAATTTGGCAAATTTGCTTTGTGGTATCGGAGAAAAGCAAGTCGCAAAGATGCCCGATAAGTTTTCCATCTGAATCATAAACAGAAGAATTAATCGGATTTTCGGTGAAACGCTCAGTATCCACCTCTTCAGCGGATTTTATGCATAAATTATTGGAAACTGTCGCAGAATTTTCGGTGGTGTTTTTGACATATCTAATAGCCACATATTTTTGCTCGTCTAGAACCTCGTTTTCGACCAAAATAACCAAGAATTCTATATTTCTAAGTCTTTTATCGCACAAAACCCCAATAATTGTGCCTTCAAACGACGCATTTGCCAAGCTAATCAAGGGTTTTGATAAAAAGTCGCTGATTTTCCGCATAAAAAATCCCTCCCAAATTGTTCTATTGTATTTTACAAATCAAAAAAGGGGTTTATGACGTAGAAAAATGACATAAAAAGGCGTTTTTTGGATGTAGGATTTTCCAAAGCCTAAAAGAATAAAATCGACAAAAAAAGAAAGGCATTATTGAGGTAAAAATCCCGTATATTGTAATAATAAAGAAGTAGGTTGATTGCTTAATTTTTAACAAAGTTATCCCGAGTTTTCCACAAAAGATGTGCAAAATGTGGACAACTCGGTGGATAAGTAGGTCTATTTATGCAAAAAATGTATATTCTTATCAAAAAATGTAATGTGGAGTATTATGAAAAAAACTAATAAAGCTTTTTTAAATAAATTGATTGTTTTTTCATTTATCGCAATAAGTATGGCGATATGCGTATGTTATTTTTCTGTAAAAACGGTATCTGCCGGCGCGCTTGATATTTGTGTTGTGCTCGACCCGGGTCACGGCGGCGTAGATGGCGGAGTAATTGGTGTAAACTCCCGCGTATATGAGAGGGAAATCAATCTTATAATTTCAAAACTTGTGGCAAAAAATCTAAAAAAGGCGGGGGTTAACGTAGTGTTAACGCGTGAAAATCAATACGGCTTATATGGTGTTGCGGAAAAAAACTTTAAACAGCGTGATTTTCAAAAGCGAAAAGAAATTATAGAAAAAAGCCAACCTGAACTTGTGGTAAGCATACATTGCAATAAATACTCGTCGCCGTCGAGAAGGGGCGCGCAAGTTTTTTTTAACGGCGCAAATGCAGAGTCAAGAGGCTTTGCCAATTTAATGCAAGGCATTTTAAACGACAATATCAACGTAAACTATGCGCGCAGAAAATTTGATTGTATTTCGGGAGATTATTATATTGTAAAATGCACGGATATCCCGTCCATTATTGTCGAATGCGGTTTTTTAAGCAATCCCCAAGACGACGCATTATTAAACGACGCTTCTTTTCAAGAGCTTATGGCGTATCACATATTTTCGGGGATAATGCAATACGTCGGGGCGCAGTTTCTTACGACTTAAAAACTTTTATATGAGCGCATTTATATACTAGAAATTCTTGCGCGATAATTATAGCTAAGAACGAAAGCGTGCCACCGACTAAAACGTCGCTCATAAAGTGCGCGCCTACAACCAATCTGCTGACGGCGACAATGCCTGTAAACGCGATAGTCGACGTCCAAACAGCAATTTTAATCCATTTTTTGTTCCAGCTTTCCAAAATGTTGGGCAGACAAACAAGAGTATAAATCACAGCAGCCGAATAGGTATGCCCCGAGGGAAAGGACTTACAGCTGTCTGACGGCAAGCCTTCCACCGTTCTTTTGCCGTTTATAACCCACCAATTTGTAAAATCGCCCCAATTTCCGGTCACGTTCATAGAGCGGTAACGCATACGTCCGACGGGAGCTTTAATAAAGGTTACAACCAAATAGCAAACCAGCGCGGTAAGAATGACAAAACCCCACTTGACAAGTTTTTCATTTGTTTGAGGGGAAATCCACCCCCAAGAGATAATCAATAATGCTGAAAGCATAGCGGAAAGTAAAACGCATATGGTTTTAATATAGAAGCTGTCGATAAAATCATCGGAAACAGCAATGCCCGACGTCCTAGAGGCGTAGGCGGCAAAGTGCTCGCCCACATACTTGAAAATATCGCTGAAAAAGATATAGTTTGCAAAAATCACAAGCCCTGCGCATAAAACTGCCAAGGGCATTTTCTTTTTTCGAAGTGTCGCCCAGAACCAAATGGTACAAGCAATACCGCTCATAATATAGATAGGAGAGCTTCCTATCGCCTCAAAAAATAATCCGAAACCGTTAGAGGAAATATATTCGCCCGCTTCTAAATCGCATAAAATTTTGTTTATTTGAAAATCAAAAAATGACGCAATGGTCAACAATCCTCCGAATATAGCTATAAACAAACCTACAGAAAGTATTGCGGTTTTTTTGAGGTGAGCGCCTGTTTCCATAAATCCTCCTAACATAAACTGCTGTTTATGGTATGTTTTTATAATATAATCGGGTGTTTTTGCCCAATAGCTTCCATTTCGTTTGTCAATATTTGTCTAAGCTTGTCCTTAACTTGCTTATAGGAACGGGTGTGTATCAGGTTGTGAGCTTGGCAAGGGTCGGCGATATTGTCATATAAGCAATAGTCTTTGTAAAGCCGCGCCTTCTTTGCAAAGGGATGCGCCAAAACTGCTTTTATGGAATATGTATATTGCTTGGTTCTGATGGCTCTGCCAAAATAGCTTTCGCTTATCTCAACGTAAACGCAGTCTCGTTCCTCAGCCCTTAAAAGAGATATACCTTGAAATGAAGCGGGAATCGGAATTTTTGCCACGTCCAGAATGGTTGACGGCATATCCAATAAGCTTACGAGGCGTGTTTGTCTCCCCAAATTTTTAAAATCTCCGTTTATAGCAACAAGGGGAATATGCAAGGACGCATCGTGAGGCGAGCGCTTATATTCAACGTTTCGGGTTTTAAAATGATTGCCGTGGTCGGCGGTAAAAAATATAACGGTATCTTCAAAAATACCTTGCGATTTTAGTTCATTTACAAGCTTTTCAAAGTTAAAATCAATTCTGTTTATGGCGGACAAATAGTTCGGATATTCCTTTTTATAGTTTCCCGTAAACGCCTGCAAATCCTGCGGTATGGTTGCGTTTTCAAATTGAGAAATAGTCGGCTTATAGCCCTCGAAGCAATGCCTATCGTTTTGATGGTGTGGCTCAAGCTGACTGACAAACATAAAAAATGGTTTATCCGTTGGGCGGGTTTTAAGGTATTCTATTGCAAAATCGTTTATAGCGTCTACCCTATAGCCTGTCCAATCCAATTTATTTCCATCTTCATCGAAAATATATCCGTCATAGCCGTGGGAGGTAAACTCCAATACGTCGGCTCCTCTAAAATAGCGATAGTCACCCAAACGCTCTTTTGGGATAGCCTTGCTTTGACAATTTAGATTTTCCCCGTTCAAATTGCCTGACGCCAAGTGCCATTTTCCGATATAGGCGGTATCATAGCCGTTTTCGTTTAGGTAGCTTGCAAGGGTTTTTATGCCTGACTGAAGAGGGATATTGTTTACGACGGAACGGTTGCAAGAAGCGTTTAAGCCCGTTTGAAGGCAAGCTCGCGCGGGTCCGCAAACAGGTTGACAAGTATATGCAAAGTCGTACAGTGCATTTTCCTGCGCCTCTTGCCAAAGATATGGCATAACGTCGGGCGTTAACGTATCGGCTCGTTGTTGGTCTGTAAAATAAAAGATAATATTAGGGGTCTTGCTCATTTCAACAAGCTTAAGCTGAAGGTTAAGCGACGTAAAGTTTCCTCTTTGCCTAAGATATCTGCAAGCTCTGTAGCGCCGCCGGGGGTAGACTCTTTTGCGCTGACAGCCACGCGGACAACCCAAAATACCTGCGCTTTCTTAAAGGCGTTTTCTTCTGCGAAGGAAGAAAGAGCATTGTATATGGCGTCGTTCGTCCAGTCTGATTGCTTTTCTAACAGCGGAATGGTTTTTTCTAAAATTGGCAAGGCAAGCTCGGGAGTGGTTTTTGATTTAGCGTGATTGAATAAAGAAACATCAAACTTTCCAAATTCGTCAAAAAACCTAACCTTATCGGGAATTTCCGAGAAAATCTCCGTGCGTGAGTGCAATATTTTTCCGACTTTTTCAAAGTCGTATTTGCCTGCTATACAGCTTTGTTCAAAAAACGGAAGGGCGTTTTGCATAAAGACGTCAAAGGGAAGCTCCTTAACATACAGCGAGTTTAGCCAACGCATTTTGGTTTCGTCGAAAATGCTTGAGCTTTTGCTTATTCCGTCGATGTCAAATTTTTGAATCAGCTCGTCCATAGACATTTTTTCGGTGTTGTCTTTAGGGCACCAGCCAAGCAATGCGATATAGTTTACGATTGCTTCGGGCAGAAAACCTTTTTTCACAAAATCGTCAAAGTTTGCGTCGCCGTGGCGTTTTGAAAGCTTATGTGTTGCATCACGCATAATCGGTGGAAGGTGCATATATTTGGGACGCTCCCACCCGAACGTATCGTAAATCAAATTATATTTTGGGGTTGAGGAAAGATATTCCACCCCGCGTATAACGTGCGAAATTTGCATAAGGTGATCGTCCACGACGTTGGCAAAGTTATAAGTTGGCATTTTATCGCTTTTAATCAATATATTATCTTCCAAATCGGCATAGTTGACTTCAATACGTCCGAAAATCATATCCTCGTAGGAGCTGACGCCCTCTGCGGGAATATTTTGTCGGATAACATAAGGTACGCCTGCGGCAAGCTTTTCGGCAACAACCTCTTTGGATAGGCTTAGGCAATGTTTATCATAAGTGCGCTGTCCGTTTTCATCGGTCAGACTTTCAAGGCGTTCCTTTGTGCAAAAACAATAGTACGCTCCGCCAAGCTCAATAAGTTTTTCGGCGTATTGCAAGTATATCGACTTTCTCTCGCTTTGGACGTACGGGCCAAAGCCCTTGTCTTTGTCGGGGCCCTCGTCGTGGGATATGCCCGATTCCTTTAATGTGGAATAGATTAAATCTACCGCGCCTTCAACGTATCTTTCTTGGTCTGTATCTTCGATACGCAAAATAAAGTCTCCGTGATTTTTCCGCGCAAAGAGGTATGCGTAAAGACAGGTTCTTAAATTGCCGATGTGAATAAAGCCTGTCGGACTGGGTGCAAAACGGGTTCTAACCTTTGTTTCCATAAATCTCCTAATAACGAACGCCTTCTTTTAAAAAGCGGTCGACGTTTTTATTTATTAAATCCACCAGTCCGTTTTCAAAAAAAGAAAAGTGAGTGGTATTTGTAAAAATATAGTGGTCGTACAGTTTGACGGATATAAGCTCAAGCGCGACTGCAATCGACTTGGTGATTTCAATATCGGCGGTCGACGGTTCAACCTTTCCAGAGGGGTGATTGTGCGCCAAGATGACAGCGACGGCTTTTTGTTTCATCGCCTCGCTGACAACGGCGCGAGGCTCCAAAGACACTTGAGCGGGTTGTCCTTTGGCGATAAGCTGAGTTTTGATTATATTATTATCGGCGTCTAAGCACAAAAGATATACCTTTTCCTCGGTTGCGCCGATAAAAAACGTGCGCAGATGAGACAGACAATCTTTTCTTGACACGACCTTTTTCTTGCCGGATTGCAAATCGCGGTCATAATATCGCAGAATTTGCGGAATACTGCTTAGAAGGTGAGCGGCGTTTTCAGTCATATTTTTTGTTTGTAACAACGCCTCATAGTCGGCGGAAAACACTGCCGAAAGCGAGCCGAAACTGTCAATAAGCGTATGCGCCAACTCATTTGTATCTTTTCGGGGGATTGCGTAAAAGAGCAAATATTCCAACACCTCGTGCGGTTGTAAACTGTCGATTCCGTTTTCAATCACGCGTTGTCGCATTCTATCCCGATGTCCTTCGTGCATATTGCCTCCAAAAAAGAGTTAACATTTAATCTAATATAGTGTATAATATAATAGTAAAAAATTCAAACGAATTTAATATAAATCTTCTTTTATGGTGAATTATGATAAAGTATAAAGACGAAATTATGGCAACCCTATTGAAAGTCCTTTCATTTGACTGCGTTCAAGGAAACCCTAGCGACGGAGCGCCTTTTGGAAAGGGCAATCGCGAGTGTTTGGACTATGTTTTAAAACTATGTGAAGAGGTTGGTCTAAAAACCAAAAATTTAGACGGCTTTTGCGGAGTAGCAGACATAGGAGAGGGCGAGTCTTTTGGCATTTTGGGGCATTTAGACGTTGTACCCTTGGGAAAGGGCTGGACAAAAAATCCATATGGTGAAATAACCCAAGGAAGGATTTACGGCAGAGGCGTTATGGATGACAAAGGTCCTATGATTGCCTGCATATACGCCGTGAGGGCTTTGCTGGAAGAAGGCTTAACCCCTAAAAAGAAATTGCGTTTTATTTTCGGCTGCAATGAAGAAAGCGGTTGGGAGTGCATAAATCACTATAATAAGTGTGAAATAATGCCCGAGCAAGGGTTTTCGCCCGATGCTGATTTCCCCGTAATAAACTGTGAAAAGGGTATTGTTAATTATCGTCTTACAAAGACGTTTAGCGGTTTAGAGGTGTCTGCCGGCGAAAGGGCGAATGTAGTACCCAATGAATGTTTTGCAATATTACCACAGTCTATTGAGGTTGAAACAAGCTTGAAGAACGCGAAAATTTCGTATGAAATAAAAGACAAAAAAATCTATGCGACGGCATACGGCAAATCGGCGCACGCCGCAACGCCTTGGGAGGGCGAAAACGCAATAGTAAAACTAAGCAAGGCTTTATCTGAACAAAACGAGGATTTAAAACGTATTTATGAAGCGTTCTACTCGTATTATGGCGAGGGTTGCGGGCTTAATCTTTCCGACGAGCAAAGTGGAAAGCTCACGGTCAACCTTGGCATAATCAAAACAGAAGGAAACAAATTATCCTTTACCATAGACATTCGTTATCCCGTTTCATATCTTGAGGAGCAGCTGTTGAATATATTGAAAAATGCGTTCCCCGATTACGCCATTGAACGCGTGCACTATCATTTACCCCTATACGTTGATAAGAACGACGACTTGGTTCAAACCTTGCTTGGCACTTATAATAAGGTTATGAAAACGCAAGCCGAACCAATCACTATCGGCGGAGGCACGTATGCGCGCGCTATGAAAAAAGGCGTCGCCTTTGGGCCTGAATTTCCCAATCAGCCGTCCACCATTCACCAGCCGG
Source organism: uncultured Bacteroidaceae bacterium (assembly GCA_964604875.1). GTDB lineage: Bacteria > Bacillota > Clostridia > Christensenellales > CAG-917 > JAVVSR01. The sequence goes on along the minus strand of CAZSAC010000003.1, from coordinate 3,682 downwards.
ACGAAAGCGTCAGCGTTGACGACTTTATGCGGTTGACAGAAATTTATTATCAAGCAATCAAAAAGCTTTGTTTCTAAAATAAAACAAAACCCTTGCAAGCGCAAGGGTTTTTTTGTTATTCAATAAATGGCGTAAGGTCTGATATTAAGTCGGAGCAGTTGTCGTTGAAGATTTCCAAAACAACCGGTGTAGATAAATCCAAACTAAAAATCCCTAAAATGGATTTTGCGTCAACCACGTGACGGCCGCTGCGTAAATCCATATCGTATTCAAATTTGTTTGTGACATTGACAAACCGTTTAACATTTTCTGCGGTTTTTAAATTAAGAGTGACTGATTTCATTTTAAACTCCTATAAATATATATAAATTTTGTATTTTTCGGTTGTATTTTAGCATTTTCAACAAACTATGTCAATTAGATGCCATATTTATTGCGTATCACGGTAAAGGAATAAGGATTATCTAAATATAGCTTATGAAAATCCAAATCGGTTTTGCATGTCCCGTTATTAAAAAGCGCGGTTTTAATTTCCATAAGAGATAGGAAACCATAGAAGTACGTCATAGAATTTGTGGGCACTTCGACGCATAAGGGATACACTGCTTGCAGGTATGGCAGAAAACTGTTGGCGTCGCCTTGTAATAATTCAGCGCACTTATCCGCAACCTGATAGATTGACAAGCCGTCATAGTTTACCCAAATATCAATCATTGAACGCAAGAAGCCGTTATATAAATATTCGTAAAGGTTAAGCTTAAACAGTTTTCCGTCTAAGGAGTTCGGCTCGAAATAGTCCGCCATATAAAACTGGGAATATACCGCCCACGCTTCCTTGTAGCTGGTGGGACATAGAACCTTTATCATATTATGATGGTCGCTGTTTTTCAAATAGGAATATTGATATAAGTGTCCGGGGATACCCTCGTGCGTCAAAAGATCTACCGCCAAATAGCCCGTGCTACCCTTTGCGCTGTTGATGACGATGACTTCGTCGGAGTTTGGGTTGTCCAAAGCCGACACAAAGAAAGCGGCAGGGGAATAGTTATCCGCCAAACTTTCGTCTATTTGTTTTAAAATGACCTTGCCTTCGCTGGAAGGCATATCGGGGAAATTCCCCGCTATTTGGGATTTTAGGTTGTTTATAATACCATAGAGTTCGGTTTCGTCATTCCAATTAACTTCCGCATACAAACGTTTTGTTTCGCCTTCGATTGTCTTGGGCGTTTCGCCTGCGGGGAGCTGAGAATTGTACGCCGTTAGGTCGGCTTGAATGGACGAATATAGTTGCCAATAGGTGGTGTTATAGCTTATAAACGCCGCCTTGAGTTTTTCTTGCGCAGAAGATACAGAGTCGGACGTGCCGGTTGCGTCTTGGAACAAAAGCTCATAATACTCTTTGCCGTTATTAAAGTTTGCCAAGCCCTTATTGTTAAACTTGCCGTTGGCGGGGGATGCGGTAATTTGTTCAATACTAAGGCGGTCGTAATCGCCCTTAAACAAATCTACGTTTACGCTGTTGTCTGTCAACAGCATCAAAATGTCTTGCCCCAGTTTTACATAGGCGGGCAAAAGCTTATCGTTTACCGCCGACGTAACCTTTGCGGTATATTCGGTCTTTTGGTCGGCGGTTAAAAATTCCGCCGCCTTAATTTTAGATATTAAATTGCTTAGAACGAAGTTTTCGGTTTCGTTTGTTTGTCCTTCAACGGGAGTGATTATATCAATCCCCGTGAAAGCCTCGCATTGTTGAATTGCGCCGATATACACATATGTCGCTCTGCCGTAGCCGTTGTCGATACGGGCTTTTTCAAAATCAACATAAGAAGGGAAAGCAGTTTCCGAGGCATTGCATAGGGCGAGACAGTTTTCAATATCGGCAACCTCACGGAATTTGTATTCGGTAAGATAAATCGGAAGGTTGGCTTGCGTGCCCATATAACTGCCGATATAGTTGTCCTGAAAATAATAATAGTTGGCAAATTTCGATTGTCCCTCAAAAAAGCTTTGGATAAAATCAAAAAGCTCCTTTTCGGTGTCGCTCATTTTGCTATATCTAAACATAGACGCCATAAGCGCGGCTTGCGTATGCATTGCGCTATAGCTTGTTTCGTACTCTGTTTTTGAGGACGGAGTATAGAGTGAGGCTTTGGGGTAAATGCCTAGCTTTGACGGGTTTTCCAAAAAGAAGTTTGCCGACAAAGCGTCGTTTGCAAAAAGCTGAGGGAAAAGCTCATCGGCAAATTCGTTGATATCACCTCTACCAAAAAGCGTACAGCCCGATAAAGATATTATCGCAATAGACACCGTCATTATAAACGCTATAATTTTGATTTTATTTTTTTTCATACTTGTCCTTTATTATTTATTATTTATAGGAATTACTTTTTATTTAGTTAATTATATAATATACTATTTTTGGTAAATTATCAAATAAAGTAATACTATTTGCGCTTTTTACAAAAAACGGCGATAAACTTGCAATTTAGAGGTTTGTTATGTATAATGTTTTTTAGGTAAAACGGAGGAAAGTATGGCGGTAAACTATCAAAGCGAGGCTATGTGCGCGTTTGCGGCGCAATGCGATGAACTGATGAGTTCAAAACTTATTATGTCCAATCAAAAAATTCGTATGCTTTTAAAGTGTTTGGCGTATTATGACGAGCTTAGAGAGGTCATCGACGATTGCAAGTTTAACTTTGATTATAAGGATGAATATACCCGCGCGATTGTAAACATCGGGACGGTTTCTGTTTTCCGTTTGCCGGCATCACCACGCAAGAAGGTTGCTTTGGTGGTGTGTCTTTTATTGGACTTTGACGAGCCTCGACGCAATTTCGTTCAATTTTTGCAAGACTATTTCGATTTTAACGCCGACGATAGAAACGCGGCGTATTTCGCTTTTTGCAAAAACGTCATCATTCCGTTTAAGGAAGCTATGCTATATCTTCTAAGCGAGGGCGGAAAAAATGAGGCAATCGAGGAAAAAGAAATCAAAAAAATTAAAGTCAGCACGGCAATATCCGAGCAAACCGATTATTATATCCGCACTGCTGTTGAAACGGTAAATTCCTCCCGATTAGACGACGCCGTTAGAAAAGATATTATTTTTATGCTTGACAATTTAAAAATCGTCTTAGACATTCGTGACGCGCAACTCATAAAGGCATATTGGATAGGGCTGAAAAACATTCTGCAACACTATAAACTTTTCAATAAAAACGCGTTAGGACTGGAAGATGTTCTTAAAGCATACTTAGTTTTATAATATATAAACCTTAATAAATATCTGAAAATAAATCGCCTTTTTAAGCGGGTAGTTTTTTTTTGTAAAAAATTTAAAACTTTCAAATAAATCGTTGACAAATATTTTCTTAAATGATATTCTTTATAAGCTGTCGCTTTTGACAGGATACCCGTGGGGGTGTAGCTCAGCTGGGAGAGCACCTGCCTTGCAAGCAGGGGGTCAGCGGTTCGATCCCGCTCATCTCCACCAACTTCGGGATTGTAGCTCAGTTGGTTAGAGCACGCGCCTGATAAGCGCGAGGTCGGTAGTTCGAGCCTACTCAATCCCACCAACTTTTAAGCCTAAAGCCTAAAAGGACAATACGCGCTGTTGTTGCGTATTTGCACATTGACAACTGCATAAATAAATCTAATCTAATTAAAAAAGGATTAGACG
>CAZSAC010000002.1:0-71174 GCA_964604875.1 uncultured Bacteroidaceae bacterium | reverse complement strand
ATACGGAAATTTGGATTTCCATACAACCGACAACCCCCGAAAAGACAGGCACTGTAGGCGCTTATTCATTTAAGCAGTATACTACAAGCGACGGAAGGATTGTTTTGATTTGTCAAGACGACGCGGTTGTTGAAAATAAAACGATAGATCCTGTTAATGTGAGATACACCTAAAATGCAACTGAAGAAGATAAAATTAAACAAAAAAGGGTTTTCAATGGTTGAAGCGATAGCAGTTACTGCGATAATGGCAATAATTGCGGTCATTATCGGTTCGCTTTTGGCAAGCAGTTCCAACTTTTATAACAAAAGCAAGGAAGAAGCGGCTGCAAAGGACATCAGCAAGATTATTGAAAAAGCAATTTGGCAAGAAGTTATCAATGCAAGCGCGATATATTTACAAAACGGTACAACGGAGTCTGACCTTCCGCCAAAGGATTATCCTGTTATGGGAGTAAACGAAAGCGGTGCGAACGTTGTGTTATATTATATAAATATGACAAATGCGCCATTTAGAGGGACAAACTATCGGACGTTGACGGCATTTAACGGCGCAACCTATACATATCCGCAGATTAAAAACACGGCGGACGGAGCAAGCGCAAGTTTTTCACCCCTTATTAAGGAATTGGACGCCAGCTCAAATGTCATAAACAGTACGTCGTTTTATAAAAATTATTATGTGAACGTATATTATAAGGCGGTCAAAAACGGGAATGGATATTGGCAAAGCGTAATGGTTTTTGCCGATGTATACAAGCAGGGAAGCACTAAGGCGTCGTATGTTTCAAGCGGACGGCTTATTGAGCCAAAGCAAATGCTTGTTAAAAAATCGGACGGCGTATTTTCATTCAGCAATTTGCAAAGTGATTTGATAGTAAAGGCGAACGGTTCTTACGACAACAAATATTTTAATATGCTAAACAAGGAAGTATCGGGTGAGCTTTACGGCGATACGCGCACTTTTTCGTATATACACTATAACGGCTAATCAATGGACATTTTGGGAATATATTTTATAATTGTATCATCACTTTTTGGGCTTGCAGTCGGCAGTTTTTTAAACGTCTGCATATATCGTATACCGAAAAAGAACTTTTTTAGTGAGAAGAACAGTTATTGTCCAAAGTGTTTAAACAGGCTGAAATGGTATGATATGTTCCCCGTGATAAGTTGGGTTATATTGGGGGGGAAATGTCGTTTTTGCAAAGAAAAAATCAGCCCGAGGTATCCGTTGGTGGAGCTGCTGAACGGGATATTATGGACGTTGTCGGCTTGGTTTTTCGGGTTTTCGGCAAATGCGTTTATATTTGATATACTGTTTAGCGCGTTGATAGTGATGACGTTTATCGACATTGATACAAAGGAAATCCCTAACGGGATTGTTTTGCTTATATTGGTTTTGGGCGGAGTGTTGTTTTTCACACAGCCCGAAATATTGTGGTGGCATAGGCTGATAGGTACGTTGGTTGTAAGCGCGCCGTTATATATAATTGCTTTGGTGACAGGCGGAATCGGCGGAGGCGACATTAAGTTGTTTTTTGCGCTGGGTTTGGTGTTCGGCTGGAAACTTATTTTGGTTGCGGGGTTGATTTCTATCGTATTAGGCGGTATAATAGGAGCAATACTTATGATAACCAAGCTAGCCAAAAAAGGGACGGAGATGCCCCTAGGTCCGTTTATTGCGTTGGGAAGTGTTATTACTGCGTTTTGCGGAGAGCAGTTGATTGGCGTATATTTGAAGCTGTTTGGTTTAGGCTGACAAGCGGACTGTTGTAGGGCTTTGGGCAGACGGCGACGGTATGGTAGACTGACAAGCGGACTGCCGTAGGGCTTGGGCAGACGGCGACGGTATGGTTTAGGCTGACAAGCGGACTGCCGTAGGGCTTGGGCAGACGGCGACGGTATGGCAAAAATTGAAAATTTATGTTAAGTTTAAGATAAAGACAGTTTGGTCTTAGGAGGAACAATGCAAAAAGGCACAAGTTTAGGCGACATTTTACTGGAGAAGGGGAAAATTTCGCAAGCGCAGCTTGATGACGCCAAAAGATGGCAACGGACTCACCCGAATGAGAAAGTAAGTTCCATCTTGTTATCACGCGGAATTATTACTGAAGACATAATGCTTGGCGCAATGGCTGAACGGTTTGGGACAAGCTATATAAACACCGAGCTTGTTGTCCGCCGTCCCGAGATTTTGAAAAACGTACCTGAACCGATTGTAAAACGGCACAAGATAATGCCGTTGGACATCAAGGGCGGACAAATCATAATTGCCACGCACGACCCGCACGACATCGGCGCATTTGAAGACATAAAAATGGTCACCAAAATGGACGTGGGTTTTGTATTGGCGCCGCAGCGTTTGATTGAAAGCGCGATAGATAAATATTATACCAACGCAGGCAACTTTTTCGTTTCCAACGATGCGGAGCAAAAGCAAGTTCAAATGACGTCTGAAGCAACGCAAAAGAAGATGAGCGAAATTGAAAGCCGTGTTGATAACACGCCTGTTGTTAAGCTTATCAACAGCGTAATAACACAAGCGTATATGCGCCGAGCGTCAGATATTCATATTGAACCCTTTGAGGAACAAATCCTAATTCGTATGCGTATCGACGGCGAGCTTGTTGAATGTATGCGATTGGACATTTCCACGCAAAACAGTATCGTATCCCGTTGTAAGATTTTGGCGGGCATCAACATCGCAGAAAAGCGTATTCCTCAGGACGGTCGTATCAGTTTTGAATCGGGCGACATCAACATTGACTTGCGTGTGAACACCTTGCCGACGTTATACGGTGAAAAGGTTAATATGCGTTTGTTGGCAACAGAGGACGCCGCGTTAATCAAATTGACAGACCTCGGTATGCCCGAAAAGCTGTTCAAGCAGTTTTCAAAAATCATAAAAGCGCCAAACGGCATAATATTGGTTACGGGTCCCACGGGTAGTGGTAAATCCACCACGTTGTACGCCGTCTTGGCAGAGCTTAATCAGCCAAACGTAAACATAACCACCGTTGAAGACCCTGTTGAGAAACAGATATTCGGCGTAAATCAAGTGCAAACCAACGCAAAAGCGGGGCTGACGTTTGCAAGCGGACTGCGCGCTATCCTGCGTCAGGACCCGGATATTGTTATGATTGGTGAGATTCGTGATACTGAAACCGCCGAAATTGCTATCCGCGCCGCTATCACAGGTCACTTAGTGCTTTCCACACTGCATACAAACGATGCCGCAAGCAGTATCGTGCGTTTGATTGATATGGGCGTAGCAAGCTATATGGTTGCCTCGTCAGTAAACTGCGTTGTTGCTCAACGTCTTGTCAAAAAGCTTTGCCCCGACTGCAAGAAGACAAGAAAAGCCAACCCGGAGGAGATTGCCGCTTTGGAAGATGACAGCATAACCGAGCTTTGCGACCCCGTTGGTTGCCCCCGCTGTGGGAATACGGGCTATAAGGGCAGAACTGCTATTTACGAAATTATTGAAATCAACAGCGACCTCCGCCGTATGATATCCGAGGGACACACCACGGAAGAAATTAGGGACTTTGCCAAAGAGCACGGCGCAACCTTCCTTGCGGACAGCATAAAAACCTTGATTGCAAACGGCACCACAAGCATAAATGAATATTATCGTTTGATTTATAGCATTTAGTTTATATAATATATACCATAAAAACAGTTCCGTAAAAGGGGCTGTTTTTTTAAAACCATTGGAAAAAAATGGAATATAAAACATTATAGAAAAAATTGGACTAAAATATAAAAATATATTATGCTTTTTTTTAGAAAAAACTCGTCAATTTAGGGAATATGTATGAAAAATTGCCATAAATTATATTGAAAACCAAACCACCATATGCAAAAATTGGGTTTATTTTTTAAAAAGGTATTGACGGGGGTAGGTTTGTATAGTATAATTATCAATGTAAACAGCCGATGATTACTGGGTTTTTTAAATGCGTACATAACACTCGGGTTAAAGCTTCAATGGCTGATATGCGCAGATGTAAACTTATGACGTCTTAAACCGTAAGGTAAATTTAAAAAATATTATATTGGAGGATTTAACACATGTTAAAACTTAGGAAAAACAAAAAAGGTTTCTCTCTTGTAGAGTTAATCGTTGTTATTGCCATTATGGCAGTACTCGCAGGCGTTGTCGGCGGCACATTATTCAGCCAGTTGAATAAGCAAAAAGACGCTTCCGCAGCAAGTGAGGCCTTGACATTAGTTGGTTCATTAAAGACAGCTATTCAAGCAGACGCTTCAAAAGATTCTGACTTTACAGCTGATGATTTTAAAACTGCTGTTGATACTTGGGTTACTGACAATGCTGAAGCAATTAACGGTAATGCTGGTGCGGCACCCACATCTGATAGCGACTTAAAATTAGTTAAAGCAGGAAGTCATAAATTTGCCGTTGTATATACGGGTAATTTTGTTGCTTCCGTTGTTTATGATCAAGTAAAAGCCGATGGTTTAGCAGGTCAAACATTGACTTATAATGCTACTACAGGTGTTGCAACAGTTGTTGCGTATAGTGGTTCGTAAAAAAAATATTTGGATATTAAAAACCTAGGCAAGTTGCCTAGGTTTTTTTATTTTATCTCATATGAGGTTTCTTGGGTTTCATGATTATATTTTGCAATATATGTTTTGCCTTTATTTCCGCTACCAAGCAAGATAAATGAGACAGAAAATATATTTGTTGTGCCATCGTATTCGACCAAATATTTGTGTTCGGCAGACTTTCCTTTTTCTGTAAAACTGACCATATCGGGAAAATCTGATTCTAACATTTTTAACATATGTTCTAAATTAATGTCAGAGTCTCTGCCTAGATTTTTGGCTTCTAAACACTCATCTCGAATGTCTCTTATCAAATGCCCTTGTTCAATCTTTGCGGTCTCGTCTTTTGATTTGTTTAGCTGACTAAACACCGAGCCTGTGACCACACCTGCAAGCACCGCCATAATGGCAATGACCACAATCAGCTCGACCAAGGAAAAGCCTCGCCTATTCAGTTTTATATATTTCATAAGCATCAACTCCAATATGTTTGAATTTCAAATATTCTAAACCAAACAATTTAAATTGTCAATTCATTATACCATATTATATTCAATTATACAATAGGGTGTTTTATTAAATTGTAAATGTCCTTGACATAACCAATCTTTATAATTAAAATAAAAGCGAGGGCAATTATGCAAAAAATTGAAAATGTAAAGCTTAGTATGTTGCTGTTTTATTTAATGCGTATTGGAAAATATGTTTTTATTTTATCTTTTTATTTTTTGTTTTTTCAAAACTTGATATATCTAATAACAATGCAAATAAGTCCACTAATTTTTGAACTTAGACACGGTTTAACAAATGCGAGTATGCCAATGCTTTGGGGCGGATTGCTTTATCTTCTTGGGGGTTTTTGTTTATTTGCGCAAAATCTAAATGGCTTAAAATTGCATACATAATTGCAAGTGAAATAAACCTTGTTACGCTTTTTTATACAAATACCTTGGGCGGTATGTTAGGGGTTGTTTTTGGGATTGTTGGGATTATCGTTGCTTTTTGGGTTTCAAGAAAGTTTAAATTGGAATATTTGATAATAGTTGCGTGTTTTGTTATAAGCGTTTGTTACTTTATTGAGCTACCAATTTTCGATAAATTAAGAGAGCTTTTTATAAGTGTCCCTGCTTATTCGCAAGTTACTACAGAGGTGCAAGACACTTACGGCTCACATAGGATACAGCTTTGGAGAGAAAGCTTAAAACTAATTGCACAGAATCCTATTTTTGGAATAGGGATAGATAACTATTCTCACGGGGTTTTTCCGGATTTGGCTTTATCACCACATAACGAATTTATCCAACTTGCATTATTTTGCGGTATACCTGCTTTGATAGCTTATTTAGTATTTATCGGATATTCTTATGTTAAGGCGATAATAAAAAATAAAGAACTGAATGACTTACAACTAATTGGGGTGTGTGTAGTTTTTGCATATAGTGTTTCGGCTTTCTTTGGAAACACAATGGTTTATACAACACCTTATTTTGCCTTTTTCCTAGCTTCTATGCAATTTTTAAAGATTAAAAAACATTCTAAGCATTATTTAGAAGACAATACCTAAGCGGGATATTGACAGATGTTGAAAATAAGTTGTATAATATATTATATTGAACAAGAGGTGGAAATTTGACGCTTAGGAGAAACAAAAAAGGCTTTACTTTGGTTGAAATGGTTGTCACCATTGCCATAATGGCAATTTTGGTGGGGTTTGCCGTGCCGAACGTAAACAAAGCCATTGAAAAGAGGGAGCGTTATTCCGCCGAAAGCGACGCCGAGGAGGTTTTCCGTCAGGCGATTGCAAGCGTCATTGATATGCGGTATGAGGGCATTAGCCCAAATTTCAACCTTTTAAACGGCGTGTATGAACAAGAATTTGCCGAAAAACTGGTTAAAAGGTTATATGACACAATTTTTGTTATGGATATATCTTTGGTTTTTTTAAACACGGATAAGGTTTGGCGCGCGCCCGCCGTTGGGGAAGAGACGCCTGAAGATGTCCTTGCCAAAAACTATCCAGCTGGGTGTCAACCAACGCAAAGATTAAAAGTAGTCACAGGCGGAAACAAAGACCCTTATATTGTCGTCTCCGTTTTAGTCAAGCAAGTGCTAAACAAAAAATATGGCGTTTTGACGGTATCGTATCACAACGCAAACAATATCTACAAGCATACCTATGTGGATTCGTCCGACCCTGCCGAGGCGGGGACCTTTGATAAATCGAGCGCGTATACGACCAACAGCGGCGTTCCGATTGTTTTCCAATACGTTATCGAGCAACGCTCTTGATTGATTTCTTTTTGTTTCATTTTTTATAAAAAAACCATACTATAGACGGGCGGGGATAATTGCTGTCTTAGCCTTGCAGAGGGCTTTTGCAGAAAATGTCGAAAATTTTGGGCTTAAAGGTTGTTTTCAAAGACACATTATGTTAATATATTAACGAGGAAAAAATGAAGTATATCGGTTATTTTTTTTATTGGATAATTCAGCTTAGTTGGGGCATAATCCAAACGTTTTTGGGGTTTCTGCTTTTCTTGAAACACAGGGACTGCCAACATAAGTTTTACCACGGCGCAATTTTGACCATTCACAACGGCAACTGGGGCGGAGTGTCGCTCGGGCCGTTTATCTTCGTCTGCGGGAAACGGGGCGACGACTACATTGAGCCTGTCTCCGTGCACGAATACGGGCATACCATTCAATCGTTGATTTTCGGCGTTTTTTATATGTTTGTTGTGGGTATTCCCTCATATATTTGGTGCAATTCAAAAAAATGCAAAGCCATTAGACTGGATAATGGCGTTAAATACTGCTCACGTTTCCCCGAAAACTGGGCAAATAGGCTTGGAAAAGCCGTTACTCATAATTCCCCTTGCGATGACTAGACTAAACGGCGCGCTTTTGCATGTGTCCTGTTTGCCGTCCAATTACGGCATTGGTACGCTTGGCAAAGAGGCTTATAACTTTATAGATTTTTTGGCGGACGTCGGCATTACCTGCTGGCAGATGCTTCCGATTAATCCCACATCATTTGGCGATTCGCCATATCAATCGCCGTCGGCGTTTGCGGGCAATCCCTATTTCATTGACTTGGACTTGCTTATTGACGGCGGACTTTTGACTTCTTTGGAGGTTGACCGCTTTCCGTGGCAAAGCTCTATTGTTGATTACGGCGCGCAGTATTACTATAAAGTTGCGCTATTGCGCAAGGCTTTTGAGCGTTTTAAGCCCGATAAAGCCTATGAAAGCTTTGTTGCGCAGTCGGCTGAGTGGTTGGAAGATTACGCAAGCTTTATGGCGCTAAAGACAAAATTCGGCTCTGTGGCTTGGATAGGCTTTCCGAAAGAGTTCGCCGTACGCAAAAACTTGTCTATTATGGACGGTTGCGCACTTGCGCACGAAATAAGCTTTTGGAAATTTACGCAATATTACTTTGATTTGCAGATGTGCGCGCTTGTGAATTATGCCAAATCACGTAACATTGAGCTTATAGGGGATATGCCTTTTTACGTCGCTTACGACAGCGCCGACGTTTGGGCGAATCCGCAGCTTTTCAAGCTTGACGATAAGCTTTACCCTAAGACTGTGGCAGGCGTTCCGCCCGATTACTTTGCCGAGGACGGTCAGCTTTGGGGGAATCCGATTTACGACTTCCGCGCGATGAAAGCAGACGGCTTTTCGTGGTGGCATAGACGTATCTTGCATAGCTTGAAATATTTTGACAAAATCCGCATAGACCATTTCCGCGCGTTTGAAAGCTATTTTGAAATCCCGTATTTGGCAACCACCGCCAAAGAGGGCAAATGGACAAAGGGCGTGGGCTTGCAAGTGTTTGAGGGCATATCAAAAGAGGTTTCGGGGCGCATTATCGCCGAGGATTTGGGCATTATTACGCCAGCAGTACGAAAACTGCTGAAAAAAAGTTGTTTCCCCGGAATGAAGGTTTTACAGTTTGCCTTTGACGGAAAAGCAGAAAACGAATATTTGCCGCAAAACGTCCTGGACGAAAACACGGTATATTATACGGGTACGCACGACAACGAAACACTTTTAGGGTGGTACAACGCCCTGGATACTAAGGCTAAAGCCGAATATGAAAAGGTTGTAGGGCAAAGCGCAAACCCCGTGTATTCGGGCATACGTTGCGTTTTAAACAGCGTTTCAAACCTAGCTGTTATTCCAATGCAAGACTATTTGTGCCTAGATAATCGCGCCAAAATGAACACTCCGTCAACCTTTTTCGGAAACTGGCAATGGCGTCTGCCTCAAACCTATCAAAATTATAAAGCTATTATCAAAAGCTTTATTTCAAACCGTGATATTATCCCTTCAATTAAACTTTTCAATAAGGAACAGTAAAAGCGTCACCTTGACATAAAAGATAGCGTTTCTGACAGCACATTATTTGCACTTTTTTAAATATTGCAATGCCAAATTTTCTCTGATTAAATTCAGCAGTCGCAAAATAAGCTCTATTTCTCCGTCACAATCCGAACACCGCGCCAAAATATCTGCGATTGCCACAGACAACTGCCCGATTTCCGACGCTGTCATATCCGTTAGTTTCATTCTATAGTTTATGTTTTTGGTCAAAAAAATGATATAAAAAACGCCACTATATTAGAGGCGCTTGTTTTTGTAATGTTAAAAGGTTTTTGATTTATCTTACAGCTTTGAGCTTGGCGTCACCCGATTATCAAAACCGTTGCCGATTGTGTCGTATACCTCGGTTATATATATGAAGGCGTGCGGGTCAATATTTTTTATCACGCGTTTGAGGTTATTTAGCTGACGCTTGCGGACTATACATATCAAATACGGGTGCTCTTGCCCGGTGAACATCCCCTTAGAGTTTAGCAACGTCAATCCTCTGTGCAAGCCGTTTATGATATAGTCGGATATTTGCTGCGTCTCCGACGTGATAATTTTAACTTCCACCGTCGATACAAGCCCTCGCTGGACTAGGTCGGACGTGTAGGATATAACAAATATGCAGATGAACGAATATATCGCAACCGCAAAATCTTTGAACACCCAGCCAGTTATTATGTTGATGATTGCGTTAAGGAAAAACGTCAGATATACTACCTTGAAATTCGGCGCTCTGTTTTGCACCAAAAGACCCATAATATCCGTGCCGCCTGCGCTGCAATTCACCTTGAAAAGCCAGCTTACGGCAACACCCGTCAGCGCCCCCGACATCAACGCCGCTACAAATATGTCGTCGGTAAATACAAACAAATATCCCTTGGAAACCATTATATCTATTACTTCGATTGCGCCCGACGTCAAAAAGGTCGCTATGGTGGTCAAAATGCAAAATCGCTTGTTTATATAGAAAAATGACAGGATTAACAACGGAATGTTCATTACAAACGTGGTTAATGCTACGTTCCATCCAAGAGCGTTATATAGTATGGACGCTATCCCCGCTATGCCTCCCAACGAAAGCCTGTTCGGCACGGCGAACACGCTCAACGACAAACCGCGCATTATGCTGGTAACCAATATTACCACTATTTGTAATAATATCTCCGATTTGGACAAATATTCCGTAAACGTCAGCTTTGGCTTTTCGCTTAAATACCACGGTTTTTGAGGACAAGCTCCATCGGCAGAGCTGTTCGTCTCTGTCGCGTCCGCTGTTGTTTGTGTTTCCTCAATAGGTGCGTTTTCGTTGTGGTTTTCGCTCATATTTAACCTCCAAAAGTTAAACTCTGTATGCGATTATAGTATACCATTTTTTAAATTATTATCAACTATTTTTGCCCTTAGATTTCATTTCAAATTTATATTATTTTTTTTAAATTTTTTTTAAAAACCCCGTATATTTCGACAAAAAACCATTTTTTTGGAAAAGGATTTTTGCATTTCACTTGACATTGTATTTACTTATCTTGTATATTATATCTATAGCGGTATGTGTCGCTAGACATTTTTTTATAAAAATTATACGCGCGCATACATATGCGTAGGCCATAAGGGCAGGAGGAACAACAATTATGAGAAAATCCAATCAAGGTTTAAGATTTCTGCATAAAACCAGTTTTGCTTTGGTGTTTTTTATGTGCTTTGCGCTGGTGGCGTCAGTCATCGGCTTTTCCAACGTAGGAAATACCCCTTCAACAGCAGAAGCGCTTGATAATAATACCTTGCTTTCCGCTACTGATTATTTGCAAACTTTAAACTATAACGGCGATTATGACTTTATTCAAGACATTACGCAGACGCTGTCAACTGGCGATTACGCCACTAGATTTAAAGTTGTGAGCAATACATACAATACCGATAGGGTTTCTCCTTTAAATTCATCTAGTGGCGATTCGGGCAAGCTTTCTCTTAGCAATTACGGCCTCGATAGTACGAGGGAACACGTTACCTGGAACGCTTTTTATAATTTTAGCAATTTCCCGGCAGAAATAATAAATTCCGGCATTTTGCAAATGAAAGTTAATTATACGATTTCTTCTATCGCGGCTACCGATTGGTTTTCCTTTGGAATGGCTTTTAACTCTTCAAAAACCGAATATACTGAAGAAAAGAAAGACGGCGCTTACTTTTTAACCAATTCAGCAAATGGCGCGCAAGACACCGGTTGGAAGGATGTAACAGCCTCCTACTGTACGCTAGTATGTTATGAATACAGCTCAGCCGCACCAAGTGGCGCGGATATGACTATAAACTCGGTTATGTTTAGGTTTAACCCCGATAAGGTTACCCCCGGCTATACCATAGCCAACGGAACGACATCTTCTAACCGAGCTATTTCTTCTGCGTTGCTTCCTACCTCGGCTGAGGGCGCGGATACTGCCATTTCCAATCAAGCGCTTGGAAGCGGTCAACTTTCCTCTATGACTTATACCGCTACCAACGGTGGCGATTTTGATAATGCCTGGGCGCAAAGTAAAGGCGTCTCCTTTACGGCAACGTCAACAGACTATTTGATACCATCCACGGCAACCATATCTAAAGACGGGTCCGCCGCGGTCTCTTTTTCGCAGGCTAAGACAAACGGCTGGGTTTCCAGCGCCAATTTGGCAATGAGCGGAAACGACGGAAACTTTAGTTTTGTTTTTAAACAAAATGGCACGTATGTTGTTGAGGCAAAATCTATTTCCAAAAGAGGTTTAAAAATTTCGATAACTATAGGGCGGATTGATACTACCGCTCCGAATGCGCCGTCAATTACCACTGACGCAACCGCTTGGAACGGAAGCGGTACGGTAAATTTAAGCCTTGCTTGTACTACCGATTCGTCTGCTCCATATAAATATTATTACAAGGCGATAGGCGACGAAAACGCATATCCGACAGATTTTTCATTGACGACAGGGCAATTAGGCGACGCGGGAGTTGTTGCTACCGATACGCTTGGTGATTTTAATTTAACAAAACCTACCGGAAAATATAAAATCTGTGTGGTTGCGGTGGACGCTGCGGGCAACTTTGTTGCAGGAAACTGCGTTCCCTTTATTGTAGACGCTAATTCTCCGACAATTTCCGTTACGCCCACAGGTGTATTAAATGCTTGGACAAATGAAACCATAAGTTTTGAACTTGCTGTAACGAATACGGTATACAGCCCCGTTACTTATGCTTATTCCACAGACAATGGCGTAACCTGGAGTGATTTAGCTTCAAATATGTTTTCGATTACGTCAGGCACACAAATAACAGATTATAAATTTGCGGCAAAAAGCGTTGCAAAACCCACATATGCCGCTAATTCTAATTCATACAATGTAAAATTTGACAAGGATGCTCCCGCTGCTCCAGCGACAATAGCTTTCCCTGTCGGCGCAGCGCCCGATTGGCATTTGGATTATTATATTGCAAGTTGGAATATAGTTAAAACCTTTACGGCTGGCGCAGATACATATGCAACTTCATCCAAACTTTATTATGTTATAAGCGATAACGAGAACACTGCTCAAACTGTCATTGTAAATTATGACGCCTCGGGGACAGTTGTTGACCAATCGCTTAATTTTAACGTTGGCGGCGCAAAATACGCCGGCGAAAAAACAATCACTTATTGGACTGTTGACCAAGCCGGCAATAAGAGCGCGGACGTGGTTGTAAAAGTCAACGTCGACGCTAAAAATGACTATGCCATTAATGCGAGCGTTTTTGACAACTCAATTTTTGGCGCTCAAGGCGGCAGCGTTCCTCAAGGATTGAATAACGGTAAGCGTGGCGAAACGGCAATTATGGAAGTTATGACAAATGCCGGCTATACTTTCTTTAAACTGGTTGATACCAGAGAGGGTGAAACCGACGTTACACTGTATAGCTTAACTGATAATAAATATACCGCAACTTACGGCGTAAGTAGCGTAGTTGTTTATTTTAGAAAAAATATATCGGTAGAACTTGACCAAACAGTATTCACCTACAACGGTGAAAAGCAAGAGGTCACCTTAAAAGCCTTGTTGGGAGGCGTGGTTTTGACAAATGCGGATTTGGCTCAAGCCGATAAAAACGTGGTTGTCAAATACGGCGCAGAAAAAGCCCTAGGCGGTAAACGTGATTGGGCGTCTGCAGGTTATGCGGTTGAGTTAGACACAACAAATTATAACAAGGCGGCATCGGGAGACGAGGGCAATCAAAATTACTTTATTACAAACGCAACGGGCGGTACTTTAACAATCAACAAAGCTGTTGTTAAAATTATTCCCGCCGCAAATCAATCAAAATATTTTGATGGTACAGATAATACATTGACATATACTTTCCAGATTGACGGAGTTTCCGCTACAGCCCTATTTGGTGGAGATGTTTGGAGCGCGGGCGCGCTTGCAACTGCGGGTATTACCACTGCCGACGCAGGAAAATATGCAATTACTCAAGGCACTTTGACGGAAATTACTGATGGATTAAGCTCGACGTCAAGCGCAAATTATACTATCCAATTTGACGATAGCGTTCAGTTTACCATCAAACCAAGAAAAATATATTTTACCTTTGATTCTACCGCGCCAATCACCAAAGATTATGATGGAAGAATAGATAATACGTTTGCTTATAATTCTTCGGAAGTCATAAACAGAATTGACTATTTGGATTCTGTCGGCGGAAGCTCTTTGAAGGCTAAATACACTTTCAAAAATGAATTGACTTATACTTGGAGCAACAAAAATGCAGGCAATAGAAATATTAATGTTAGCATTGATGTTTTAGGTTGCACGGAAGTTGCTAAGTTGGCGAACTTTGAATTTATCGGCGCAGCCGTTGCCGCCTCAGGGACAATTTCCAAGCGGGAAGTGACGATAACGTGGATAAAGGTTGCCGACAAATTTTATGACGGCACGGATTCTGCTACTTTGGTAGATTATGCTTATTCTGGCACGGTTGAAGGGGAATTGGTTTCTGTCCGTATTCGTTCCGGCGGATTGAAATTCTCACAAGTAAACGCAGGGGATTCCTTGACGGTTTCAGTTCCAAAGGCTGACGTGCTTCTAAGCGGTTCTAACAGCGGAAACTATACTTTAAATTTGCCGGCGCAAGTTACAACCACGGCAGCTATTAAGCCTATATTAATTAGGTTTACAGCTCCTCAATACAATAAAATTTACGATAGAACGACAACGTTTAACGGAAGCGACTATCAATTTGTTATTACTACAACCTTACCCGGAAAAGAACGTGTTGTTATTGTGTACGACACAGGCGTTGCGCCCGTGCTAGCCACGGAAAAAGCAGACGTGCTGACAACTTTGAGTTTCAAAAATCTTGTATTGAGATTGGCGGACGACTCTGTTGGCGGTAACTTGGCAAACTATAAATTAGACGGTTCAGACAACAGCGGTATCATTGCTGACTATGTTGTTTCCGCAATTATATCAAAGGCGACAATAAAGGCTGTTGTTCAAAACGTAACTATGGTATATGGCGATACGGCAACTTATAAAGACACAAAATACACAATAAATAATTTGCCAATAGTTTTCAATATCGATGACTCTAAATGGTATTGCGATTTTGATAATAATGGTACCTTTAATGCGACTGAAGAAATCGAAGAATTTTATCCGGTTATTCCATATTCTGAGGTTGGAAGAAAGACTAATATCGGAACTTATATTGTTAAGGGTTTAAACGGTTATTCGCAAAACTATGTATTCGAAATTACAAGCGGAACGATAGAAATTACACCCGCGCCACTAACTTTCACCGTACCAAGTGTAGATAGATATTACGGCGCGTCGGTTGATTTAGACGTTAATTGGGTTGGCTTTAAAAACGGTGATACTGCAAGCAAGGCTATACGTATTAAACCGGTTCTAAGCACAACGGCTGTTTCCGATTCTCCAATTGCCAGTTACCCGATTACGGTGGAAAGCGTTGGCGTTGCTTACAACTATACAATTTCCGCGCCTGCTGCAGAAGATATCGGCGTTGTAAATGTTGTTATGGCGCAAGTTACAGGCACTCAGTACACAGGTTTGATTTCTGTTATCCGTGAAATAAACGGCGTCGATACAAAGGTTTATATTAAGACCACAGGCTACAGCGGAGCAGGGCAACCGATGTATTGTACGCAACTGAATGGCGAATATGGATACGGCTATAGTTATTATAATGCTGAGGGTACTTTGGTAGCCCGTGAAAGCTTTGCCTATAAATTCTCAAATTCCGTTGCAGCGAACTTCCCGACCAGCCCCGTAAATGCAGGCTCCTATAAGGTTGTTGTATCGGTTTGCAAACTCTTAAACGGGCAAAAGAACCCCGGTTGGGAGGAAGAAACTGTGTATGGAGAATTGACGATTAATCCTGTTGCGCCGATGCTTACAATATCCAATAAAGAAGCGGTTTTTTCAGGCGCTCCTATTACTATTGGAACGGCAATTACAAGTGAAAATATACCTGTAACCTACGTTTATAAAAATGGTTCCACAGTCCTAACCTCTGCGCCCACTGACGCGGGGACTTATACGGTAGTTGTAACGCTTGTTACGTCAAGTTCTGATGCAACTATTGCAACAGCAATCAAAAACTATACCCCTATGTCAAAGACGGTTACGCTGAAAATTACAAAACAAAAGCTGAACGTCAGCGTTCCGACCATTTTATTCATTGAGGGTAGCGTGCCTTCGCAAATTGAGTTCACTTCCCCAAATAATGACGTTTTGACAGGTTTGATTTTTGAAGAAGGAACAGATATTACAAAAGCGGGAACATACAGCTATACTATAAATGTAAAAGAAGAATATAAAAACAATTATGAAGTTGTTGGCGGCATCGGATATATTACCGTTGGCAAAAACAATATTACGACGTCTTCAGGCGCTCTTGTGACTGTAGAAAATAATACGATTATCGGCTCAGATGTTTCCGTCAATGTCACTAATGTGCCATACAATAAAAAAGCTGCCGAAGGTTCGGCAAGCAAGTTATTGTGGGCGCAAGCAGAGGGCTTGACAGTTGGAGACGATATTGTTCAAGCCATTATATCGGTTGAATTGTTAAAAGGCGAAAACGCAATATCAATTCAGCCTTCAGGCGCGTTAAAAATCACATTATCGGATAAGGATTCAAAATTCAAAGCTTCCGACCGCGTCTATCTTATGAAGCAAGGCGAGTTGGTTGAAGTTGACGCAGAATTAGTTGACGGGAAAATGGTTATCACTTCCGATGAAGTTGGAGATTTCGTTGTTATGCGTGACGGTACCGCCAAGAAAAATGCGCTATACGCAACAATAGCCTTGGCGGGACTTGCGTTAACTGGTGTTGCAATGCTTATTGTAATTAGAAAGGTTAGCGTTCTGAAGTTATTAAAAGCAGCGGTTAAGGCTACAAAATAAAACCGCTTAACAACTACTATTTATTTAAGGTCTTATTATTATATATATTTATAGCTATTACAGTAAGGGCTTCTCGGTTCTTACTTGGAGGAGAAATATGAGAGCAAAACAAAGTAATTTTAAAAGGTTTTTTGGATACGCGACAGTTTTTGTTTTAGCGCTAGTACTAACTATGGGGGTATGCTTTGCAAATGGAAGCTTTGCCTCTGCATCGGATTTTTCAATTCAGGATACTGATTATCCGATAGGTACGACAGGATTAGTTAAAACTTGGAATGTGCCTGCGTCGATTATGAACAGCGATAATTTTGTTGTTGACGCAAACGGCGCTAATATTAGACGCACTCAAAAGACAGGTAACAGCGTCTATGTTCGATACAGAGATATTAAATCAGGACACGAACTTCGGTTTTATACATATGTTTCTTTACCTGATGAATTTGCCGCGCTGAATTGTCCGGTTAAAATTACGATGACTTATACTGTTGCTTCTTATTCCAATATTAGCGGAACGGGTGACGACAGCGGCGCAATGACAAATGACAGCCGAAAAGTAGGGTCTGTTACGTCAAGCTTGCTAGCGATGAGGGATAAGCCCGCAAGTGAAAGCGTTGTTTCTCTTAAGGATGCTAAAACCCTGTCTACTAACGGGAATTATGCCACTCATACCTTGTCGGGCTATACAATTATGGGGCAAAACCAATATTTGCGTATTGGGTTCTCGGCTGCTGCAAACGCAGATGTAGGCAATGCGGCAACATCAGCCAACCAAGCCACTTTTGGTATTTCAAATATATCCATAAAAGCCGAGGTTTATACTGATGGAGAAGGCCCGACGATTACTCCTGACATATACGGCGAAACTCCTCCTGTTCCTCCTACCAATATTTCTGCGTATGACAGATTTAACGCATATTATGTTGATAAATTGGGCGAAGTTAAATGCGATGTTGTTAGTGGAGATGACAGCCAGTCTTTAGGTCAATATAAATCATATGTTCAAAATCCTACAGTTGATTCCGTAAAAACAATAAAGTTTATAGTGTGGGACAAGTTTGCGGGTACAGGGGATATTAAATTTGGCGGGCTTTCCCTTCCCGTAAATAATGACGGTACGCTAAATACAATTTCAAGAAGTGATTGGCAAGATAAGTTAATTGACGCAAAATACAACTTACAAGGCATTAAAAGCATTACTACTCAAGCATTTGGTTTTAAATCAGGTCAAACCTCAGGTGTTTACAGAGGAGTTAGGGTAGAAGTTCAATTTGACGGAAAATATTATAGCAAAGTAATAAACGGAAGCGATGTATATGGCGGAATTTATAATTTAAACTATGATAACGGAACCGTAAAAAAATATGACTTTGAAGGTATAAAGGCAACCTCGACAGCGACTGATAATATCTACACTCTGGGTGAAAAATATATTTTCAATTCTGACTTAACGTTTTCATACAATAAGAACGGCGAAACAGAAACAGGTACTTACACCCTTGAAGAAAACGTATATACCCTAGTGTTTGACAACGGATTTACCGATGTCTTTAACTCTGCAGGCTATACGGCAACTGACGGACTAAGCGGAGAAAAGATTTTTGAAATAACCAAAACTGAAACGTTTAGTATCTCCAAATCTGCCAACACGTTCAGCCACGATGTCAACGGTGCAACCTTAATCGGCACCTTTACAGAAACAGAATTTAGGGATATGCTCCCCAAATTATACTCAATTCAAGCGGCGGATTTAAATGGCGAAAGTTCGGGCTCTATTACCTCTGTAATGCTTGGCGGTATTGATAGGACAGCTCCTGCAGCCGCAAGCATCGCAATGGATTATTCATCGAATTATAACTCGGAAACCGGTTGGTTTACGGGTACTTCTGTTAGCTTTAAGGCAACAATCGCTGAAGCTGATTCAATGCAAAACGTAAATTACAGCTATCAACTTTTTAAAAGTGATGCCGCCGATATTGAAGGCGCTGAGATTACGCTTTCCAATAACACCGTTGTTCCAAGCCTTAACGGAAAACTGTGCACACTAACCTCTTTACAAAGTGGTTTTTACACAATAAAATTGACGTCAAAAGACGCATCCGGCAATATTGCTCCTGTTCAAAGCTGTAAATTCAAGGTGGATAGCTCTAATGTTAATTCCATATATAATGCGGTACAATCTGTTATAACTAACGGTGTAAACTACAACGGCGCAACGGTGCGTAACCCGATTATAGTAAAAATGCGCCAGTTTAATGCGTATAGCGGTGTAGTATATGAATATCGTGAGCTTGGCGGAGTTTGGCAGGCAATGGTTGACGGTCAAGACGGCTATAACGCAACGACGCACTCATTTACGTTTGACGACACTTTGGCAAACAGTATCAGTAAAACCTATCAATTTAGAATTCGCACTCTCTCGGGAAGCATTATTTTCGGCAGTAAAGATACTGTTGCAATAAACTTTGAAAGCAGACAACCCGGCGAGGTTTATTCGGTATATCTGGATAGATACACGGAAGCCAATCCTTATCTAGGGATTTTGCCATTAACAAATATTTTGTTTGAAATCGACGGCGCGGACAGTTCTGAAATTGCCTTAGTTGAATATAAAGTCGGAGAAAGCGGAACTATTAGAACTGCTGCTTACAATGTTGCGGCAGGCGCAGCGATAGGAGACTTCTATTTCTATGAAGACGGCGAAAGCTATGCTAGATTTAATACCAAAAAGACGGTATATATTCGTTCCAAAGACAAAACAAACGCTTACTCAGCTTGGAGCGCTACGGATATTTGGGTTAATGCTCCTAAACTTTTGATAGAGTTTACCATCAACGATAACGAAAGAGTTTATAATAACACAAACTCCACGGCAAATGATATTTCTTATGTTTTATACAACGATAATACCGCAGGCTTAAAAAGACAAGTTATCAATTCTGCTGAAAATAAAAACGTTGTTCTCAGTTTTGCGGCGGATTCAGTTATCTATGTGAATGGAGCTGAAACAGTTTTATCAAGCGCTGGTTTGACGGAAAATGAATATTTCCAATGGGTTTCCGCCGACGCCAATGGTGTTACTGTAAAAACCAAAAAGGCGCTTGTAAATACCGTGGTTGCAAACTTCAATGCGTTGACTGCGAATGCGTCAGATTTACTTAAGGAACAATTTGTGACCTTAAAAGCAAATGATACCGTTACAATCAATTACAAAGAAGGCGATGTAATATATATCGGCAATACAAAACTTAACTCGTTGTCGAGCGTTACAATCCAACAAACAAAATTGCGTTGGGTATCCTCAACTGCATCAACAGTTACATTGAAGGCAAACTCGGCGGTTTCAAATTTGAGAATTGCAAACTTCAAACTTTCCTTGCTATCACAATTTGAAAACATTAACGCTGCCGCAAACGTTCCGATAGCTTTAACCCCTGTTTCGGGCACACAATATATCGTATTGGAGGGCGCAGGACAAGAAAATGTCGTAATCTCCTTAATAACAAAGCAAGCAACGGGCTTAGGGTTTGACGTAAACTATGACGTTGCCGATACAGGAGCTACTTTAGGTACGAAAACGATTGAGAAAGCCAAATTAGTTATTATGGCGCAAAAAACAGGCGCTGAGTGGACTAATGTTAATGCTCCTTCCAAAGAATATGACGGTACAACCGCGCTTACTGTTGCCCCTACATATGGCAACAATGCAACGTTTGCTTGCGACACATTCGTTTTTGAAGAGAAATGGAAAAACTTCATTTGGACAGGTACGTTTGCCTTTTTAGATAAGAACGTTGTGTTAGAAAATAATATTGAACAACTAAAAGACGTTAAAATCACCAATATTGCGTTCACAGGCGATGGATATAGCGCAGATAACTATGCTATAGTATACCGTAACGAAGAGGGGAATTTTGTTGAAATCAGCGCCACGGTTTCGGCAGTTACAAAGGCGAAGATTGTTCGAAGAGAACTTGTTGTCAATACCGAAATTTTGACTCCGCTAGATAAAGAGTACGACGGAACGCCTTTGGCGACCATGTCAGCGGAGAGTTCTGTTCAGCTTATTGGAAAGGATGCAAACAAGGGCATAGTTGCGGGCGATGAAGTTTCCATCAATATGGAAGGCTCGGCATTCTTCGTTCGGTATGACTCCGCAACGTCCACTTGGAAAAAAGACAGCGCCGCTTCGGCGGATAAAAAAGCAGTTATGGTTGAGCTCAGCACCTTAGGAGGCGCTCAGGCTAATAACTATTTTGTTAAATCAAACTACCAAGTTCTCGAGGGAGATAACGGCGCTTTAATCACATTTAAGAATTTAAAGATTACAAAGCTTATTGCGCCAAGCCGTGAGTATCTTGATGGAAACAGCTCGGTTACCAATTTAAACGATATTAATGCTGTTATTAACGGCGCTATTGCGACTGACGAAATTAAATTTAATATATCAGACGCAACCTATGGCGACCTTGTTGGCGAAAATTTTGTTCCATCAACTCAGATTGGTTGGCACAAAGTTAAAATCACATACGCGTATTCTTCAAAGGATAATGCGATTGCCAACTATAAACTGCTGGATTACGACAATAACGTGATTACGGCTTCCGGCTCGATATACGCTTCTGCAACAGCTGAGATAGAAAGAAATGCGCTAAGTGTTACCGCATCGATTGACAGTAAGGTTTATGACGGCACGAACGCTGTTTTGGCAGAAGGTCTTAGCTTAAATCCCACAATCACCATAGGCGGTTTGACAGGCGCTTATATTGGCATTGTCCCTTCTGAAGGAACGGGCTCTGTATTAATTACGGGAAAAGGCGATAAAGTTAATATTCCTTACATCTATTTCGTTGACAAAAACGTAAATCAATTACCTTCAGGGGAAATTGGTACGGTTGACGTTGTATTTGTTCTTGGAAAGTTTGTACCTTATACAGAGGGAGACACCCGCAGGAGATATGCTATTCCTTCCGGCGTTAATGCAAACGGCATTCCTAATGCTTGTTTTGATAATAAAAACTTAGATGAAGAGGTTTATTTATCGGGCGAAGGCACTTTTGTTTTGGATTTACCTATTTACAATTCCGCGGGCGTGGACGTCAGCAATAATTATTCGGTACCTTGGAAGGTGGTTTATAAAAAAGATGCCGACGCTGGTATCTTGGGCGCGCAAATAACCCAAAAGGCTGCAACAATTTCCGTGACAGGTTTAAATGATACCAATGTAAACGCATCTACCGGCGCAATAGAAATTATTTATGGAAACTATTATAAAAATGAAAGTGGCGTTTTAGTAAAACGTGGCGCCAATGCTCCTGTCGTTCAATTTGGTATCTTAGAAGCAGATAAGGAAGGCTTTAACCCTACGATTAAATATTCTTATAGCGCAGATATCGATGCTTCAACAAATGTTGGAACGGGATATGTCATCGGCATTGAATCTATTAACCATAGGAATTATTCATTTGCTCCTTCAGCGATAACTTCGCTTTTGGTTAACGTCGTTAAAAAAGATATTACCGTCACTCTGCCGGAGCAGGCAATCATTTTCCAAAGCACAAGAGGCACCGTTTACGGGTTGGCGTTTGAAGGATTGGAAAATGGCGATACGGTTAATTCTTTAGTTGGAAACAATGCTTTATCTAAACCCACTTACGCTTTATATAAAGACGGCGTATTAGTATCCGGTTTCCCCACTGCAAGCACTTTGCAACCCGGAGTTTATGATATTAAAATTACTTTTGGCGCGCCGCTTGCCAACTATAATGTCACTGTAAAAGGCGGAGAATATTCAATGCCTGAAGACGGAAACGGCTTGATTGTTATTCGCGCAAATGGCTTTAAGGTTAATAAGAGCGTATTGGATGGCGTTGAGTTTAATAATGTCTCAGCGGTATATGACAAAACAAATAAAACCATTGTTATATCCACAACAAAGGCTTTGCCGTCCGATGCGGTTATTACGTATACAATTTACGATAGCTTTAATGCAAACGATGAAATAGGCGGTCATATCGTCACTACGTTTACGTCCACACAAACAGGTCAAGGCGTAAAAAATATCGGGCACTATCGTGTTGTAGTGACAATTGAAAGCTCGGAATATGCAACTTATACAGATAGGGCTGATTTGTTTATTACACCCGCCACTGTTACACTAACCCTTGCAAACAAGGATATGTCGGTTCCGTACGATGGAAATACGCATCCGTACTATAATTTGACGGATAAAGGTGTTTTAACAATTTCTTCCGATTTGATAAGCGTGTCTAATGTTGAGCTTGAATATTCCACTTCATCGACTTTCAGCACAGTCTTAAAATCTATGCCGAAAGAAGTTGGCGTATATTATGTTCGCGCTAAACTCAAACGCTCGGCGGAATCGGATAACATAATTTGTAATCCTTCTAAGCCTAGGTCAATCCGTATCGCCGCAGCAGAAGTAAAGATTTCCATCACCAGCCCGAAATCATACATCTATGAAAACTGTTTCTCTAAAGACGGAGAGTGGTATACCGACCCCGTAACCGAGGCATACGTATATCAAGCGATTACTTTCGCTGCTCCAGAGGAGTTTGCGGAGTTGATGGAATCCCTTACAATCTTATATGGATATGTTGACGACGAAGGCGTAAGATACTTTTCTTCTGAAGCCCCGACCGACCCGGGAAGCTATCCTTTTAGCATAAAATTTAACGATGACGCGAATAAGGCTAATAGATATTATTTGTCGGGCGAGTTAAGCGGAGATTTAGTCATTGCAAACAAAAATATCGAAGTTGTCGGCGATGACGTAAATTCCGGCGCATCAGTCGAGGTTGTGACAGGTTCATTGCCGTTGGATAGCTTAAACTATATATTAATGCTAAACAATATTCAGTTTGCGGCAAATAGCGCCGAAGCAAAAGCATTCAATGTTGCATTGCAAAATAATGCAGGCGTTTTGAGAGGGAATTATGCAGTATCCAAACTCTATCAAACTGAACTTATAAAGAGCTTTAACTCAGGCGAGAGAGAGTTGGTTGAGATTGAATCTAAGCTTAAGGTTAGCTATAAGACAAACGCAAAATTAGGCAAAAATCAAAAACTAGTCCGCATTGATGTTATTAACGCAGAAACAGGTGCAACAAATTTGGTTGTTTTGGAAACAACATATAACTCATCAACGGGTGAACTATCGTTCGAAACCGAAAAATTGGGTTATTTCGCAATAGTTGAAACTGCCGCTTTCAGTATTGATGATTCCTCGCTGCTAATGCTTATTATCGGCGGCGTAATTGGTGTTTTGTTTATAATTACCTTGATATTTGTGCTTGTTTCGGGAAGAAACAAAAAGAAATTCCAACGTTATTTGGCAAGAGCTACAGAAACTTACAATACAAATTATTCAGATTCCTCATCTTCATATAGTGGTGGAAGCAATGATATTTCTCAAGGCGCCACCTACAACGATTATGACCAACCGCAGGACGATTCGGATTCCGACGAGTAAATAACATAAGTTAATACCGCACTACATTTAGTGGTGCGGTATTTTTTTTATGCAACATTTTGGGTTTTTTAATGCAAAATGTTTTACAATTTAAAATCGATATGATATTATATATAAAATTAGTTATTGTGGAATTTTAGGGCAAAGGTTTTTTACGAAAGAGGTTTTATGAAAGTTTGTGCAATGATGTCAGCAGTTTATGCGCCAGTATGCGCAATAAAAAAAATCGCTCACAATGTGAGCTTATTTGATTTTTAAAAGTGTTTTAGGGATGCCGTATTTGCGGTATCCCTTTTTATTAGAAAAATAATTTATTTTTATATAAAGGAGAGAGTTTATGTCTAAGTTGAAAAACGAATTTGCAGGCATTAAAGGGAAAGACGTTGTATTAAGTTTCCAACATATGTTTGCTATGCTGGGCGCAACTGTTACTGTGCCTATCGTTACAGGAATGAGCATTCCGCTTGCTTTAATTTCTGCTGGTGTCGGCACCATTATTTTCTATTTCCTCACACAAAAGAAAGTGCCTGTATTTTTGGGGTCTAGCTTTGCGTTTATGCCCGGTTTAATTGCCATTTTTGGTGGTTCATACACAAATGCGAAAGGCTTGGCGGCAATGATTGCCTTGGTTTTAGCTGGCTTAGTTTACGTTATTTTTTCTGCAATTATTAAAGTAGTCGGCGTGCAGAAAATCAAAAAACTCTTTCCGCCAATTGTTGTTGGCCCTGTTATTATTGTTATCGGTATGAACTTAGCCGGCAGTATCTTTTGGAATGATATTATTGCCCAATATGTTTCATACGGTTCTGTTTCTTGGAAGGAATGGTCAACGGCGATTATTACCGCTGTAACCATTATTGCAATTAACTCTTATGCGAAACCAAAGAGCTTCTTAAAGGTTATTCCGATTTTAATTGGATTTGTAGTTGGTTACATATATGGCGCGATTGTCGGTTTAGTTGACTTTAGCACAATGTTTTCGGGCAAAATTGTTATCTTCCAACAAGCTAAAGAGGTTTGGGGTTTCTGGGGCGCTTGGGGCGAACTAGACGGCACATTATTGTCCACGGCTATTGTTTGTTTGGTTCCTATCGCGGTTGTAACCTTTATGGAGCATATTGGCGATATTTCGGCAAATAGCACAGTTTGCGGCCAGGATTTTATGACAGACCCCGGCTTGCATAGAACTGTGCTTGGCGATGGTATCGCTACTATGGCGTCAGGCTTATTGGGCGGACCTGCGAACACAACATATGGCGAAAATACCGCAGTTCTTGCAATCACAAAAAACTATAATCCCCGCAACGTTTTCTTAGCGGCAGTGATTGCGGTTGTTTTAGGTATCTTCACTCCTTTTGGAGAATTGCTTAAAGCTATCCCTGCATCGGTTGTCGGCGGCGCTTGTATAGTTTTGTTTGGTATGATTTCTGCTAACGGCTTGCGCGCTTTAGTTGACGGCAGAGTTGATTTCTCAAACAGCAAAAATATGATAGTCGTATCAGTTACCCTTTCGGTTGGCCTTGGATTAGGCGCGGTAGGCTTGGCAGGCGACATCGTAAGCACAATGTCACAATATACAATAAACGGTAATGCCATCAAGATTGGTTTCTCGGTTGACGGAGGTTTTGTTCAGGTTAGCTCATTGGCAATATGTACCTTGATAGCCATTGTTTTAAACTTGATTGTTCCCAACAGCAAAGAATCTAGTGAAGAAGCGCAAGAAATTTATCAAAACGCCAGGTCGTCTTTAGTTGGAAACGTAATTGATTACGAAGGCGAGATGGCTGAACAAAAAGCAGAAAAAGAAGAAACAAAATAAAGTTGTTGATATTAAAAACGCTACCAAATTTGGTAGCGTTTTTGTTTTTTAAAATGTGGTTTATTTTGTGCCGAAAATTCTATCACCGGCGTCGCCTAATCCGGGAACGATATAGCCGATTTCGTTTAGTTTTTCATCCTTGCATCCAACGTAGATGTGGACGTCCGGGTGAGAACGGTGTACGCGGTCAATACCTTCTTGTACGCCCAAAATAGACATAAGCTTAATAGATTTGCAACCTCTTTGTTTTATAAATCCTATTGCAGCCTCTGCGCTGCCACCGGTTGCAAGCATCGGGTCGATTATAATAACTTCACGCTCGGCGATGTCCGAGGGGAGCTTGCAATAGTATTCGTGTGGCTCAAGAGTTTCGTGGTCACGATATAAACCGATGTGTCCAACTTTTGCTGTTGGAATTAAAGCTTGAATACCGCTTACCATTCCTAAGCCTGCCCTTAATATTGGTACAATTGCTAAGTCTTTTGCAATAACACGGGTTTTAGTAAGCGCAATTGGCGTTTGAACCTCAATTTCTTTTGTGTTAATATCCCTAAGAGCTTCATATGCCATAAGCATAGCTACTTCTTCAACTAACTCTCTAAACTCCTTGCTGCCTGTGCGCACGTCACGCATTATAGCAATTTTATGAGTAATCAATGGATGGTTAAAAATTGTCACATTGTCCATAAAACACCTCTTTTGTTATTTATTCTTAACTATACTATCATTTTTTCTGGCAGTTTGGCAAGTAAATGAAAGGTTTTATTTGAGATTGATTTTGTAAATAGATGTAATTTTCCAGCAATTTTTTGTTTTTGGAGTTGCCAATTTCTTGATAACATACAAAAGATATGATATAATATAAATAGTTCTAGGTAAATGCGCATATGCGCACGCTTTTTTCAGGAAAAACTATTTTGAGGTATATATTATGTTGTTTAGTTTAGCTTTCGAGTTTCCAAAGACATTGGACGAATTTATGGGCAACACCCCTTTATTTTACGGGGCAATTGGCGCAGTAGTATTGCTTATTGCAATTATTGTTATTTGCAGTTGTGTTTCAAAATCAAAAAAGAAAAAGAAAATTACCGACACGCCTGCTGAAGAAATCGTCGAAACTCCTGTTGCCGAGGTTGTTACGCCTTCTCCTGTTGTTGAGGCAGAAGTATGTACTGCCCCTGTTTATGAGCAACCCATAGTAGATGAGCCTACGGTTATTCCTGCCGCATTTGCTCCGATTGACGAGGGCTTTTCCTATGAACAACCTGTTGCTGAAGCTCCGACTTTTGACAGCTTAGATTTAATCGACCAAATTGAGGATGAACCGATTGTTGCGCCTATTGAGGAGAAGCCCCGCAAGACAGCTACAAAAACAAAGGTTATAAAAAACACAACCGCATCTAGTGATGATGGTTGGGCGGCTGCCAAGATTAACGTGCCGTCCAAAAAAGCAGAAGAGGTTGTCGCTCCTGTTGAGGAAGCTCCTAAAACAGAAAAAGCTAAGCCTGCGCCTAAGAAGAAGGCTGTTGCAAAACCGCAAGTTGTTGAACAACCTATCGTGGCAGAAACTGTCGTCGCGGAAGCTGAAGACGATAAGCCAAAGGTTGTTGGAAAGTATATCATTTCCTCCACGAACGACTATTTTCAATATTCCTTATATGCAAACAACGGACAATTATTGTACGAAAGCCGCGCCTACGCAACACTTAATAGCTGCAAGGCAGGCATAGATACCTTTAAAAAGAATATCGTTAGTGGAGAATATCGTATCGACGTTGATAAAAACGGCGGATATAAATATATTTTTAAAAAGGGCAATTCAATCTATATCGGTGAAAGCTATCGTACCGCTAAGGCTGCAGAAAATAGCGCAGAATCCGTTAAGAGATTTGCTTTAATTTCCAATATCGTTATTGAATAATTAAGGGGTAAAAATTATGGCAGCAAACACAAAAGAAAATAAAGCGCCGTCCAAGCTTCCTGTAGCAAAAACAGATAAAACCAAAACTGAACCAAAAAAAGCAGTGACTGAAAAGGCTGCAAAGCCTGCTCCTGCCGAAAAAGCTGTTAAGGCGCAAAAGGTAGCGTCTCCCGCTAAGCCTGTTAAGGAAACAAAAGCGAAAACAGTTGTAAGTGAAGATTCTGTTGAGGCCGCAAACGCAAAGGCTTCAAAAGGCGTTGTCGGAAAGTATAAAATTGAGAAAGCGTATGGTTCTCTCTATATGTTTTATCTATACGCAAACAACGGTCAGCTTTTGTATGAAAGCAAGGAATACGCGTCTAAAAAATCCTGCTTAGACGGTATTGAGACTTTTAAAAAGCATATTGCCGACGAAACCACGTCCCTGCGTGTCGATATGGATAAAAATAAAAGATATAAGTATATCTTTAAAAACAGAAATTCCATTTATGTTGGAGAAACGTACGCCACTAAATCCCAAGCCGAGAGCAGCGCAGAATCCGTGAAGAAATTTGCATTGGTATCGTCAATTAGTGAGTAACATAAAATATAAAACACAGTAACATATATTTAAGGAGATTTTTTAATGAAGTATGCATTCATTACTGGCGGAGCCGGTGGACTGGGCGGTCAAGCATGTGACCTTTTGGCAGATAACGGGTGGACTGTTTTTGCTGCCGATATTAATCAAGAAGCATTAAACAAAATTACGCACAAAAATGTAATACCGATTCAAGTCGATATTACGGATATTACAAGCATTGAGCGCGCAAGAGATGAAATTTTAAAAACAACAGACAAATTAGACGCTGTTATAAACTTTGCGGGTATGATGAAGTTTACCTCTTTAATTGAGAATCATCCTAAGACGATGGATATCGCAATGAAGGTCAATTTGTTTGGTATGATTTATGTAAACTATGTTATGTATCCTTTGGTTGAAAAGGCTTGTGGCAGAATTATCAATACCAGCAGCGAGATGGCTGTCGTTAAGGCGCAACCCTTCGTTGGTCCATACTCTGTAACAAAGCGCGCGGTTGACTTCTATACCGAGGCGTTACGTCGTGAATGTAACATCACCAATAAGGTAAAGGTTATCAAATTGCAACCCGGCTCTTTCAAAACCAATATGCACCATTTGGCAGCTGCCGACTTTGACCGCTTGATTGCTGGGACAGAACGCTATAAGGGACCGTTAGCTTCTATGAAGAAGCTTATGACACACGAGCTTGAACACGCTTGTGACCCTAAAT
This sequence comes from uncultured Bacteroidaceae bacterium, assembly GCA_964604875.1. Classification (GTDB taxonomy): domain Bacteria; phylum Bacillota; class Clostridia; order Christensenellales; family CAG-917; genus JAVVSR01. The sequence goes on along the minus strand of CAZSAC010000002.1, from coordinate 42,272 downwards.
ATATGGCAGACGCAATCCTAAAGGCTTGCACGGCAAAGAATCCTAAAATCAAATATAAGATTAAAAATAGCAAAAAGCTTATGCTGTTAAATATCTTCTCTGACAAAATCGTTGATAAGATTTACCTTTCGTTCATTAAGTAATACAAAAAGCCCTTGCAAACGCAAGGGCTTTTTAATGCAAAAAAACCCTCTCTATGCGAGAGGGTTTTTATAGTAGTTTGATTTAAGAAATTAAACGTCTGCGTTGTTTGAAATATCGGGCTAGGTTACAGCCAAGGATTGTTAAAGCAACTCCGCCGACAATTATTCCAATGGCGATGAGTAGCGACCATTGTGAGCCGTCTGAACCCTTAACATGTTCCCACATTGCAACAACCGAGTCATTGGATTCACCAAAGTCTCTCATTACGCCAAGAGTGTCATTCATCTCAGGATAACGGCGTTCATCAGCAAAGAAATCCGTAAAATCATAAAGGGCAGTTTCGCCTTCGATTTCAAGCTTAATAAATATACCGTCTTCATAGACTTCATCTTCTGCAATTTCCCAAGCGTATTCGTTGTCTACAAGATTAAGTAGGGCTTCTTTACTGAACTCACCATACTCGGGGTTTGTTATGTCAAGGAAAACATCGGGATTAACAGAGCAAACATAACCGATATTCATACTGTTCATCATTGCGATATCAGGTCTGCAAAGAAAATCTATAAACATTTTCGCCGCAGGTACATTTTCTGCGCTTGTTGGGATACACCAACCGTCAAACCAAATGTTTCCACCGCTTTCAGGCACAAAATAGTCTAATAAATAATCGTCTTCTGCCTCAATATAACTTTCTTCTATCGCCCAAAGCGCATCTCCGCTCCAAGCTAAATCGACATAGGCTATTTGGTTTATCATATCGTCTTTGCCAAAGTCAACTTCATAGCCCTTTAGATTTTTTCGTTGGTTAATTAGAACTTCTTTAGATAGACTGATTAATTCGCTGTCGACTGTGTTTATAAGTTCTTCAATAGAAAACTCTTTATACTTATCGGGAAGCGAATTGGTTTCTTTAAGATATATAACGCTGGCTGCGTAGATGTCTCTGACGCTGTCTTTCATTAAAATCTTCCCAACCAAATTAGGATTGTTTCCAGAGTTCCATAAAAGCCCCCAGCCTTGTTCGAGGTCACTTTCGGTGACATACTTTGTATTGTATAAAATACCCAGCGTTCCCCACATATAGGGCACGAAATAGTTGTTCATCGCAGAAGGTTTTCCATCCACTGAAATTGAAGAGAAAATTTCGTCAACCTTATCCCTTATTGCCGGATAAACATAGGAAAGATTTTTGTAACTCTCGTTTGACATATCCAATTTATGCAATAAACCTTTTTGCATAAGCTTTTGGATTGCGTATTCAGAAGGGCAAACCAAGTCGATTTGGCTGTCGCCCTTGACAACCTCTGTTATCATAGTTTCGTTGGTGTCAAACGTGCTGTATATAATTTTTATGGAATTGCCGGTTGTTTCTTCATAGTATTCGGAAAACAAATCCAGCACTTCAGGTTCGATGTAGTCTGCCCAGTTATATATAACCAATTTTTCTGTTTTGGAGTCCTTAATTATTGCGCCGATACCCACGCCTAAAAGAGAAGTAACCAAAACGATTGCGATGACAGTAGCTAATATTTTAAGTTTTTTATTCATTAGTTTTTCTCCTGTATGAGGCTTATATCTTTTTGGTTTTTCTTAATATTGATTACAATAATCGTTGTTAAAACAATAATAAAAATTATGCTGAATATTGCAAACCAAAACGGAGAAAGTCCCTGAACTCTGGCGTCGGAATATAGATACGTGGAAAGAGTATTGATGCCGGTTGCAGCGCCTTTGTTTATTTGGGTGATGATAAAATCGTCCATAGAAAGCGTAAATGCCATTACAAAGCCGGATATAATCCCCGGGGAAATTATCGGAAGCATTATACGCGTCATAGCCTTTAGGGGAGTTGCGCCTAAGTCCAAAGCAGCCTCATAGACGTTGTTATCCATACGTTGTAGTTTTGGCATAATGCTTAAAATGACATACGGAGTGCAAAACGATATGTGTCCGATAATCAAACGCAAGTATCCCGCAGGAAATTTGAAGGTAACAAAAAATACCATAAGAGAAACCGCTACAACAATTTCGCTGTTAATAATCGGAAGCTGATTTACGTTCTCAACAACACGGCGGAGTCTTCTGCTTAAGCTAAAGATTCCTATAGCTGCAAAGCTGCCGATTAGAGTAGAAGCAACGCTGGAAACAGTTGCGATTATAATTGTGTTTTTCAAAGCGGACAAAAGCTCGGGCGTTTTATCGCTGGTAAAAATCGACTTATATGCTTCAAAACTAAATCCATTCGAAAACGAGAATATGGAAGTATTAAAAAACGAAAATACTATTATCAATATAATAGGAGCGTATAAGACGCCTAATAATATATATAAATAGCTTTTTGATAAAACTTTTTTTACCATAACATCCTCCCTGTGCCTTCATTCTTTGAGAATTTAGACAAAAAGAAATTAGAAATTAAAACCAAAATCAACATAACTAAGCTCATAACGCTTCCGACGCCGTATAAGCCTTGCTCAAATTTCATTTGAATGCTGTCGCCAAACAAAAATACCGTGCTGTCAGAAAGAAGTTGGCTGATTGCAAAGGTTGAAATTGTAGGGACAAAAACCATCGTAATTCCGCTGATGATGCCGGGGATTGATAAAGGCAGAATAGTTTTCATAAAAACAGTGTATCCGTCTGCGCCAAGGTCCTGCGCCGCTTCGGAATAGCTTTTATCGATGCTGGTTAGAACAGTATGGAGAGGAAGTATCATAAACGGAAGATAGTTATACACCATACCAAACACGACAGTTCCCATTCCAAGAGAAATATCCATAGAAACAAAAATGGCTTTTGTTGCAAGAGTTCTTATGATAAAGTTTACCCACATAGGAAGGATAAACAATAAAACAAAAGTTTTTCCTGCGCTGTATTTCGCCAATAAGTATGCCGCTGGATAACCTATCAATAAGCACAATAAAGTGGTCAAGAGACCGACCAAAATAGAATTGCCTAAAATAATAAGCCCCGCCTTTTCCGAAAAGAAAAGTGAGAAGTTTTCAAACGAAAAAGAGTTGTTATATATGAGCGTATTTGCCAAAATCAAAACTAACGGCGTAACCACAAACAGCAAAAGGAAGAGCATATAAGGGTATGCAAACGCGCGTCTTGTAAACTTAAACTTTTTTAATTTTTGTGCCATATAAGCCACCTCTATAATTGTGTGACAACGATGTCTTCAGGCTTAACGTTGATTCCCACGCGGTCGCCTTGAAGCCACTCGTCGGTTGTGTCAACAAAAAAGTCATAGTCGTAATCGGTGCGTAAAATAACTTGATAATAACTGCCTTTATAAATGTTTGCAACTACCTCTGCGCCAACAATACCGTCTTCTTCATTATCAAATACTTCAACTTTATCAAACGGAATAGACACTTTAACTTGAGTTTCAGCAGGGAACAACGAATTTGTTTTAAAATCGTGTTCGCAAATGGAAACAATTCCATCGGCTTGCATAACAGTTTCATATTCGTTTATGAAGCGGGCTTTGTGCATTATATGAATTTCATTTGGATTGATAAAAATACCAATCTCTTCTCCTACGTTGCACTCGGTGTTTTCAAAAACCTGAATCTCGTTCCCGTTTGCCTCGGCAAGAATCTCATAATGGTCGCCTTTAAAAATGCTTGACTTTACAACGGCTGTAAACATTGCTTTGTCAACAGCAACGCCTTTTGTTAAATAGATGTCCTCCGGACGGACGATTATATCTACGGGCTCGTTGGGTTTAAAGCCTTTATCTACACAATCAAAATCGTATCCGATAAAATTGCATTTGAAATCATCAATCATTGTGCCCGAAAAAATGTTAGACTCGCCAATAAAGTCGGCAACGAAAGCGTTTGCAGGCTCATCGTATATTTTCTTAGGAGTGCCGATTTGTTGCACTTCGCCGTCACGCATAACCACAATCGTATCGCTCATTGACAAGGCTTCCTCTTGGTCGTGCGTAACATAAATAAAGGTAATGCCCAAATTTTTGTGCATTTGTTTTAGCTCAATTTGCATATCCTGACGCATTTTTAAATCCAACGCTCCCAAGGGCTCGTCCAAAAGCAAAACCATTGGCTCATTTACAATGGCTCGGGCAATGGCGACACGTTGTTGTTGTCCGCCTGATAAACTATCAACATATCTGTGTCCATAATCCTCTAGGTCAACCAGCTTCAACGCGCGATTTACCTTTTCGGCAATTTCGGTTTTGGAAAGCTTTCTCATATTTTCGAAAACTTTTCCTTTCTTATTTGTGTATGTAGTCCCGTCAGGTATCATTTTAAGCTTCAGCCCGAAAGCAATGTTGTTAAAAACATTTAAATGCGGGAAAAGGGCATATCTTTGAAAAACCGTGTTTACCTTTCTTTGATGAGGAGGAAGGTTGGTGATGTCTTCATCGTCAAAGAAAATTTTGCCTGAAGTAGGCATTTCAAACCCGGCTATCATTCTTAGCGTGGTGGTTTTACCACAACCTGACGGCCCTAAAAAAGTGACAAATTCTCCGTGTTTGATGGAAATAGTTTCGTTCTTTACTACGGTTTTTCCATCATAAACTTTGGAAACATTTTTGATTTCAATGATATTTTTGTTTGCCATAGTTACTCTCCTAAAAAGTGGGTGGGCTTGAAACCCAGACGATTTTCGATTTTTTACTTGTTGTATTTTTAAGATAATGTACTTTATTTGATATAAAATAAAAGCTTTCTCCCGTCTTGCATTTATAACGCTTGTCGGCGATAACAATTTCAATTTCACCTTCTAAGACATATCCAAACTCTTCCCCCTCGTGGGGCATATCTTTTGACAGCGAGGTTTTGGGCTCAATTTCAATTAAGATAGGCTCCATCTCATTTTTCTGACTGTTAGGGACAAGCCACGTTATTTTATTGTCATCATTGTCCTTTTCAAAGAAATCATCTTTAGAAAAAACAATTTGCTCGTCCTTATCATCGCTAAAAAAGGTTTTCATATCCGAGCCAAGCGCCGACATAAGGTCACTTAGGGTAGGTAGCGTCGGTAGTGTCAAATCGTTTTCAAGCTGACTGATATAACCTTTTGTCAATTCGCACCTATCGGCAAGTTCTTCCTGCGTTAAACCGCATTGCAGTCGCATTTGCTTAAGCTTACAGCCTATCTCCATTTTTTACCTCCGTGATAAGTTTGGGTTTAGTATCAGTTAACTTAAGACTTAGCGAGTTTCGTGACATTTAACCATAAGTTTAAAATTACTAAACACAATGTGGATATCATTATAGAAAAAAAGCATAGGCATGTCAAATAAAATATATAACTTTTCTAAAGATTTTTTCAATATTTTTTATGGAAAATTAAAAAGCTTTTTTTTAAAGCATTTTGATAAAAAAATAGGCTTATTTTTATAATAAATACAATAAAAAAGACGCAGCCAAGTTGGCTGCGTCATAAAATGATTTTTAGATTAATACATACTTTCCGGAGCGATTGGCATCGGAGATGGCGCCTCGGGCTTATCGGACACTAATACCTCGGTGGTTAAAAGGGTAGATGCAACGCTGGCGGCATTCTGCAATGCGCAACGGGTAACCTTTGTCGGGTCAAGAATACCTTTTTTAACCATATCGCAGTATTCATTTTTCAGCGCGTCATAGCCATAGTTGATTTTGTTTTCACGGAGAACGCCGTCCACAATTACGCCGCCGTCAACGCCGCTGTTCTTTGCGATTTGACGTAAGGGTTCTTCCAAAGCCTTGGCAATAATCTTTGCGCCTGTCTTTTCATCGCCTTCCAGTTTGTCGGCAAAAACAGTAACGTCCTTGCTTAGACTTAATAAAGCGATTCCGCCTCCCGGGACGATGCCTTCTTCAACTGCGGCGCGTGTGGCTGCAAGAGCGTCTTCAATACGGAGTTTGCGTTCCTTCATTTCCACTTCGGTTGCTGCGCCTACGCTGATAACTGCAACACCGCCGGCAAGCTTAGCCAATCTTTCTTGCAATTTTTCCTTGTCATAGTCGGACGTGGTGGCGGCAATTTGAGCCTGAATAGAAATTGTACGTTGCTTGATTGCGTCGGGGTCTCCTGCGCCGTCAACGATAGTTGTGTTATCTTTGTCAACGTGTACCATCTTGGCTTGACCCAGTAAATCCAAGGTTGCTGTTTTCAAGTCATAGCCCAATTCCTCGGAAATAACGGTTGCGCCTGTAAGAATTGCAATATCTTCAAGCATAGCTTTTCTGCGGTCGCCAAACCCTGGGGCTTTAACGGCAACACATTTGAACGCGCCTTTAAGCTTATTTAAAACGATAGCGGTGAGGGCTTCGCCTTCGATATCCTCGGAAATTAAGAACAAGGAACGACCAGTTTTGAGGATTTGCTCAAGAATCGGCAATAAGTCTTGGAAAGCGCTAACCTTCTTATCTGTAATAAGGATAAGAGGATTTTCCAAAACGGCGTCCATTTTGTCGGGATTAGTCATCATATAAGGGGAAGCGTATCCACGGTCAAACTGCATACCTTCAACAACAGAAAGCTCTGTCTTAATGGTTTTGCTTTCGTCAACGGTAATAACGCCGTCGTTTCCCACTTTTTCCATTGCGTCGGAAATTAGCACGCCGATTTCCTCGTCGCCTGCAGAGATACTTGCAACCTGCGCGATAGAGGTTTTATTTTGGATAGGCTTAGAAATTTTCTTAAGCTCCTCAACAGTATATTCTGTAGCCTTGGCAATACCCTTTTTCAAAATCATCGGGTTTGCGCCTGCTGCAATATTTTTCATACCTTCACGAACGATTGCTTGCGCTAAGAGGGCAGCGGTTGTTGTCCCGTCGCCAGCAACGTCGTTTGTTTTGACAGAAACTTCTTTTACAAGCTGAGCGCCCATATTTTCAAAGTTGTCTTCCAAATCAATTTCTTTTGCAATGGTTACGCCGTCGTTTGTGATTAACGGAGAACCAAACTTTTTGTTTAAAACTACGTTTCGGCCTTTTGGACCTAAGGTAATTTTAACCGCGTCAGCCAATGTATTGACGCCTTTTTCTAATGCGCGGCGCGCGTCTTCACCGTATAAAAATTCTTTACTCATATAAGCCTCCTATTCAACGATAGCAAGAATATCACTTTGTCTTAAAATAATAACTTCTTGTTTGTCCAACTTAAATTCACTGCCGGCATATTTACTGTATAAAATTTTGTCGCCGACCTTAACCTGCATAGTAACTTCCTTTCCTTCGATTAACCCGCCGGGACCAACGGCTATTACTTCAGCCATTTGGGGTTTCTCTTGCGCTGTTCCGGGAAGAATAATGCCACTAGCGGTTTTTTCCTCCGCCTCGATTGATTTCACAACAACCTTATCGAACAATGGTTTGATTGTCATAAAAAATACCTCCTATATTTGAAAATTATATTTTATTGTATTTAGCAGTCAACGGGGTTGAGTGCTAATTTCTAGGGTAATTATACACTCTACATTCTAATATGTCAACATTATTTTGTTTTTTTTAATGCAAATTTTGACGAATAAAATTTCTTTAGTTTAACGGACAATTTTATTGATTATTTTTGTTCGTTTTGTTATTATTTATACATAATTAAAAGAGGTACTGTTATGGACAAGTGGGACAAACGGTTTATGGATATGGCGGACGTGGTTGCAAGCTGGTCAAGCTGTTTTAGAAGCGGAAGGCAAGTCGGCGCGGTTATCACAAAAAACAAACGCATTTTAACAACGGGATATAACGGCGCGCCTTCGGGGATTGTCAGTTGCGTTGAAAAGGGCGAATGTATGCGTGACAAGCTTTGCATTAAGTCGGGTACGTGCGCGGAGCTTTGCTATGCTGTCCACGCGGAACAGAACGCCATTATTCAGGCGGCAAAGCTGGGCGTGTCCGTTGAGGGCGCTACGCTGTATTGTACGCATCAACCTTGTTCGATTTGCGCAAAGATGATTGTCAACAGCGGAATTTCACGCGTTGTTTTCCGCAATCCGTACCCAGATGAGTTTGCGCGCTCCATATTTTCGGAAGCGGGCACTCTTGTTGAGCAGTATCCCGAGGAAGCAAAATAGCCAATCATAAAAAAACAAATGACGAATACAATACTTCTAGGTGCTACAGTTATAGGGTAGCATACACTTTGAAGGATTGTATTTTTTTATGCCAAGAGATGACGACGGTGACGTAAATTACGGAGAATATAGCTTCAAAAGGTATGTTTGGAGCGAAAACGGAAGGGAAGAAAAAATTAAACGGGTTCCACCTCAAAAACCGATTATTTCACCGATAAAGCGTGAAAAAAAAGTTGATAGAGGCGGAGCTTTCGCATCAATTTTAATTGTAATTTGTTTTGCCGTAACCTTTGTGCTCACAGAACTTGTCGGCAACGGAGAATTGCTTGCCTTTTTAAGTAACAGAGTTTCAAATAACACCACCTATTACGCAATCTCTATGAGCTTTTTTGACAACGGAAGCACAGCTGCTATCAGCGCGGACGAACTAAGACAAAATGGAGCGGGCGGATTTGTCATTTCCGATAACGGGGGATATTATCTTGTGGCAAGCGTATATGCAAATAAATCAGACGCGCAGAAGGTTAAGGATAGGTTGTCCTCAAAAGACGTGAGTATTTATGAAATAGTTATCGGTGAGCCGTCCTTAAAGTGGTGCGCCTCAAACGAGTTAGATACTATTGTCAGTTCACTTAAATATGCCGATACAATATATAAACAGCTCTACTCCATAAGCGTATCGATAGACAGCGGAGAGTTATCCGAATACTATGCTCGTGACAAAATAAGAATTTTATTAGGAAATATCCAAACAATAATGTCCGATTTTGAAAAAAAAGTGGATTATAAAGGGCATATAGAAAAAATAAATATCAAAGCCGAAATTGCCGCCTCTATTGCGATGCTGGAAAACTTATTAAATACGTCGCTTGCTAGATACAGCTTAGTCTCGGATATCCGATATACCTATACCGCAATTTTAATTGGGCATAAAATTTTAAATCAAAACATTTAATAGGTTGCATAAAAAGCCATAATGTTATATAATTAACCTAGCAAAATTATAGGCGGATATATGGCGCAAACTTCTCTCTATCGTAGGTATCGTCCCGAAACTTTCGATAAACTTATCGGACAATCACACATTGTTAGGACGCTTGTCAATCAAATTGAGGCAGGCAACATCAGTCACGCGTATTTGTTCACCGGCACCAGAGGCACGGGGAAAACTACTGTTGCGCGGATTTTTGCCAAAGCCATAAATTGTGAGCACCCCGTACACGGTTCGCCGTGCGGTAAATGCTCCGTCTGCGAGGAGCTTTCCAACCCAAGCAATTTGGATATAATTGAAATCGACGCCGCATCCAATAACAGCGTTGACGAAATCCGTGATTTAAGAGAAAAGGTTAAATATCCACCTGTTTCAGCCAAATATAAAGTATATATCATCGACGAAGTTCATATGATGACGTCGGGCGCGTTTAACGCTTTGCTAAAAACCTTGGAAGAACCGCCTTCTCACGTGGTTTTCATTTTGGCGACAACCGACGTTCATAAGTTGCCGGCAACCATTTTGTCCAGATGTATGCGGTTTGATTTTAAGCTTTTGGGAATAGAGGAGCTTGTTGGAAATCTAAAAATGATTTTTGACGATATCGGGAAAAAATATGAAGAGGAAGCCTTGACGTTAATTGCAACCGCAGGGGAAGGTAGCGTAAGAGACAGCCTTTCCATTGCAGAAATGTGTTTAGCGTTTTCAGGCAAGGTTTTGACCTATTCGGACGTGCTTGAGGTTTTGGGCGCATCCGACCCGAATAAAATTATAAATTTGGTTGATTGTTTGATTAAAAAAGATTGTGGTGGGGCATTAAATATCATTTCGGAGCTTGCCAATTTCGGTAAAAACATTTTGGTTTTGTCCAAGGACATTGCCGCATATATTAGAAATATCCTTTTCATAAAGCATTGCGATAACTCGGCGGAGCTTTTGAAGCTTCCAATAGACATATATAATCAGCTTGTTGGCATTTCAAAAATTGCAGATACGCAACAGTTATTGTTTATTTTGGATTTGTTTACGGGCATCAGCGCGGAGCTGAGATATAGCCCTCAACCGAGGATTTTGATTGAGGCGGCTGTTGTAAAGGCAACCACAGAGACAGGCGTATCCGAGATTTTACAAAGGCTTCGCAACTTGGAAAACAGGTTGTCAAGCAACACCGTGATAAATTCTGCGGAAAAAAAAAGCCCTGAATTAGGTGAAACAACGTTTGACGGCGTTACGCTTTGGGCAAAATGTAGGCAAGAAATTGTAAACGTTGATAAAAACTTTGCGCTCGGTTTCCCGATGAACAACTATAAATCGGCGGAGCTATCGGGTGATAGACTAAAAGTTTTGTTTTCAAAAAAGTCGGATGCGGTATTACTTTTGGATAAAGAAAATATGCAGACAATCGAAAACAAATTGGCAACAGTTTGCGGAAGCAATATAAAATTGCATATTGTCGTATCAGAAGAAAATGAGTCAGAAGACACCGTTATTTCAAAACTTAAGGAAATTTTCGGGTCGGATATAAAAATCACAAAATAGAGACATAAAATCGGAGGTAGACTATGGGAAAAAATTTTGGAGGCTTCGGCGGCGGAAATATGCAACAGCTTTTTAAGCAAGCGCAAAAGATGCAAGCTGATATGCAAAAAGCGCAGGAGGATTTGGCTTCTACAGAAGTTATAGGCAGCGCGGCGGGCGGAATGGTTGAAATTACTATGCTCGGAAATAAAACCGTTTCAGCCATAAAAATTAAGCCTGAGGCTGTTGACCCCAGTGACGTTGAAATGCTGGAGGATTTAATTATGGCCGCATTTAATGAAGCAATATCCAAAGTTGACGAGCTCTCGCAGGAGCTTTTAGGGCCTATGGCAGGTCAAATGGGCGGTCTATTTTAATGAAATATATTGAACCCCTTGCTCGGTTGATATCCGAGTTTACAAAATTTGACGGGGTGGGCGAAAAAACGGCAGCGCGCTATGCCTATTCGATATTGACTCGTTCCGACAAGGACGTTGAAGGGCTTATTGATGCGTTAAAAGAAGTCAAACGCACCGTAAGGTTTTGTAAAATCTGCGGAAATTATACCGATAGCGATATTTGCGAAATTTGTTCCTCTAGGGATAAATCAATCATCTGCGTTGTAAAAGAGCCTCGAGATATCACCGCAATGGAAAAAGTCAAGGATTATAACGGCGTCTATCACGTATTGCACGGGGTTATCAGCCCGATAGAAAGGATTGGTCCCGATGACATCAATATTAAAGGATTGTTGGCTAGGCTTGACGGCGTGAAAGAGGTTATTGTTGCAACAAATCCCGACGTAGAGGGTGAGGCGACAGCGTTATATATCGCCAAGCTTATTAAGCCGTTGGGGATAAAGGTTACGAGGATTGCAAGAGGGCTTCCGGAGGGCAGTGTTATTGAATATGCGGACGAAATGACCTTATCCACCGCCTTGCGCACGAGGATTGAACTTTAAACTAAATAAAACCAAATAAACAAATAAAACCAAAAGCAACCTCAAAAAGGTTGCTTTTTTAAATGAAAAACGCCAAATAATAACGGCTTTCAGAGATAATTGAAACAATATATAATAAAGACAAAAAAATAGTCTCCGCCACACAAATTGCTAAAATGTATGGCTATTGTGTGGCAAACCAAAAAAATAGGCGTTCAACCAAAAGGTCAAACGCCTGATACATTCTAAAAATGCCCTAAAATAGGGTGTTTTTGTTACTTTTGAGCTTCTTCAACGGCAACTGCGCAAGCAACCGACGCGCCTACCATCGGGTTGTTGCCCATACCGATAAGCCCCATCATTTCAACGTGCGCGGGGACAGAGGACGAGCCAGCAAATTGCGCGTCGCTGTGCATTCTGCCCATGGTGTCCGTCAAGCCGTAGGAAGCGGGACCTGCCGCCATATTGTCGGGGTGAAGCGTACGACCTGTGCCACCGCCCGAGGCGACTGAGAAATATTTTTTGCCGTTGTCGACAGTCCATTTTTTATAGGTGCCTGCAACAGGATGTTGGAAACGGGTGGGGTTAGTGCTGTTTCCCGTTATGGAAACGTCAACCTTCTCGTACCGCATAATTGCAACGCCTTCATTTACGTCGTCTGCGCCGTAGCAACGAACCTTAGCGCGTTCACCGTCGCTGTATGGCGTGGTTTTTACGATTTCAAGCTCGCCCGAATAATAGTTATATTTTGTTTGAACATAGGTGAAACCGTTTATACGGCTGATAATATACGCCGCGTCTTTTCCAAGACCGTTTAAGATAACCTGTAAAGGCTCTTTTCTGACTTTGTTTGCGCTTCTTGCGATGCCGATTGCGCCTTCTGCTGCGGCAAAGCTTTCGTGACCAGCCAAGAATGCAAAGCATTTTGTTTCTTCACGCAAAAGCATAGCGGCAAGATTTCCGTGACCTAAGCCGACTAAGCGTTGCTCGGCAACAGAACCGGGAATGCAAAAAGATTGTAAGCCGATACCGATAGCCTCTGCGGCGTCTGCGGCTTTCTTGCAACCTTTTTTGATTGCTATTGCGCACCCGACGGTGTATGCCCAAACGGCGTTTTCAAAAGCGATAGGCTGTATAGAGCGAACTAATTCGTCGCAGTTTATGCCTTTATTTAGGCAGATAGCTTGAGCGTCTTCAAGGGAAGATATGCCATACTCTTTTAGGCAGGCGGTAATTTTGTCAATACGTCTTTCATAACCTTCAAATTTAATCATAATAGCGCCTCCAATTACTCTTTACGAGGGTCGATAAACTTAACGGCGGTAGCAAATCTGCCGTAAGAACCGGTACATTTTTTCAAAGCGTCGTCAGCAGACATACCTTTTTTGATTTCGTCCATCATTTTTCCAAGGTGAACAAACTCATATCCGATAATTTCGCCGTCTTTGTCAAGCCCGATACGAGTAACATAGCCTTCAGCCATTTCCAAATATCTCGTACCTTTTTTATTTGTGGAATACATCGTGCCGATTTGACTGCGTAAGCCTTTGCCTAAATCCTCAAGTCCTGCGCCGATTGTCAAACCGTCTTCGGAAAAAGCTGATTGTGTTCTGCCGTAAACGATTTGCAAAAATAATTCACGCATAGCCGTGTTGATTGCGTCGCAAACGAGGTCGGTATTTAACGCTTCCAAAATGGTTTTTCCGGTCAAAATTTCAGCCGCCATAGCCGCAGAGTGAGTCATACCGCTACAACCGAGAGTTTCAACCAACGCTTCCTCAATAATGCCGTTTTTTACGTTTAAGGTGAGCTTGCACGCGCCTTGTTGGGGAGCGCACCAACCGATGCCGTGAGTAAGACCGCTGATATCCTTTATTTCACGGGCTTGAACCCACTTGCCTTCCTCGGGGATAGGAGCGGGACCGTGGTTAGGACCTTTCTTTACGCAACACATTTTTTCGACTTCGACCGAATATTGCATAAGTTTATACCTCCAAAAACTTTGTTATTTTTTTAACCGCCATAAGTATACCACATAAATTGAAAAAATAAAAGCAATAATATCTAAATTATTTCCTTATATATAAAATATTATTGCCAAAACTTTGGTTGAAAGGTTTGCAACTTAGTGCCAATAATGGTATAATATATCAAATTTTATATAGCGAAAATAATGTGGCTGAGAGGTTTTATGATTGAGTTTAGTGATAGAATTAAGGATTTAAAGGGTAACGCCATAAGGGAAATTTTTAAGCTTTTGGATAACCCCGAAATCATATCTTTTGCAGGAGGCTTTCCCGCAAAAGATGGTATCCCCAAAGAGGATTTACAAAAAATCAGCGCAGAGCTTTTATCGTCGGCAAGCGCAGGCGATATTTTGCAATACGGCGCAACCGAAGGCTATAAACCTCTTATAAAATCTGCGCGGGCTTTTATCGCAAGAAACGGTATTATCGCCAACGATAATGAAGTTCTTATTATTTCTGGCGGACAGCAGGGGATTGATTTAACCTTTAAAGCGTTTTTAAACAAGGGCGATAAAATTTTGGTTGAAAATCCTACCTATTTGGCGGCTTTGCATATTTTAAAAACCTATGAAGCTGAGGCATACGGGGTTGACGCTGATGAAAACGGCTTGATTATTTCGGATTTAGAAGAAAAAGTTAAAAAGTATTCGCCCAAAATCGTTTATGTGGTGCCCAATTTTTCCAACCCCACGGGAAAGACGCTGTCACTTGACAGACGGAAAAAGCTTTTAGAGCTTGCCGAAAAATATAATTTTATCATTTTAGAAGACGATCCATATGGTGAAATCCGTTTTGACGGGGAAAAATTGCCAAGCATAAAAAGCTTTGATAAAGCTGGCAGAGTGATATATTTGACAAGTTTTTCCAAGATTATCGCGCCGGGGCTTCGCACGGGGATTGCTGTCGGTAGCGCCGAAATTATCCGCAAATTGACCATAGGAAAGCAAGCGGCGGACGTCCATACGTCTAATCTTTCGCAGGCGATAATTGATAAATATATAGATAAGGGCTTGTTGGAGCCACATATTAAGGAGCTTATTTTGATGTACAAGGCGAAAAAAGACGCTATGTATAATTCGCTCCAAAAATATATGCCCAAAGGCATAAAATTCACCAACCCAGAGGGCGGATTGTTTATCTTTGCCGAGTTTGAAGACGCTTCTATAAACACAGATACTATTTTTGCCGACGTTGTCGAAAAGACAAAATGCGCCTACGTCCCGGGAAGCTCGTTCTTTGCGGACGGCAAGACCTTTAATACTTTTAGATTAAACTATTCCAATGCGACGATTGCCCAAATTGAAAAAGGCGTTCAAGCGTTGGGGAAATATTTTACAACTTTACTGGAGGAAAAAAATGCCTAATATTTTGGATACACTTAAAGCGAGAGGCTTTGTTAAACAGACTGTCTATGAGGACGAACTTTATGAGAAACTTTCCACTGAAAGCGTTCCGTTTTATATTGGCTTTGACCCGACTGCAGACAGCCTGCACGTAGGACATTTTCTTCAACTTGTCGTTATGAGTTGGATGCAAAAGGCAGGGCACAAACCGATTATCTTAATTGGTGGCGGTACGGGTATGATAGGCGACCCTTCAGGCAGGTCTGATTTGCGTATGGTTATGACGCCCGAAACCGTGCAACATAACTGTGATTGCTTTAAAAAGCAAATGAGCAAGTTTTTGTCATTTGAGGGTGAAAACGCAGCCATTATGGTAAACAACGCAGAATGGCTTTTGGACTTGAACTATATCGATTTTTTAAGGGAAATCGGCTCAAACTTTTCAGTCAACAGAATGCTGACTGCCGAGTGTTATAAGCAACGCCTAGAAAAGGGCTTAACCTTTTTAGAGTTCAACTATATGCTTATGCAAGCGTACGACTTTTTGGTTTTAAACCGCAAATATAATTGTCTGTTAGAGTGTGGCGGCGATGACCAATGGTCCAATATTTTGGCAGGCGCGGATTTAATCCGCAGAAAAGAGGGCAAGTCCGCTTTTGCAATGACTTTTGCGTTATTGACAACTTCCGAGGGAAAGAAAATGGGCAAAACGCAAAAAGGCGCGGTGTGGCTTGACCCAGACAAAACCTCACCTTATGAATTTTATCAATATTGGAGAAATATTGCCGATGACGACGTGGAAAAGTGTTTAAAGCTTTTGACGTATGTCAGTTTGGAAGAAATTGCAGAGCTTTGCCAATTTAAGGACGAGCGCATTAACGTTGCAAAAGAAAGGCTTGCGTTTGAGGTTACAAAGATGGTTCACTCCGAAGCCGATGCTGTTGAAGCCAGAAACAAAGCCAAAGGCGCGTTCGGAGACGGAGAGGATATGCCCGAAAAAACTCTTGCAAAAGGCGTCACGAAAGTGATTGACATTTTAACAGCAATCGGAATATCGCCAAGTAAGAGCGACGCGCGCCGATTGATTGAAGGCGGCGGAATCCGTATCGGCGACGAAAAGATTGAAGACATCTCCGCCGAGATAACATCAGCGCAAGCGGAAGAAGGGTTTATTATCCACAAGGGAAAGAAAATACACTTTAAGGTGACAATAGAATAGATAAACATCTTTTTTGGGGGGAATATGAAAGATTATTTATCCATTGACGGAAGCTATGAAAACGAAATCGTTATTGAACGCAGTCGTTTTATAGCTTATGTGTCGGCAGTTGACAGCGCAGACGAGGCGCAAGTATTTATTGACAAGGTTAAAAAGGATAATCCTTTTGCCACGCACAACTGCTATGCCTATATTTGCAATCCGCTAGGCTCGGAAATGAAATTTTCCGACGACGGAGAGCCTCAGGGCACAGCGGGACAGCCTATGCTGGAGGTGCTTAGAAAAAAACGTTTAACAAATATCGTGGTTGTGGTAACACGTTTTTTCGGAGGGGTTAAGTTGGGCGCCGGCGGTTTGGTATCGGCGTACACGAGGTCGGTTGCCGATTGCTTGGACATAGCAACAACCGCAACCTATAAGTTTTGCGAGGTTATGGAGGCTGAATGTGATTATTCGCTTTTCGGCGCATTGCAGCAACTTATACAAGACAGCGGATACAGCATCATAGGCTCGACATTTGCGGAAAATGTTAAAATTAGCTTTGCCGTACCCGAAACAGACGCTCCACTTTTTTTAACACGCATGCACGACGTCGCCGCCGGAAAGGTTTTAATAAAAACCGTTGAACTAAAATATATAAAATTTTGATATAACAAATCGAGGTGCAAAATGAAAATTACTTTAGCAAAAACTTTGAAACAAAAACCCGATTTTTCTAAACTGGGCTTCGGTAAATATTTTACCGACCATATGCTTTATATGGAATACGCCAACGGCAAATGGAGCGAGGTTGAAATTAAACCATATTCCTCCTTGGCGTTAGACCCTGCAAGCGTGGTGTTCCATTACGGGCAGGAAATTTTTGAGGGATTGAAAGCCTATAAAGACGCTTCAGGCAAAATTACGATGTTCCGTCCCAAAGATAATTTTTTGCGTATGAACCGCAGCGCAAAACGCCTTTGTATGGCAGAGCTTCCTATCGACGAGGTTTTGGAAGGCTTGTTTGAGCTTATCCGCATTGAAAAAGACTGGATTCCCACGTCTGCCGGCACAAGTTTATATATCCGCCCGACATTAATCGGCAATGAGGAGTTTTTGGGTGTTCATCCCAGCAAAAAGTATATTTTCTATGTTATTCTAAGCCCCGTTGGAAGCTATTATGCAAACGGGCTACAACCAACAAAAATCTATGTTGAGGATATTTTTAACCGCGCGGCTATCGGCGGTACGGGCGAGGCAAAATGCGGTGGAAACTATGCGTCAAGCTTGATGGCGGCTGAGGTTGCCAAAACAAAAGGCTATGACCAAGTTTTATGGATGGACGCTGCCGAAAGAAAATATGTCGGCGAGGTTGGCGCGATGAATATGTTTTTTGTGATTGATAAAAAAGTTGTAACGCCAAAGCTTGACGGCACGATTTTGCCCGGTATCACTCGTGATAGCGCAATCAACGTTTTGAAAAAAGCGGGTTATACCGTGGAAGAACGTATGGTTTCTATTGACGAAATTGAAACTGCCTATGATAACGGCGTTTTAGACGAGGCGTTCGGCACGGGCACAGCCGCCGTTATATCTCCTGTTGGCGTAATAGGGTATAAAGACAAGGTTATGACCATAAACAATCAAAAAATGGGCGATATAACCAAATGGCTTTACGACAAGCTGACGGGTATCCAATATGGCAAAGAAGCCGATGAATTTGGCTGGATTGTTAAGATAAACTAATTATATCGCCCGCTTTTTAGCGGGCGATTTTTACGCAAAATAAAATGATTTTGGAAATTCAACAAATAAAAAACGAGAAAAAACGTTCCGCCATTGTTATGGACGACGGAGAGGTTATACTTATATTCAATGCAACCGTAAAGGAATACGGCTTGGTTGACGGTGGAAATTATACCTCGCAGGAAATCAAAAAAATTGCCGACGAGGGCGAGCAGCATATCGCGTTTACAACTGCAATTGACAGCATATCGCGCTCTATTAAGTCTCAAAATGAAATAAGAGACAGCCTAAAGCAGAAAAAGTTTTCCTCAAAAGCCATAGAAATAACTATCGAAAAGCTATTGGGTTATAATTATTTGGGCGACGAAAAATATGTGGAGTCTTTTTTGAGCTTCAAGGGTGAACGATACGGACGCAGAAAACTGATTTTTGATTTAACCACTCAAAAGGGCATCTCTAAAAATTTGGTTGAAGAATTGGTTTATAACAAAATTTCGGACGAGGCGGAGCTAGATAAGGCGGTCAGCCTTGCTTCAAAATATTTGGAAAAGGAAAAGAAAAAAGTTTGCAACCTAAAAGAGAAGGTTTGGAATTTTCTTGCCATAAGGGGCTTTGAATCGGAAACAATCAAAAGCGCAATGTCTGAGCTTGATTTTGAAAACGGTGAAATATGAAAGTTATCGCAACAACTGAAATTGCAAGAAAAAGCGACGCCAAAACAATCGAATGCGGAGTTTCTTCAAAACATTTGATGAAAAATGCCGCCCTAGCGGTGGTAGATTTTATAAAGTCGGAAAACCTTTTAGGCAAAAAAACAGCCATAGTTTGCGGGAAAGGCAACAACGGTGGCGACGGATATTGTATTGCGTCGTTGCTATATGATTTGGGTTGCTTTGCAACCGTTTTACGTATTGACGAAAAATGCAGTGAAGACGCGCGATTTTTCGCTGACGAATTTGTAAAAAAGGGCGGGAAAATCGATATATATTCAGACGAACTTTTAAGTGACGCGGAAGTCATAATTGACGCTATATTTGGCACGGGATTATCTAAAAATATAACGGGCGAGCTTGCCGAGGTTATCCAAAAAATAAATAATACAAACGCATACGTAATAGCGTGCGATATTCCCAGCGGGATAAACTCAGACAATGGCTTAGTGATGAATGTTGCCGTAGAGGCAGATGCAACAATCACTTTTCAATCTTATAAGTGCGGGCATTTTTTAAACGACGGAATGGATTATTGCGGAAAAGTTCTTGTAGCGGACATCGGAATAGAAATGTTGCCCTCAGAAATATTCCTTTCGGAGACGTCCGATTTTAAACAGTTTTTTGCTCCGCTTAAACGAAACGTTCATAAGGGGACGTTTGGCAAATCGGCAATAATCGGAGGCTCGAAAAATTATATCGGCGCGCCCTGGTTTGCTGCTATGGGTGATTTTTGCTTGCAGGTCGGAAGCGGTTTATCATATCTTGCAATCCCCGAGGTAATATATTCTGCGTTGTCAAAGCGAGTTGTAAACAATATTGTGTATACGTTTCCGTCCCCAAACGGAGTGATTGAATATTGTGAGGAAACACTTGAAAAACTTTTAGATATGTCGGCAATCGCCATAGGTATGGGCTTAGGAAAGTGTAGCTCATTTAATAAAATATTAGATTTTATCCTTAAAAAAACCAATGCTAAAGTGCTGATTGACGCAGACGGATTAAATTTATTGGACATAAATATATTGAAAAATCAAATCGGAAGGGTTGTTTTAACACCACACCCAAAAGAGTTTTCCAGACTTTGCAAAAAGTCGGTTCAAGAAATATTAGAAAATCCGATTGAGCTTGCAAGGGACTTTGCAAAACAATATAACGTGATATTGGTTTTAAAAGGCGTTGCATCAATTATAACTGACGGAGATAAAGCTTGTATCAACACAAGGGGCACGTCGGGTATGGCAAAGGGTGGAAGCGGTGATTTATTAGACGGCATAACAAACGGACTTATGGCAAGGGGACTAGGCTTGTTCGACTCCGCAGTTGCAGGAGCGTATATTGCAGGACGAGCAGCCGAGCTTAGCCTTGAAGACGAACTAAATGATTATTCAATGCTAACCGCTCATCGTTTTGGATATATCACGGTTGCCATAAATGAAATCCTAAAAGTATAGCTAATAGAATAAAACAACGCCCTCGAAAAATCGAGGGCGGTTTTTTTATAAATTTTATTTGTTTTCTTTCTTAAAGCCTTTTATAAACTTTTTGCCTCCGCCTTTGGTTTTGTTCATCATATCTACAAGACCTTGGGCTGACATCATAGAAATAACTCCGCCTGTAAATCCGCTGAAAGAACGAATCGGCATACTGGCGATTGAATTTTGTACCATAGCCTTATTCTGTGCGCCTTTGACAACGATTTTTGCGCCGAAAGAAATAATTTTTAGTAAGAATCTTCCCAATCTTGAGCCCGAAACGTCTGTAAGAGTGGAGTTTATATTATATTCGCCACGCTTGTAAGGAGAATTATCCGGAAGCTTTGCGCCGTATAACGCTTCAAATTGTTCTTGCGGAATGGCGTCAATTTCCCCAATATTGTAGTAAGCGGGGCAAGAAATATGATAATCGGGCGCAGTGACATCTGTTTTAGCAGAGATAACGTTTACGGTTGCTGTAAGAGTTACGTCCCGACTAGATGCGCCAACGGAAACAATAAATTCTCCGCTTTCTATAAACCAATCGGAAATATCCGTATTCCAGTATGCAAAAGAGCGGCGGTCAAGCTTTACGCTGATTGTTTTGCTTTCGTCGGGCTTAAGAAAAACTTTTTCAAAACCCTTAAGTTCTTTTTCGGGGCGGAAAATTGCAGAGTGTTTATCGCTGACATAAACTTGAGCAACCTCTGCGCCGTCTTTGTCGCCAATATTTTTAACGTCAAAAGAAACGGTCAAAACGTCGTTTTCGGAAATGTTTGTTGATGAGAGCTTTAGGTTGGAATACTCAAACTTTGTGTAAGACAGTCCAAACCCAAAGGGGAATCTAACCGCTTTTTTTGCGGAATCGAAATATCTGTATCCTACGTAAACGCTTTCGCGGTATTGAACGGTTTTTGGCCCCATAGGAAAATATGCAGAGGAAATATTATCGATTAAATGTTTGGGGAAGGTTTCCGCCAATTTTCCGCAAGGATTTACATCGCCGAAAATCAAATCCAAAGCGGCGTCTCCACCGGCTTCACCGCCCAAATATAGGTTTAATAAAGCGGGTACTTTTCTGAGCCAAGGGAAGGTGACAGGCGAGCCTCCGACAAATAGGATAACTGCATTTGGGTTAACCGCAATAATTTCTTCCACCAATTTATTGTGTCCCAAGGGGAGATCCATATGGCTTCTGTCATAACCTTCGCTTTCATATGAATCCGTCAAGCCAATTACAACAACCACTTTTTCTTTATCTTTTGCAAGCTCAACAGCTTGCTTTAAAAGTTTTTCGTTATAGCCGTCGCCGTCTAAAGAATAGCCGGGCGCAAATTCAACATCAATATTACGTTGTTTTGCCGCTTCTAAAATGCTGACAAGTTTATAAGGATTAATCAAGCTGCTTCCCGAACCTTGATATCTGGGATGTTCGGCAAGATTTCCGATTAAAGTAAGTTTCCCTTCTTTTTTAAAGGGCAAAGCGTTGCTGTCGTTTTTCAATAAAACCGCGCCGTAAGCCGCTGCTTTTCTGGCAAGCTGGTAATGCGCGTCATAGTCGCACTTGTAATCCTTATTGACAGCCTTTGCGCTTTGGTCAATATATTTAAGCAAGCGTTCAACAACGATATCCAAGTCAGCTTCGGAAATTTTGCCGTCTTTTACGGCTTTAATTATAAGCCTATCATTCATACCGCCGTTTCCGGGCATTTCCAAATCCATACCGGCTAAAATACCTTCGATTCTATCGTTTACTGCGCCCCAGTCGCTGACAACAATCCCTTCAAAGCCCCATTCTTTACGCAGGATATCGGTCAATAGTTTTTTGTTGTCGGACAAATAAGTGCCGTTTACTCTGTTATAACTGCACATAATTTGGGACGGTTGAGAGCGTTTTACGGTGTTTTCAAAAGCAGGAAGATATATTTCTCTAAGCGCGCGTTCGTCAACAACCGTGTCAATAGACATACGATTAAACTCTTGATTATTGGCGCAATAGTGTTTTAGAGAACAGTCAACCTTAGTGCTTTGCACGCCTTTTACGAAATTGGTTGCGCATTCGCCCGAAAGATAAGGGTCTTCAGAAAAATATTCAAAATTTCTTCCGCATAGGGGGGAACGTTTGATGTTTGTGCCCGGTCCTAAAACTGTGGACACGCCTTGGTCAACAGCTTCCTCACCGATAGCTTTGCCGATATCAAATAACAAGTCTCTATCCCAAGAGCTTGCGGTGGTAACGGCTGGCGGAAAACATGTTGACGGATAGCTTCCTTTTAAGACGTTGGTTATGCCGCCTTTTGTGTCCATCTCGTTTCTTAAGCCGTGAGGACCATCGGTCATACGCACAGAAGGAATATTCAGCCTCTCAATCGGTTTTGTTTGCCAAAAAGTCAAGCCGCTACATAACGAGGCTTTTTCTTCTAAGGTAAGCTCTGATAAAAGCTTTTTTATATCCATATAATCCTCCAAAATAAAATTAAATTGTTTGAGAATATTTTAACATATAATGTTAAGTTTGGCAAATGATTGTTTACTTAATGTGAGCGGCGGAATCAGCTGAAACTTTATTTAAAAGCATTTCCACTAAGAAAAGCAATATACTTAAAACAAATAGAAGGTAAGGCAGAAGTTTAAAAGTTGTGGCAGAGGCGATAAAACCGAAAGAGGTTTGAATAATAAAACCTAAAAAATAGGCAAAAAACATCTGAAAGCCGGTAATATCGGCAGAGTACTTTGCGCCAAAGCGGTGAGCAGTGGCGTGAATGGAGCAGGGAAATATTGGTCCAAATCCAATGCCGATTAAAACTAAACCGACCGGGGCAACCGAGTTGTTCGGAATAAGCAAGAATAATCCTCCCAAAACAGCAAAAACTACGCCGCCCAAAATCAAGGTCTTATCAGAAAATTTCATAGTTAAAAAACCGGTGATAAATCTTCCGACCATTATTCCGCCGAAATAAAACGAAACCCAATTAGCCGCCGCGGCAGGGGAAGAAACCGTGTTAGTATTGATTAAATAGCTTGCTCCCCACAACCCGAAGGTGAACTCCATTGCGCAATATAACCCAAGCGCCAGCATAGCCAAAAATACGCCTTTGGATTTTATAATGGAGATTATGCTTAAATCTTTAGTTTTTTCTACAACAGTTTCGTCTAAATCATTTAAATTTGTTGAAGGAATTTCGTTGACAATTTCCGTATCTTTGACAGTAATGTCTAAATTTTCGACAGTATTCTTTTTTTCAATTTTTTTCCATAACGGTAAGGATAAGAAAATCACCGCAACAATACAAAACTGGATAATACCAACGGTGCTATAGCCTCCTCTCCAATTCGAATCTTTTAAAAAATACGCCATAATCAGCGGGCTAACAGTAACTCCAACGCCCCAAAAGCAATGAAGCCAGCTCATATGCCAAGGCTTATAGTGCAATGATACAAAATTGTTTAAGCCTGAGTCCACCGCTCCTGCGCCTATACCCATAATAATTGAAAAGGGTATCATCGCCCAAAGACTGGGAGCATAACTAATTCCCACTAGACCAATTGCGGTTAAAAGCACTGATATAAAAGTAACCCAACCCGTGCCGAACTTTCTTATAAGTTTCCCTGTGAAAAAACTGGTAAATGCCGTTCCGCTTGAACATATGATAGTGTATATTGAGGCAAAGCCTTGGGCAATCCCAAATTCCACGTGCATAAGCGGCCACGCCGTTCCAAATAAAGAATCAGGCAGACCTAACGAAATAAAAGCGATATAAATTACAATTAAAACTATAAGCATAACATCACCTTTTTATAGAATAACACGAAAAAAAAGATTTGCAAATTATTTATAATTATAAATCCTTTTAATTGATAAAAAAGTTTACTCAAATAGTTTATTGTGTTATAATTAAAAAAAATTAGACTATGGAGTATTTATGGAAGATAACAACAGCGGCAAATATGTCTTTAAAAAAGAAGATATTTGGCTTATTCCAAATGTAATTACATATTTTCGTATGCTTTGTATTCCTGTGTTTGTCGCGCTATGTTTGGTGGGTGGCTTGCAGGATAAAATCAATTTGATATATTGGGCTTTGGCAGTTTTTGCAATCGCCGCCGCGTCGGATATGGTTGACGGGAAAATTGCGCGCAAATACCATATGATTTCGGATATTGGCAAGGTATTTGACCCGTTGGCAGACAAGCTTATGCATATTTCAGCAATGCTTTGCTTGACCATAATTATGTATTTGCCTTGGTATTTTATCGTAATTGTTGCGGTAAAAGAAATTTTGATGATATGCCTTGCTCCAATTTTAATAAAAAAACAAATTGTTATTCAAGCTGTTTTTGCAGGGAAAATCGCATCGTTATTCTTATCGCTAGGTGTTATTGCGGCGTTTTTCCATAAACTGCTTTGCTCTTGGTGGACGTTTGGAGTCAGCGCTGGCGTCGAAATGAGCATTGACTGGATTTTGACGGCGATAGGGTGTGTTTTGGCAATTTACGCAATGATAACTTATTTTGTCATTATGTTAAAATCTTTGAAGCAATTTAACATTGACTTTGCGGCTGGAAAAGTTGATAAATACGGCAGAAAAATTTTGGACGCAAATTTGGATACGACAGATAAAGAATAAATTTTTAGATAGAGGATAGTTCTTATGGAAATGGAAAAAACCTACCAACCGTCGAATTTTGAACAGAAAATTTACGACTTTTGGATGAAAAACAAATATTTTGAGGCTTACCCCAATAAGAAGAAAGAGCCTTTTACAATTTTAATGCCCCCGCCGAATGTTACCGGACAACTGCATATGGGGCATGCTTTGGATAATACCGTTCAAGATATAATTATCAGGTTCAAGCGTATGGACGGGTATGAAGCGTTATGGCTTCCCGGCACCGACCACGCAAGCATTGCAACCGAGATGAAAGTTGTAGATAAAATGAAAAAAGAAGGGCTCACGAAAAACGACGTCGGCAGAGAGGGTTTTTTGGAGAGAGCTTGGGATTGGACGCATCAATACGGCGGACGAATTGTTGAACAGCAAAAGCGTCTGGGCGCCTCGTGCGATTGGTCTCGACAAGCTTTCACAATGGATGATAACTTAAGCCGAGCCGTACTTGACGTATTCATTAAGCTTTACGAAAAGGGTTTAATTTACCGCGGGGATAGGATTATAAACTGGTGTCCGGGTTGCCAAACGGCTATATCTGACGCAGAAGTTGAGTATACTGAAAAGGAAGGCTTTTTATGGCATTTCCGTTATCCGATTAAAAACAGCGACAAATATATTATCATTGCGACGACTCGCCCCGAGACGTTACTTGGCGATACTGCAGTTGCTGTCAACCCCAACGATGAAAGATATAAGGATTTGATTGGGACAACCCTAATTTTGCCTTTGGTAAACAGAGAGATTCCCTTGATTGCCGACGAATATTGCGAAATCGGTTTTGGTACGGGCGCCGTAAAAATCACTCCTGCGCACGACCCCAATGACTTTGAGGTTGGCTTAAGACATAATTTACAAGTGATTAGGGTTATGGACGACGCCGGCTATATGAATGAGAACGCAGGCGAATATAAGGGTTTATATCGTGACGAAGCAAGGGATAAAATTGTAAGCGATATGCAGGCTTTGGGGCTTGTGGAAAAAATTGAGCCTTATACGCATAACGTAGGCGAGTGCTATCGTTGTAAGAGCGTTGTTGAGCCGATTGTATCAAAACAATGGTTTGTATCAATGAAACCTTTGGCTAAACCTGCGATTAAAGCAGTTAGAAGCAAGAAAATTGAGTTTATTCCTTCCCGTTTTGAAAAGATATATTTCAACTGGATGGAAAATATTAAGGATTGGTGTATATCCCGTCAGCTTTGGTGGGGACACCGTATCCCGGCGTATTATTGCCAAGATTGCGGAGAAATGGTTGTTGCAAAGGATATGCCGTCGAAATGCCCAAAATGCGGATGTGAACATTTTAAACAAGACGAGGACGTTTTGGATACTTGGTTCTCAAGCGCGCTATGGCCGTTTTCAACTTTTGGGTATCCCAACATAACAGAGGATTTAAAATATTTTTATCCCACCAACGTTCTTGTTACGGCGTATGACATAATCTTTTTCTGGGTTGCGAGGATGATTTTCAGCGGTATCGAAAATATGAACGAAGTGCCGTTTTCAGAGGTTTTGATACACGGCATTGTTCGTGACGCTCAGGGTAGAAAAATGAGCAAGTCGCTTAATAACGGCATTGACCCTTTGGAAATCATCGACAAATACGGCGCCGACGCGCTAAGGTTTTCTTTGGCGACCGGCGTTGCGCCGGGCAGCGATACCCGCTTTATTGAAGAAAAGGTGGAGTCCTCGAGAAACTTTATAAACAAATTGTGGAATGCAAGTCGCTTTGTGTTTATGAACAGTGACAAAAAATCCGTCAAAGATGTTTCGGAAATCCGCCTAAGCTTTGCCGACAAGTGGATTATGTCAAAGCTCAATAACGTGGTAAAAGAAGTGTCTATAAACCTAAACAAATACGAAATTGGTTTAGCGTCGTCAAAGCTGTACGACTTTGTTTGGACAGACTTTTGCGATTGGTATATTGAAGCGTCTAAGCCGTCACTATATGGAACGGACGAAAGGGCAAAGGTTGCGACTGTTTCGGTTTTAAACTATGTACTTAACACAGTTTTACGTCTATTACATCCGATTATTCCGTTTGTAACAGAAGAAATTTTCCAAGCTTCTCCGACGCATAAAAGGCAATCGGCTTTGATGGTGCAGGAATGGCCGTCCTATAACAGAAAATTTAATTACCGCGCCGAACGTGAAAGCTTTGAGGGCGCAATGAGCGTAATTAAAGCAATAAGAAACCTGCGTTCCGAAATGGGCGTTATTCCTTCTAAGCGGATAAAAATTTATATCAAGGCGAATAAAAGCGTTGAAACCTTAAAAAAACTCGGGCTATATTTCGAAAAATTGGCAGGTATATCCGAAATGGTCATTGTGGACGAGAAACCTGATGAGGCAAAACTTTCAGTTTTAGTTACCGAATACGCAGAGGTTTTCATTCCGTTGGGAGAACTTATTGACGCCGAAAAAGAAATTGGCAGGTTAAATAAGGAGCTGGAAGCCGTTGTCGCAGAAATCGAAAGAGGCGAAAAAATGCTTAAAAACCAAGGTTTTATAGCAAAAGCTCCCAAACAACTTATTGATAAGGAACAAGAAAAGCTCTCAAAAAACAAAGAACTGAAAGCAAAACTTGAAGAAAGAATAACCGAACTGGCATAATAAATAACCCGCATATTTTGCGGGTTTTTTGTTTTAAAAATCGGGGATATAACACGTTGAGGCGCTGGAATGCTCTTGAATAAAGCCTTGGGTTATATCAAGTTTTTCTAACTCTAACAAAACTCTTTTGTACTCTAGCGCAGTCAGCGGTCGATTTATTTGCGGAATTTTTTCCACGTTTTGCGGGGTGTATTGGCTCATCAAAGAGAGCATAGCCTTGTCTTTAAAATTTTTTGAAAAAAGCTTTAAAACGTCTAAAGAATTTTGTATATATGATGGAATAACAAGGTGTCTCACTATGACGCCTTTTTTTATTAATCCGTCAACAATTTTAGGTTGTCCGACTTGACAACACATTTCCTCAATTGCATTTAAAGCATAGTTTAAATATGGTTTTCTTTTGGATAAAGTCAAAGCAACGTCGTCATCGGCGTATTTGAGGTCGGGCAAATATACGTCAATATAGCCGTTTAGCTGCTTTATTGTTTCAAGGTTTTCATATCCGCTGGAATTATAAATTATCGGAGTTTTCGGCTTATAAATATCCAACGCTTTTTTTATATCATATACATACGGGGTAGGGCTAACGAGATTGATATTATGCGCTTGACTTTCCAGTTGCCTAAAAATATCCGACAACTGTTGAGGCGTGATTGGCTGACTTTTTGGCAATCTGCTTATCTTGTGATTTTGACAAAAAACGCAACGCATAGTACAGCCTTCAAAAAAAATTGTCCCCGAGCCTTTTTCTCCGCTTATAACCGGCTCTTCCCAAAAATGAAGTCCGTATTTTGCAACATAAATTTTGTCGTCGATTTGACATTTTCCCAAGGCTGTTGAACGGTTAATATTGCAGTTATTTGGACATAAATTACATAACATAGTTTTTCTCTAATTGATTTTTCAAAAAGTTGCTTTTGTTTTCTTTCTATAGTATAATAGTTAAGAATTTAATGCAACTAAATTAGTATCGAGGTAAGAATGTCTTTTAAGACGAATAAACTTAAAATAGTCAAATTAACTTTGAATTATACAAATTCACGGTTTTTATCATTGCTTCTTTTGGCGATTATTCCATCGATAATGATATCTTTTTCAATATCGCCGTACTCCTCTTTGCATTTTTTACGCACTTATGGTAGTCAGGACTTTTCATCTTTTGCAACCGTATTTTTAAGTGTGTTTGGGTTAACTCGCGCAAGCTGGATAAGTTTATTTGGTTTTATTTTTATCCCTGCGCTGTTGAGCGTTATTATGGGCGCGGTGGAAAGACATATGAGGATAGGTGAGTTTAATTTGGGATTAAGCCGCTTAACTTCTCGATTGAATTTTAATTTTAGAACGGCTTTGATTTTTGCATCGATACTGTTTGTTATTTTTGTGCTGGATAAATTTTTACAAGCGGCGGTTTTCTTGCTGTTGGCAAAATTGTTTGAGCATACTGCGGCATTTGCTTTAAGTATCATTTGGTATTTGGTTATGGCAATTTTGGAGATATGTGTTTTGGCGCTAATTATACTTTGGGTGCCAACGATGCTTCATACGGGGCTTACGTCATCAAAAGCCTTTGAGCTGGCGGTACGCCAAACTAAAGACCATTTCTTTGAAGTGGTTTTAGCGTTGCTTATCCCAACGGTTCCGGCTTTTATAATTATGGTAATAGTGGCGTTTATCGGGGCTGGTTTTGCGCCGTTTTTCGATTCAGTTACCATAGCAATTTCGATAGTTTACTATATTATTTTAATGTACACGCTTTATTTTGATGTCAACGGGCTTGAAAGGGAAGACTTGAAAAAAGTTGACATTTGGAAAATAAAGTCGTATTGAGGTCAAAATGGAATTAAAAAATTCGCTCAGCATTTTAATGTCAAAGTTTAACATAACATATCGCTTGATTGTCTATGTTTTTATTAGCATGACGATAATGATTTCTATAGGTATCGGCATATTTGTCCCGATGGTAAAAAATCTTTTTTCCAGCATCGAAGGAGAAGAAATTTTTGCAATGGCAAATGCGGCTACAAAGTCACTATTGGAAGGCGAAATCACTATTAAGGCGTTTATTGAAGCAATGAAAGGGTGCTATGAGAGCTTTGTTTTGCTTATAAATTCTTCAAAAGTACCTTTTGCATTTTGGACGCTTATTATTGTGATGACGTTTTTAATTCGTTTTGCTATTTCAACTTCGTACCCGATTATTACTGATATTCAAAACAGCTTTATGAGCAGTAATATGAATTATGGATTTATAAGCTGTATGGTGAAAGAAATCAAAAATTCGCTTAAATATAGCCTGTGTTACACGGCTATAACAGTTCCTATCGACTTAATTATCATATTTTTAGTTGTCAATTTTTTATCCATTACAATTGGCGCGTTATCGGTATTTTCCTTAATTTTCGGGTTGTTAATCGCGATAGGCTTGTTTTCTGCAAGAATTACGCTGTTTGCAGGCGTCTTGCCTGTTATGATAATTGAGGGCGAAAAAAGCTTCTTCAAGGCGTTGAAGAAAAGCTGGGCAATTACACAAAGTTATTATAAAACATTCTTTGGCGCGCTATGTGTAACGCTGTTTGTTGTGTATTGTTTGTCCACCGCATTGACTCTGCCTACTTTTGGCGTCGCCACAATAGTTTTGGTGGCGATGGGATTAACTTTTGTAAGAATTTTAGAATTGGTATGTTATTACGGCAGCAAAAAACAACGGTATTATATTGACGCAAATACCATTGTAAATACTGCGCCGATTATTGACAGAATCGATTTGCAGGACGAAAACTTAAACCACGATAATTAAACAAAAATTAAACCGTTGGGATAAACCAACGGTTTTTTCTTAAAAAATTAACCTCCGTATTATGCGGAGGTTTTTTTGATTTAGCAAGTTCTGACTCTATACACGCCGTCAAGGTCGGCAACCTTAGCAAGGCATTCCTCACAGGGGGCGGAGGATAAATCTGCAATAATATACATCACTTCGCCACGGGCAGCGCTGGAGACGTTGATAAGCTTTGCTGAAAACGATGCTTTAATTTGCTCCAATATGGAGGTGTCGGCTTTGCATAAGACTGTTAGACGGGCATTACCCGTTTTGGGAAGCTTTAGGATAGGATAGTTCACGCTGTTAATAATATTTCCGTTTTCAACAAAATCGGCAAGTTGCTTTGATACCATAACCGCGCAGTTATCCTCGGCTTCTAAGGTTGATGCGCCTAAGTGCGGAATTGTGATAATATTTTCAATGCCCAATAGCTTTTCGGTGGGAAAATCTGTAACGTATCTTCCGACTTTTCCGCTTTGAACGGCGGATATTATATCGTCGTTATTTACCAGCTCGCCACGCGCGGCGTTGATAATTTTTACGCCGTCTTTCATTTTGGAGATAGCGTCGGCATTGATAAACCCGTTGGTTGAGGGCATAAACGGCACATGTATGGTTATAAAATCCGACACGGCGTATACTGCGTCAAGATTGTCTGTTATGGTGATTTTATCGTTGAGGCGAACGTCAGCCGAAAGGTAGGGGTCATAACCCAATACGTCCATTCCGAGGGCGATTGCGCTGTCGGCAACAAGCCTTCCGATTGCGCCTAAGCCGATGATGCCCAGGGTTTTGCCGAGAATTTCGTTTCCGACAAACTGAGACTTGCCTTTTTCAACCAGCTTTGCAACGTCTTCCTGACCGGATAAGCCTTGCGCCCAATTAATGCCGGAGTAAATCTTTCTGCAAGAGAGAAGTAAACCCGCAATAACAAGTTCTTTTACGGCGTTGGCGTTTGCGCCCGGGGTATTGAAAACCACAATACCTTTTTTTGCGTAGTCGGCGTGAGGAATATTGTTTACGCCTGCGCCCGCGCGCCCGACAGCCAGAAGGCTTTGCGGAACAACGTAATCAGCCATAGCGGCGCTTCTAACCACAATAATGTCGGGATTTTCGCAAGCGTCGGATACTTCATACTTACTGTCGAGAGCGTCATAGATAAGGTTGCTTATTGAGTTTAACTTCAAAACTTTTGTCATACTTACCTCGCTGTATTATTTATTTGCAAGTTCAAATTTTTTCATATATTCGATTAGGGCTTTGATACCTTCAATCGGCATAGCGTTGTATATAGACGCGCGCATGCCGCCCACCAGACGGTGTCCCTTTAAGGAAATAAGTCCCGCAGCCTCTGCGCCTTTGACAAATTCTGCGTTAAGTTCCTCTGACGGGGCAATGAACGGCACGTTCATTATAGAACGGTCTGAAGGATTTACGGGGTTAGTATAGAAAGCGCTGTTGTCAATAAAGTCGTACAACAAAGCAGCCTTTTCTTCGTTAATTTTTTGGATTGCCTCAACACCGCCGATTTTTTTCAACCACTTAAAGGTTAACCCCGCAATATAAATTGCAAAGCACGGAGGAGTGTTGTATAAACTGTTATTTTTTGCTTGAATACTATATTTCAACATAGTAGGGCAGATTGGCATTTCGTTGCCAAGCAAGGATTTGCGTACAATAACAATGGTAACGCCTGCGCAGGATATATTTTTTTGCGCGCCGGCATAAATCAATCCAAATTTGTTGACGTCGATTTTCTCGCTTAAGATGTTTGAAGACATATCGCAAACCAAGGTTTCAACTTCAGGAAATTTTGTCATACGGGTTCCATAAATAGTATTGTTGGAAGTGCAATGAACATAATCAATGTCAGAGCGGAAAGTATTGGAATCAAATTTTGGGATATATGTGAAGTTTTTATCCTCGCTGCTGGCGGCGGCAACAATATCGCCGTATTTTTTTGCTTCGGAGTAAGCTTTTTTTGCAAAGTTGCCCGTAACCAAATAATCGGCTTTGCCTTTTTTCAAAAGATTGAGAGGCACGGCTTCAAATTGCATCGATGCGCCTCCTTGAACGAAAAGAACTTCATAATCGTCGGAGATATTTAAAAGCTCGCGCAGATTTTCGATAGCTTCGTTGTGCGCGGGTTCATATATTTTGCCACGGTGACTTGCTTCCATAATGGAAATACCGCTATTGTTATAATTGATTAGCTCTTTTTGAGCGGTTAATAAAACTTCTTCGGGAAGAACGCTCGGACCTGCTGAAAAATTATAAACTTTCATATCGTACCTCTTAAATTTAATAGAGATATAATAGCATATTCTATAATAAATGGAAAGAATTGTGTATAGAAAAAACGTCTATTTTACATTTTTTGTTAAAAACTTGACAAAATTAGCAATACAAGTTATACTAATCATACAAGTTATACTAATTCAACCAAATAAGGAGAGTAGATGAAATCTTTAGACAAAAAACATATCTTCGGTATGGCAAAGGTCGGCGCAAAGGGACAGATTGTTATTCCCAAAGAGGCAAGGGATATTTTCAACATAAAAGAAGGTGATTCCCTTCTCGTAACAGGTGACGAGGAAAGCGGTATCGCTATTTTTACCACAGAAAAGGCGCATATTATTTTCAAAAATTTTTTTGACGGAGAAAAGTGATATGGATACTATTATTCAAACAAATCAATTATGCAAGCGATACAAGGATAAAATTGCCGTTGATTGTTTAACATTTGACATTTACAACGGAGAGGTGTTTGCTTTATTAGGCCCAAACGGCGCAGGCAAAACCACAACAATTAAAATGCTTTCTTGCTTGGCGACGCCGTCGTCGGGGACGGCGATAGTATGCGGTCATGATATAACAAAAAAGGC
This sequence comes from uncultured Bacteroidaceae bacterium, assembly GCA_964604875.1. Taxonomy (GTDB): domain Bacteria; phylum Bacillota; class Clostridia; order Christensenellales; family CAG-917; genus JAVVSR01. The sequence goes on along the minus strand of CAZSAC010000002.1, from coordinate 9,153 downwards.
GATGGCGGTCAAAGAAGTTATTGCGGTTTCTCCGCAAGAAACCGCCGTAGCAAAAAACTTAACCGCTTTAGAAAACCTTGAGATGATTGCGGAAATATGCAAGAAGGATAAGGCGTCGGCTAAGGAATTGGCTGAAAGGTTTAATCTTTTACAACAGCCAAAACTTAAGGCGAAGAAACTATCGGGGGGAAATCAACGTCGGTTATCTATTGCAATGGCGTTGATAACCGAGCCAAAAGTGCTTTTTTTGGACGAACCGACGCTAGGCTTGGATATTGAAGCGAGGTATGAACTGTGGCGCATTATTAAGGAGCTTAAATCAAAATGCACAATCGTTTTGACCACTCACTATTTGGAGGAAGCCGAGGCGCTTGCCGACCGAATGGGCGTAATTAAAGACGGCAAGCTGATTGAGCTTGATACGCCGTCAGAGCTGCGTAAAAAATATACTAAGCCCGAAGAAAACAATATATCCATTGACGAAATATATATGAGAATAGTTCACGGAGGCGTATTATGAGAGCAAACGGATTGATAAAACGTAATTTTTTAGAGCAAATACGCGACCCGCTGACTTTGCTTTTAGGCATAGTTTTTCCCAGTATATTGTTGTTGATTTTTATAGGTATCGGCAAAAGCGCGCCCGATGTAAACCAAATGTTTGCACCCGAAAACATTGCGCCCGGAGTGTTGGTATTAGGGTTTAGTTTAAATATGATGTTTTCTGCGATGCAAATCAACGGCGATAAAACCAGTTCGCTTTTTTCTAGGCTACAAACCTTGCCTTTAAAATCGTCTGATTTTGTTTTGGCGTACGCAATCCCGTTTATTCCAATAACGCTTATTCAAACCGCAATACTATATATCATTGCATTTTGTTTCGGTATGCCTTTTACTGGCGGAGCTTTTTTATCCATACTGTGCGTGTTGCCTATTTCTTTGGTATTTATCGAAATTGGACTTTTGATGGGCGTGACCTGCAATCAAGGTATGATTTCGGGCATCGGAACGCTATTGGTAAATCTTTGCACCTTTATGTCGGGCGCTTGGTTTAGTTTAAAAATGGTTGGAGGAGCGTTTGAAACCATAGGTTATATTTTCCCGTTTGCGCACGCTGTCGATGCGGCGAGAGAAGTAATATCCGGCACGGGCTTTGATGCAATTCATTTGATACCATTGCTTTTATATCCCGCAGTTTTCGGGGTTATAAGTGTAATAATTTTTACCAAAAAACAGAAAATCAACTAATTTTCGTTTGACAAACAAAATTTTATATAATAATATTGGTGTAAAGGTTTTTGCCTTTACACTTTTTTATGGATATTGAGAAGAAACTTAACTTAAGCCAATACCTAAGCCTATACGGGGCGTTGCTGACTGAGCATCAAGCGGAAATGTTGCGTCTATATTATGATTGTGACATCTCCCTTTTTGAAATATCCGAGCAATTCGGTATATCGAGGCAAGCAGTGCGCGACGCGATTGTTCGAGGTGAAAAGTCGCTTGTAGAGTTTGAAAACAAACTTGGGCTTAGAAAAATTTTGACAAAAGTTAAATCTGGCTTGGAAAATTTGCTCTCCGATATTCCGGCCGATTTGGATTTAATTGCCGACGAAGTTAAAGCGCTTATAGATAAACTGGAGGAATAATTATGGCATTTGACAGTTTAAGCACAAAGTTGAACCATATTTTTTCTAAACTTAAAGACAAAGGTCGCTTGACTGAGCTTGAGGTTAGGCAGGCTATGCGTGAAATCCGCGTGGCGTTGCTTGAGGCTGACGTAAACTTTACAGTGGTAAAGGATTTTGTCAATGTAGTCACCGAAAAAGCCTGTGGCGAAGACATCTTAAAAGGGTTGAACAGCAGTCAGCAGGTGATAAAAATCGTCAATGATGAGCTTATCTCTCTTATGGGCAGCACGCATACAAAGGTTGCCGTAGCCGACCGTCCGCCGACAGTTATTATGATGTGCGGTTTGCAAGGCGCGGGCAAGACAACTATGTGCGGAAAGCTTGCCAATATGTTTAAAAAGCAAAACAAAAAAGTGCTTTTGGCGGCGTGCGATATATATCGTCCGGCGGCTATAAAGCAGTTACAAATAGTTGGAGAAAAGTCCAAATGTGAGGTATTCACACAAGGGCAAATCAATCCCGTTAAGATTGCGGAGGCGGCGTTTGACGAGGCTCGCAAGCAAGGGACAGATGTTTTGATTATCGATACGGCTGGGCGTTTACACATTGACGAACAGCTTATGGACGAGTTGAAAAACATCAAAGCGAAAGTCAAACCAAACGAAATATTGTTGGTTGTTGACAGTATGACGGGACAAGACGCAGTCAACGTTGCCGATACGTTTAACAAGCAACTTGAAATCAGCGGCGTTATTTTAACAAAGCTCGACGGCGATACCCGAGGCGGCGCAGCGTTATCAATCCGCGCGGTTACGGGCAAACCGATAAAGTTTGTCGGAAGCGGTGAAAAGATGGAGGATATTGAACCTTTCCATCCCGAGCGTATGGCAAGCAGAATTTTGGGTATGGGCGACGTTTTAACGCTCATCGAAAAGGCGCAAGAGGCGTTTTCTGAGGAAGAAGCCCTAAATCTTCAAAAGAAAATGAAAGCCAACTCATTTACCCTGCAAGACTATCTAACCCAGCTTGAAAGCGTCAAAAAAATGGGCGGACTAGGAAAAATGCTGAAAATGATGCCGGGCATGGGCAAGCTTGCCGATGCCGAAATCGATGAAGATAAAATTTCTAAAACGAAAGCGGTTATCCAATCAATGACACCAGAGGAGAGGGCGAATCCCGATATCATAAAGGCAAGCAGACGCAAGCGTATCGCGGCGGGCAGCGGCTCCACCATACAAGACGTAAATCAACTTTTGAAGCAGTTTGAGCTCAGCAAAGATATGATGAAACGTTTTTCCAAAGGCGGAATGAGAGGAATGAAGTTTCCTTTTTAACTAATCGACAATAATAAAAATATATACACTTATTTTACGGAGGTAGTATTACAATGGCAGTAAAAATCAGATTAACAAGAATGGGCGCAAAAAAGGCTCCTTTCTATCGCATCGTTGCAACCGATAGCAGAAAAGCGCGTGACGGACAATATATCGAGCAAATCGGTTATTATGACCCCACGAAAGAACCTGTTGTATTGAATATCGATGCAGATATCGCAAAGAAATGGCTTGCTACAGGCGCTCAACCCACCGAAACTGTCCGTTCTTTATTCAAGAAAAACGGCATAATCGAAAAATAATTGGTGAAATATGCTTGAATTAGTTCAGTATCTCGTGAAGGAGCTTTCGGGAAGCGACGACATCACCGTGGAGCTTAACGAGGAAAAAAACAACAAAGAAATTATAATTTCCGCAAAAAAAGAAGATATCGGCAAGATTATCGGAAAACAAGGTAGAATTGCAAAATCTATCCGCACGATTGTTAAAGCCGCGTCTGCAAGAGAGAGGAAAAAATATACGGTTACCATTTCCGAAAAATAGTACCCAAGGAGGTAGTATGTCGGGATTGATTATTGGTAAAATCGTTAAGGCACAGGGCATTAAAGGTGAAGTGAAACTTGTTCCAATCACCGACAATGTTCTGCGTTTTAATACGCTGAAAAGTGTGTTTATCGACGATAATCGGAAGTTAAACGTCCAAAGCGTTCGGATAGACGGTGAAGTTGTTTACGTAAAGTTTGTTGGCGTAGACACCCGAAATGACGCCGAACTTTTAGGCGGTAAATTTGTTTCCGTCGACAGAGATAACGCAACACCCCTGCAAGAAAACAGATACTTTATCGTAGACTTATTGGGTTGTGTTGTAAAGTGCAAAAAAAAGATATTCGGCACGCTGATTGACGTTCTACAGCACGGCGCGGCGGACGTCTATGTTTTGTCGGATAACGGAAAAACGGTTATGTTCCCCGCGCTCAAGGATGTTTTGATAAACGTTGACGTTGACAAAAAAACGATAGAAGTTGACGAAAGACGCTTTGAGGAGATAGCGGTATATGACTAACTTTAAAATTTTAACCCTTTTTCCCGAATATTTTGAGGTTTTAAAAAGCGGTATTTTAGGCAAGGCAATCGAAAAAAACTTGTTTTCGGTTGAGGTAGAAAATATCAGAGACTATTCTCAAGACAAGCACAAAAAAACCGACGACTATCCTTTTGGCGGTGGCGCAGGTATGGTGATGACTCCACAACCTATTCACGACGCTATCCAAGCCGTTGACGCATCACACAGTTATACGCGTATCAACGTATCGCCGAGAGGCGTTCCGCTTACGCAAGCCTTGGTTAAGGAGCTTTCTCAAAAGCAAAATATTTTGTTTTTATGCGGAAGTTATGAGGGTATAGACCAGCGTGTTATTGATTTGGATATCGATATGGAAATTTCCATCGGGGATTATGTTTTAACAAGCGGGGAGTTGCCTGCTTTGGTTATATTAAACGCCATAACACGTTATATTCCCGATGTTTTAGGCAGCGAACAGTCCACCGAGGAGGAAAGCTTTTCTACCAATTTGTTAGAGTATCCGCAATATACCCGTCCGCAAAATTTTTTGGGAATGGATGTCCCTGAGGTTTTGGTGTCGGGCAATCACGCTTTGGTTGACGAGTGGAGAAAGAAAAAGGCGTATGAAATCACAGCTATGCGCCGTCCCGATTTATTGAAGAAATAGCGAGGAATTATGAGCAAGCCTATACAATGGTTTCCCGGACATATGTCCAAAGCCGTTAGACTTATTGAAGAAAACCTGAAAATCGTTGACGCGGTAATTTATGTAATCGACAGCCGCGCGGTTTCTGCGTGCCTAAATCCTTGCTTTGACAGCTTAATAAAAAACAAACGGATTTTATATTGCTTTTCTAAAACGGATATGGTTGAGTCGGCGGATCTTAGAAAATGGTTTGAATTTTTCGACAAACAAGGCTTAGCTTATGTAGCTTCAAACAGCACGGGTGGCAGAGACAGTCAAACGGTTATGAAAAAGCTTGCCGAGCTTGTATCCGATAAGGTGGAAAAGTATCGTGAAAAGGGCGTAAATACTCCAATCAGAAGTATGGTAATCGGCATCCCAAACAGCGGAAAATCTACGCTGATAAACAGTTTATGCGGAGGCAAACGCACAATTACGGGCGACCGCCCCGGCGTGACCAAAAACAAACAATGGCTTGCCGTGGCAAAAGGCGTGGATATGTTGGACACCCCGGGTACGCTATGGCCTAAGCTTGAGGACGAAACTATCGCCAAACATCTCGCCTTTATTGGAAGCATAAGAGACGAGGTTTTGGATATAAACGACATTTGTTTAGAACTTATTACATTTTTATCCGCGTCGCATTCAGAACTGCTTAAAGCAAGATACAATTTGGAAACTCTTGCCCAAACCCCGCTTGAAATATACGAGCAAATTGCCGTTGAAAGAGGCTATGTTTTGAAGGGCGCAGAGGTAGATTACGACCGTACGGCAAAAGCGGTTTTAGACGATTTCAGAAAGCAAAGAATCGGAAAAATTATGTTAGAATATCCTCGGCAATGAAAAAAACAACAGATATAGACAAATTATTTTTTGAGAAAAAATACATAGCGCAAGGTTGTAAATATATTTGCGGAGTTGACGAAGTCGGCAGAGGACCTCTTGCCGGACCAGTTACTGTTACGGCAATTATTATGGATTTGGATAAAATTGTAGACGGTGTAGACGACAGTAAAAAGGTATCTGAAAAGAAGCGTGAAGAACTGTTTGATTTGATTATTGAGTCTTCAATTTGTCATTCGACAGTCAGTGTTGAAAATGATGTTATTGACGAAATCAATATTTTAAACGCAACAAAAGAGGCGATGAAACGTGCGATTATGACATTGCCGATTAAACCCGACATAGTTTTAATTGACGCTGTTAAATTGGATATTCCATATAAAACACATTCGATTATAAAAGGCGATGAGCTTTCATACAGCATAGGTTCTGCCTCCATTGTTGCAAAGGTAACCCGTGACAGAATGATGCGAGAATATGATAAGCTATATCCGGAATACGGCTTTGAGTCAAACAAAGGCTACGGCTCGACAAAGCATATTGACGCCATCCGCGCGTTGGGCGCGACACCGCTTCACCGTAAAACTTTTATAAGAAACTTTGTTTCGGATTTCAATGATGAAAAGCAAGCTTGAGGGCACCAGAGGGGAAAGTTTAGCTGTTGGATACTTAATCGAAAACGGCTATAAAATTTTGCAAACCAATGCCAAATTAATTGGAATAGAGGTGGACATTATTGCGCAATCAAAAGAAGGCGCAATCGTTTTTATAGAGGTAAAGACAAGGCAATCTTATGCTTTTGGACACCCTTTTGAGCAAATCTCCGCAAGACAACAAAACAGGTATCGTCAGTTTGCAAAAATGTATATCAACGAAAAAAAACTATTCAACACCGACGTCCGTTTTGACGCTATTGCCGTCATAGGAAATGACGTTGAACATATTGCCAACGCCTTTTAAAATCCTTTTTTATTTAGATATTTTAATTTTTACTATTAATCTTAATATTTTATTTATAAAAAGCCCTCAAAACAGTTGAGCGTTTTTTTATTTTATGCTAGAATGTCACAGTCTGACTTCGGGCGGTCCTCTGTCATCGTACACGAACGCTTAGTAAAATTTTTGGAGGTAAAGTCAAATGAGCAACATTATCGATTTAATTGAAAGTGAAGGTATCCGCAAGGATATTCCCCAATTCGGCGCCGGCGACACTGTAAAAGTGTTTGTTAAGGTCGTTGAAGGCACGCGTGAACGTCTACAGGTTTTCGAGGGCGTTGTTATTGCGCGCAAAAACGGTGGTATCCGTGAAACTTTTACAGTAAGACGTATTTCCTACGGCGTTGGCGTTGAGCGTACATTCCCGCTACATTCTCCCAAAATCGACCACATTGAAATCGTTCGTTATGGTAAGGTTCGTCGTGCAAAGTTATACTATTTGCGTGAGTTGAAAGGTAAGGCAGCTAAAATTAAAGAAATCAGAAAGTAATTTTTGAGAGGTTAAAATGAAACGAGGGGTAAAAATCTTATTACTAGTCGTACTTTTGACGCTGGCTTTGTCGGTGTTTGTCGGCTGTGATAATAAACCTGTTTACGAAAAGGAACTTTTAAAGAATACCAATTTTGAAGACGTTTCAAGCAATTCTTTAAATTATTGGTATTCCTACAAGGATTCCGATAAATCTACTGACGGCAAATACTACGTTTCTTATCATGCCGACGGCGTTTCAGACGCTTACGGCGACACTTTTTTAAAGCTTGTTAATAACAGCAGCAACGGGAACTATTCTTATATTTATCAAAAAGTTGCGGTTTCCAAAAATGCTTATTACCGTATTTCTGCAACAATGCGTAACGCTTCCTTGTCACAAGGCGGCAGTGAGAATTTTGCAGGTGCCGGCTTAAAGGTGTTGGAAGGTAGCGTTGTTCTTGCAACCACTAAAGAGGTGGGTGGAGAATGGACGGAATATACCGTTTACGTAAAACCGAAAAACACGAAAGAAATTACGGTTGCGCTGTCTCTGGGTAACGTGGACGCAAACGGCGTGAAAAGTTATGCAGTAGGCGAGGCGCAATTTGAAAACGTTTCAATGAAGCGTGTGGAAAGTGTTCCGTCAGGCGCCGATGTTCAAACTATTTTCAAGCCAAAAGAAGTTATCTATGAGCTTAGCTCCACAGAAGGCATACTCTTTATCGTTTTGCTTGCAGTTATTACTGTTTTGCTTATCGTAGGGGCATATTTTGCATATCGCAAGCTGTTGTCCAACGGCGGTAAACAGGCGTTTATTGGCAACGTAGCTTTGACGACGGTTATGCTTGTGCTTTTAGGTTTGGCTATTCGACTGGTTTTATCTGCAACTTTGTTTGCCAGAGGAAGCACGGTATACTTGGCGGATATAGCTAAAAACTTTGTAAATATAGGGTTAGCCAACGTTTATGATAAATATCCTTCATACGCTCCTTTGAGCATATATCAAATTTGGGTATCGGGTTGGTTTATCAAGGATATGACTTCTATTGCCGCTCAATCCGTGATTTTGCGTTTGACGGCTATCTTGTGCGAAGGCGCGTCTATTGCTATATTATATCTGTTCGCCCGTAAATATACCACAGAAAAACTCGCGGCTTTAATTGCAGGCTTATACGCTTGCCTACCTGTTTTATTTACATTGTCCGCAGGGTATGACGTTATCGTGCCCGTACTTTCGATGTTATTGTTGATAATTTTCGTTTGTATGGTCGAAAAGAAAAACGTTTGCTTGTTGATTGCGTGCTTAATCAGCGTATTATGGTCGCCGATTGCTATCTATATTTTACCATTTGTGGTTTTATATGAAGTGATGTCAATCATAAAGGCGGAAAACAAAAAACCGTTAATCATTTTATATTCAATAGGTTGGGTGGTTTCGTTCTTTGCATTTATCCTTATTTCGGCTCCCGCCATTAAGGATTACTTCTGCAACAACGGATATAGCTTCTTCCACATCTTCTATAGATATAGCGTCACAATGTTCAAATCACAAAACTGTGTGTCTAACGCATTTAACCTGTACGGCTTGTTCAATTTGAACAATGTTGCGGTAAACAAGACGGCTTTTTGGTTGAACTTGGTTTTCTGCGCAATACTGCTTGCATACTCGGTGTCGCTTTATTTCAAAAACAAAAACCGTGGCGAGCTTATGCTTATATCGGGCTTCTTCCTCACTACCATTGCCGTATTCAGCTTAAATATGACTGAAACTGCTTTGGCAATCGGATTAATCTTACTGCTTGCTTATATTGCAATCAGCGGAGAGGAAAGGTTGTTTTGGATATTCGGTTGGTTTGCGCTGTTGTCTTTCGTGAACGTAGGCGTTGTTATGAATATGTCGGGCGCGTTGTCTGCAGAGATGGCTAGGGTTTACTTTGCAAAGGGAAGCGTTATCTATGCTTTCGGAAACGTCATCGCTGCGCTAACTACACTTTATTACGGCTATGTGGTTTATGATATTACCACCAATGGAAAACGTATTAGTATGCTTCCTATCGCTGTTAAAGAAGACAAATAATTCGTCTAAACTTAATAAAACAAAATCCGCAATTTATTGCGGATTTTTCTTA
>CAZSAC010000001.1:0-139883 GCA_964604875.1 uncultured Bacteroidaceae bacterium | reverse complement strand
CTTTTGCAGGTGTATCAACACGTTGCACTTAATTTGCTATGCCACGTAAAACTAAAATGATATAGTAATTCCAAAAGGAGGATAATCATGGCGAAAGGATTAAAAGCACTGGGACTAACAATGCTTAGAGAATTAATTATTCTAGGCTTAATAGCGACTATTACTGTATGGTCGTTAGGTTTATTCAATGATAGCAAGAATAAATATACTGACGAGGAACATCTTCAGAGAGTAGCCGAGCGAATAGAAAAAGAATATATCGAAAAGGGTGAAATAGTCGGTTCGTCTAAGGTAACGGATTTTGAAGTATATCCCGTATATGAACAAGTCGGTCGTATAAAATATGTACTTGTTGAATTTCAACCGACTGGCTATATATTTGTAAACATTAATGAAAGCAATCACAAAGGTTTTTTGGGGATAGGAAGAAGAAGCATGTATTTGCGTTCTTCTATATACGGAGAGACTGCGTGGAGTCCATACACAATTGATTCTGAAAACAAATTAAATGAGCTGTGGGAAGTGGACGAAAATGGCAATAAGATTGAATACTTAAGCAGTCCATACTCTGTGCGGGGCATAAATGATGAAAAACTATATTTGATAAATATTATAGACTCAAGGTTTATTCCATCAATCAAAAAAGGCGAGAAGTATTTGAATCTGGTCTCTAATAACGAATTTGAGATTATAAACGAAAATATACAAAAAAAACAGCCAAGCTTAGAGATTGTTTTTATCGACGATAAATCCTATGATTTATAATAGGAGGGAAATATAATGAAGAAAGAACTAAAAGTTTTCGGATTATTATTGATAAAAAATCTTATAGTTTTTGGGGTAATATTTAGTATAGTAGCATGGTATTTAGGAGCATTCAACATAAATCCTAGTAGGTATACAGAGGAAGAACATCTTCAGCGAGTAGCCGAGCGCATACAAAAAAAATATATTGATGGAAAGGATACGATTGCTTCCACCAAGATTACAGATTTTGAAGTGTTTCCCGTATATGACCAGTACGATAATTTTAAATATATTCTCGTTGAGTGCCAGCCAACAGGGTATTTATTTGTATATATAGTTCCCCAAAATCAACGATTTGGTACAGAGAGTATTTATAAACAGAGCAAGGCGGTATGGAGTCCATACACGATTGATTATGAAAACAATTCTGAAAAGCTGTGGGAAGTAGACGAAAATGGTAAAATAAAAAAATATTACAGTAGTCCTTATAAGGTTAGGGACATAAAAAATGAAAAGCTTTATTTGATAAGAGAAAAGAGCTTGGGTTCAATTCCTGCAGTAAAAAGAGGAGACAAATTTTTAAATTTAGTTTCTAACATAGAATTTGAAATAATTGATGGACATATTCAAAATGAACAACCAATCGCAAATATAGTTTTTTATCTTCACAGTAAATCTGACGACTTATAAAAAGGAGGATAATATGTTGAAAAAAATAATATGCTTGGGGGTGCTGTTAGTTATGTGCTTAGGGTTATTTATCGGGTGCGGTGGAAATAAGTACAATGCAATCGTTATAAGCGACGGCTATACTTTCAAGCCGAATTTTTTGAAAGAAAACAGGACACGAGATAGCCATTACTTGGATGAAAATGGTGAATTAGCTGTTGCTGAGGGAGAATCGTACCCCCAATACAGAGTTTTTTGCTTTAAGTCACAAGCAGAAAGCGATGCTGTTTTTTCGAACTTTTCAGCAAGTATCGATTACGAGAAAGAAATGCTGATTATTTATTTTTTTACATCGTATAATTCAAGCCTCTGTAAAATAGACAAGGTAATTTTGGAAGCAAATGTCTTGATAATAAGATATAAATACGAAAAGCCTCAGAATAGAGGTGACAACATAACAATCCCAATGCAAAGATGTTTGATTGTAAAAATAGACAAACTTGAAGTAGAAAGCATCGAATTTGCAAAGGCATAAAATAGAACAAAAATAATGAAATTTTGGAGAAATTTATGAAAACACAAAACATGAAAAAAGTAAGATTTATCGGTTTAGGAATGGTGCTTTGCATTTTCAGGCGTTACCCAACTATCCCAAATCACAATACCAGCAAGTGTAACGTCAATAGGAGATAACGCATTTAAAAACTGCACTAGCCTTACAACGGTTAACTTCGAATCACCAAGCAGCCTTACGTCAATAGGGGCTTTGGCGTTTGCAGGGTGTACGCAGCTATCCCAAATTTCACTGCCATCGAGTATAGAGAGTATAGGGATGGAAGCGTTTGTACCAGGGATTTCCTTAATCGATATGGACGGCATTGTGGCATTAGTGGAAAGATATGCGCCGTTCTTGCAAACAGATGAGGATGTAACCCCCGATACAGAACCCGAAATAAACAACGGACGGCAAAATAGGGGCAATCATTACGGGTGGAATAATGACAACCTTCATGGACATAACAGACGCAACAAGGGTATTGGACACCAGGACTAAAGCTGAGGACGTTAAAGCATTTAAAAGCAAGCTTCTAGTATTTTTTAAAACAAATAAACTGATATGCGCCTCATTTGTATACGTTTTTATTGAGGTGCATATTTTTGTTACTTAAGCATTATATATTTCGATGTTGACTTAATGTGTTTTAGACAATATAATAGTTCATAGGGAGATATAATAGTTAGAAATCTATTTTGATGTTTCTAAATTAAGTCAGTTTATATGATAAATTTTACAGTTCGTTTCAAAAAGGGCTAAATATTCTTTTAAGAAGAAGCATATCGGGGGGTGTCCTATGAAAGCGCCTAAATTTAAAAGTAAAAACGAAATGTTCTTATCTTTTGCAGGTGTAGCAACACGTTGCACTTAATTTGCTATGCCACGTAAAACTAAAATGATATAGTAATTCCAAAAAGGAGGATAATATGTTGAAAAAAATAATATGCTTGGGGGTGCTGTTAGTTATGTGCTTAGGGTTATTCTTTGGGTGCGGTAACGATTTGGACGAATATAAGGTAACAGCGGTTACGGCAATAGAGAGCCATGCTAATATAATGAAAGCTGAAAACAACTACACAGCAGCGGGCTATGCGGCTATTGAGGATGCAGTCGAAGCGGGCAAACAGGCTGTCGAGGATGCGACGAATAAAGGCGAAGTCGATACGGCAGTCAATGACACAAAGAGCGCGATTGACGAGATAAATGAGGAAAGAGAGATGGCAGATTTTGTGTTAACGATTTCAGTTGACAATAATACCAAAAATCGAGGTGAGGACTTTGTTGTTGAGGTTAGTCTCAAAAACCAAAGCGGTGCGGACATAAGTATTTCATATTATCATTCGCCATTTTTGGCAAATATCGAAAATTGGCAGTATCCACATCCGCCATTTGGATTGCCACCCGAACCTAATGTTTTGGTTCTTGAGGACGGTGGCACATTTACGGAAACGTGGAGTTTGGGCGCAATCGGATATTTGAATCCAGTCACATACGAGTCATCGTCATTGCCAACAGGCACTCACGATTTGTATTTCAGTATACAAATAGAAATTAACCAAAGCGAAATTGTTGTTAAGTCGAACACAATAAAACTCATAGTAAAATAATAGAAATAATAAATTCAAAGGAAAAATTTTATCATGGAAAATAGAAAGGTTTTATCGAAAGGGAAATTGAAATGTTCTTATCTTTTGCAGGTGTGGCAACATGTTGCACTTAATTTGCTATGCCACGTAAAACTAAAATGATATAGTAATTCCAAAAAGGAGGATAATATGTTGAAAAAAATAATATGCTTGGGGGTGCTGTTAGTTATGTGCTTAGGGTTATTCTTTGGGTGCGAAACGGTAAGAGGAGAGGAAAAACCTACTGGCAAGTTTTATACATTGCAAGATGCATATGATCAAGGGTTGTTAACGGTTGACGATTTGCAAAGCATCGCTTACTATTATTACGAGGATTGCATTGCACATGACCATGCAGAGTGCGAATCGTTTGTTCCAATTCCTAAAAAACCATTAACATTAGACACTGAAACTCAAGAGGCCATTAAGCAAGAATATTTGAGCGGATTATTAACGCTTGACTATGCACAAGGTGCAACATTAGATAACATAACAATAAAAAATTATCTTGGAACTTATGGCAAGTGTATTATCGTTGGGATAATAGATGACTGTGCCCTTTATGACTATCTGTTTGAGACTGAACACTATATTGGTGGAGTTTTATTCCGAAATTTCTGCGGAAATTTTGCACGTGTTTGGAAATTGAGTTTTCATTAAAAAAGCCGAAATTAGGAGTTAAAGATGCTTGCGCTCCATATTGTTCGCAGCTTGTAATAAAAATGGATAAACTCGAAATTAACTCAGTTGATTTCATAAAAAAATAAGATTAATAAAGTTTATTGGAGGATAATATGTTGAAAAAAATAATATGCTTGGGGGTGCTGTTAGTTATGTGCTTAGGGTTATTCTTTGGGTGCGGTGGAAATAAGTATAATGCAATCGTTATAAGCGACGGCTATACTCTCAAGCCGAATTTTTTAAAAGAAAACAGGACGCTTAACGCTTATTATCTCAACGAAAACTGGACCGAAGAAACTGATGAATGGAACAAAAGATATTTAGTTGACAAAACATCTCCTGAGTATCGAGTTTTTATAATAAGAAATCAAGCCGAACTTGACGCCATTTTTGACAGTTTTCTTCCGGTTGATTTTGAAAACGAAATGGTTTTACTTTATTGCTATACTGATATTTACACCAGACCACAAATTATTGATAAGGTCAATCTTAATGGCAAGGTTTTGGAAATTGAGTTTTCATTAAAAAAGCCGAAATTAGGAGTTAAAGATGCTTGCGCTCCATATTGTTCGCAGCTTGTAATAAAAATGGATAAACTCGAAATTAACTCAGTTGATTTCATAAAAAAATAAGATTAATAAAGTTTATTGGAGGATAATATGTTGAAAAAAATAATATGTTTGGGGGTGCTGTTAGTTATGTGCTTAGGGTTATTCTTTGGGTGCGGTAGCGATTTGGACGAATACAAGGCAACTAAGTCGGCAGAGCTACAATCCTATGCAGACGAAAAGGGCGAGAGCAACTACTGCATGGATGGTTGGACCGCGATTTGCAATGCCGTTACACAGGGCAAAACAAATATTGTGACGGCTACGAATAAGAGTGGCGTAGACATGGCGTTCACGATTGCTGCGGACGCAATAGCTGAAGTGCCACATGAGGAAAATATGGGAGCATTTTATAGCTTACAAAAGGCTTACGATGATGGATTATTAACGATAGATGATTTGAGAAGCGTTGCTTACTACCAAAGTGGAGGCGACAATAAATCTGATATTGTACCTATAACAAAGAGTCCTGAGAACTTGAGCGATGAAAAAGAACAAGCCATAATGGAAACTTATATGGTTGTTTTACGCGCCCAAACTCACAATGATGGTACACCAATGTTCCCGTATGCGAAAATAGCAGACATTACAGTTTTAGGATATTATGGCACTTATAACGGCGCTATTGCTATTAAGATAAGCGATAGTTATTCGGGTTATCCTGCGGTTGTTAAAGAATTAGAAGTCGCAGGGGTAATATTCACTTATAGCGGCGCAGTCGTTACAATTTGGAAAGCAAACTAATGAAATAAAACACAAAAAATACGGAGAAGATAAATTATGAGTAAAAAACTGATAGGAATAGCGGTTATAGCGATAATGCTATTCGGCATTTTTAGGCTTACGGGGTGTAATCCGAAACCTAAAAATATTGTGGCAACCGCAATGTTTTCTAAAAATATTTTGGAATTACCGGTTAAGGGCACATTGCCAAACGCTCCTGGGCAATATTATATAGATATGGACATGGTGGAAATTTTTTCAACAATAAGCCTTGATAATTCGCTTTCGACAGAGTTTGTTGATGGAAAGATATTCGTATCTAAGGATAATGACGATGGTACAAAAGACTATTATCTGATTAGACAAATTGCTGCAGCAAATGGTAATAAAATGTATGAATTTTTCGATATGGGCGGACTTATAAAGCTGGATGCGACTTATAAAAGGATTCTAATTCCATACCATCTTATCGACATTGATTGGGAGATCGCTCATTTCGATATTGCAACAGAATATAAAACAAAATTTCGAATTGATAATTTTTTTGAATACTATAGCTCTTCGGGTTGGTACGATATTGAAAAAGGTACGGACTACATTGTTATCAACGGATACGTTGACGAGGAGCGAATTTTAGCGTTAAATAACTCCTTACCAGTTCCTCTTAAACACATGGAATTTGGGCTTCCCATAAAAATAAAATTCACAAGTTACAATATGGAGACAAATACTTTCGTAATTTCGTTTATAGTAGAATAAACAACCCAAAAGAACCAATATAAGGAGAAAAAATCATGAAAACAAGGAAAAACATCAGAGGAAATTTTGTAGTTGGCTTGCTGATAGCATTTACACTTACCCTTTTTGGAATAAGTTTTACTGCTACCACAATTGCTTATGCTGAGGGCGGAGAATTAGGACAGCAGTCGGAAAAGTCGACAGTGTTTAACGATAAAAGTGCAAGACTACTAACAGTGTTAGATGATAAAATCGCAATGATATCCGATGAAAAAAACATTCTATCGGATATAAAAATTGTTTACGGATTTAATGGAGATACATACGTTGCCGTTGAGTGCGAACCTACGGGATATATGATATACCATCCTGCCTCGGGTACATTTGTTGAAACTTCACAAAAGTCAATATCACCATATTTTGGACTAAGCGGAGATGAGCTCTACTATTGCGGACCTACTCGGTATTTTCAATTTGTGAACAATGAATTTGTGCATACGGTGTTGGGATATGCATTTAACGATGAAGAAAGTGTACTTGCTTTGTTTCAAAACAGCGAACTTGTAACTAATACTCTAAAAGCGGCACCAAACGAGGGTTTGTTGGATTTTGTGAATAAGGGCAATTCTGCGAGTTATCCACAACTATTAAGTGCATCCTCCAGCGAGTCATCAATGACATCGATGTCATCGTCAAATGTATCTGGAAGTGTTGGAAGTACGGGGTACGATTGGTTCAGCAATTTATCGACTTGCGGATACATCAGCGGAGGTCATTGTGGATTCATTGCGTTAAATATGTTGTATGGGTATCTTGACAAATTTTCTAATGATAAGTATATGCCGAATACACATTGGACTGATATTGCAAAAAGCGCCGATAATCGTTTTTATTGTTCCGTTAATTTTTGTAGGTATCCTTTCAATTGTAATAGGAATACATAATTTTTATAAATATGTTAAACAAAAAACCATTTAAATATGATTGGGGTTTTTCAGTTTTAATGATACTATAAAAGTATGGATAATAGAATAATGATAAAGCGACTGAAAAGTGCAGGAATTAAATTTGATAACGGCTTGTCTGAAGCTGAGTTTGAAAAAATATATCAGGTTTTTGGCGTAACGTTTCCTCAAGAAATCAAAGCCTTTCTTGAGTGCGGAATGCCTTGCATCTATCCTTTTATTAATTGGAGAGATAATCGTAAATGGTACGTTGAAAACATTACAAACTTTCAAGACAGCATAAAAGAAGACTTTATTTTTGACTTTGAAAATAACGCATTACACAAACTTTTTGCAAAAAAATTTGAAAATATAACAAATGAGAATGACTTGAAAGATGCGGTTTTGAAGTATTTTGACAAAAGTGCAAAGCTAATCCCGTTTTATGGTCATAGATGTTTTTTTAACGGAATGGACAATATGCCGATAGTATCATACTGTCAGCCCTCCGACGTAATTTTTTACGGAACAGATTTTGAAAACTATCTTGAAAATGAGTTTTTAAGAAAAGGACAAAAATTGGAAATTGGCGATATAACAGATGATTTTTTAAATACAGGTATTTGGTATGATTTAATTTGGTAATTAAATTAGATAAATCGTTTTAAACTTGTAATACACGACATAAGCCGTGTTTTTTTTGCGCTAAAACCAAGCTATTTGTGCTTGAAGTTTTCTTTTTGCGTATATCATTTTCAGAAAAACTTTGCCAATTTTTAAATTAAACGGATAATCGAAAATAAAAAAGAATCAACGGCATATAATAATTTCGGAGTATATATGTGGACAAATGTAATTAGCGTTAAAAAAGGGCAGGATAGGGAGTTCAGCTTTATTGAATCCGAAATTTCAAAAATTACCGAGTTGTCAACGGCTATTGAAGAAAGCAAGAACCGCAAGTTTTTATATTTAGCGGGGCTATGCGACTATGCCGATGGAATAAGGAGCCGACTTGAGCGTGTTTTAGTTGAGGCGGTTATGGATTATTATAAGCTGTATTTTTTTGAAAAAGAGCTGAGTATTCACAGATATACGCACGCCTTATGCGCGCTTTTATCGACCTTGGTTTATATGGATTTTGATTATGAAAGCGCATATATAATCAAGACGATTTCCGAGCTTTCTAGCTATGATTTAGACGGTATATATCATTTCAGGTTAAGAAATCTAAGGTATGGCTGGGAAGAGGTCGCAGAGATGTGCGGCGAGCTTTTTTCAGCGGGTGCGGACGAAAACGATATATATAATGTTTTGGCGTACGTGACGGCGTCTTGCGCGCGGAAAGACAGCGTTTTAGAGCTTAAAGACGGTGTATTAATAAATCTTTCTTCGATGAAGGAAGTCCAAATAAAAAACCTATACGGAAATGACGAATTTAATCTAATACACGCTGTAGTATCGACAAGGGCGACACGCTTATTGTGCTATGACAGCCTTTCTAAGGAACTAAGCAAGGCGTTGAAAAACTTGATAAAGTTGAAATTAAAATAAAAACAAAGGCTCCCAAGCGGGAGCCGTTTTTTTTAGGAAAGAGGAGCCTCGTCAACAGGCAAGGGAGCTTCTTTTGCTTGTTCGTCGTTCCAATCGTTTATAACCTTTACAACGGATTTATCGTCATAGAAGGCGTAAACTACAATGGATAGCGCAACGAAAATTGCGGCGATTAGGGCGGTCAAGCGGGTGCCTTCAGTGGTTGCGATGCCGGTGTTTAGAGTATCGCCATATAGCAGAACGCTGGGGACGATGAATAACACGATAGATTGCGACAGCTTATTGACAAAGTTTCTGGCGGCGACAAACATACCCGTGCGCATTTCACCGGTTTTAATATAGTCGTATTGCGCCAAATCGGCAAAAGCGGCGGCGGGGATAATATTTGTTATAGCAATAGGAAACGCGATAGAAATCCCCAATATATATCCGAAAGATTTTCCGCTGATAACGCCTAGAATCGGCTTGTAGAAATAGATGCAGAAGTATAAGAAAACATAGACAGAGCAAGCAAAAAGCAAAAGAGGTTTTTTACCGGTCTTTTTAACAAGCTTGTTAAGCAACGGATATGACGCTACGCCAAACAGAATGGATAGAGCCAAAACAATGGTAACGAAAGCGTCGCTTTCCTGCAAAAGGTTTTTGATATAATAGGCAAGCGATGCGTTAAAGAAAGCGAAAGCAACCCACATTATGAGATAGCCGACGGTTAATATAGAAAAATTCTTATAGGAAAATGTAGCTTTCAAGGACGCAAAGATAGGGGTGTAACAATCCTTAGGCTCAACATAGTCGTGTTCTTTTATGCAAAATGCGGGTATCATTGCAGTAACCAAGCCTATAACGCCGAAAACCAAGAAAGGAATCCTAAACGCCCAAACCTCGGATACGCCCGAGCTCATCAACGCGCCTTTTATTGCAAAGGTTGCGTATATTATTGCAGAAGCCACAACAAACATCAAACTGTTGACCGTGTAAAGAAAAACCCTGTGTTTTGTGTCGGTAACAAGCTCTGCCTGCAACGCCATATAAGGCACGTTATATAAGGTTGAGAAGGTATAGTATAAAACCATCATAACGCCTACCCAAATAGTGTTTACAATACTGGTTCCGTTGACAGGGGGAAAGAATATCATTAAGCACGTCAGCGCAAGAGGAATTGCCGACCATTTCATAAACGGAATACGTCTGCCGTCTTTATGCTTGCTTTTGTCGGACATACTTGCAATAATAGGGTCGGTTACCGCATCCCAGATTGTGCCCACTCCGCGGATTATGGCAATCGCTGCGCCGGCGGCGGGAATAAATATTATAAGCTGTGTGGTGGGGTCTGTCGGAATAAAAAACGGCATTAAAAACGTCGTTATCAAACCGTAGAGTATCCCTCGGGAGAAGTCGCCCAAGCAATAGACAAAAATCATTTTATTACTAATTTGTTTTTTCATAAAGCCCTCTTGATATATAACAAAATAAAGTATACAATATTATTTGCATAAATGCAATATATAAAATATTGGAAAAAATTAACTAAATCAAATATAATGTTGACTTATTGGTTTTAGGTGGCTATAATATAAAATACATTAAGCATTAGATTGCAGTTTGAGACATGTGTCGTTTGCAATTCGTTACAGAGAGTTGTCGGTTGGTGCGAGACAATACGAAACATTCGATATACCACTCAGGCACATATTTTTTAAACAAGTGGCGGAGGCGTCTCCGCAAGTAAGGTGGAACCACGGTAGAAAATATCGTCCTTACGGGCAAAGCTCGTAGGGATTTTTTATTTGCAAAAAAAGGTATAGGTAGATATTATGTTAAAAATTAAGTTAAAAGACGGCAGGATAATGGAAGTTGCCGAAAACTCAAAAATTTATGAAGTCGCTTCACAAATAAGCGAAGGGCTTGGACGCGCTGCAATTTGCGGTCGCATTGACGGAAAGCTTGTGGATATAAAAACACCATTGACGGCTGACTGCAAGTTGGAAATTGTCACCTTTGCCGACGAAGACGGTAAAAACGTTTATCGTCATACTTGCTCGCATATTCTTGCGCAAGCGGTGAAGAACGTTTTTCCGACGGTAAAGCTTGCCATAGGTCCGGCGATTGCAAACGGATTTTATTATGATTTTGATTTTAAAACTCCGATAACCAAAGACGATTTTGACAAGATTGAAGCCGAAATGAAAAAAATCATTAAAGCAAATTTACCCTTAGAGCGCATAGACGTTTCAAAAGAATACGCTTTAAAATATATGCGTGATTTAGGCGAGAACTATAAAATAGAGCTTATTGAGGAATTGCCCGAGGGTGAGCCTATAAGTTTTTATAAACAAGGCGATTTCACGGATTTATGCCGAGGCCCGCACTTGAGCTCAACGGGGAAAATCAAAGCGTTTAAGCTGACAAGCTTGACGGGCGCGTATTGGAAAGGGAATGAAAACAATAAAATGCTTTCCCGCATATACGGCACGGCGTTTGACAAAAAAGCCGATATGGAAGAATATTTGGAGGCTTTGGAAGAAGCTAAACGTCGCGACCACAACAAAATCGGACGTGAGCTGGGCTACTTTATGACAGATGAAAACATCGGTCAAGGCTTGCCGTTGCTTATGCCTAAAGGTGCAAAGCTTTTCCAAATTATGAACCGTTTTGTTGAGGATACAGAGGCTGCGCGCGGATATGTTATGACAAAAACTCCGTTGATGGCAAAAAGTGATTTATATAAAATATCGGGGCACTGGGATCACTATAAGGACGGAATGTTCGTTATGGGCAACGAGGAAACCGACGATGAGGTTTTTGCTTTACGTCCTATGACTTGTCCTTTCCAATATACGATATATAAAAACGGGCTAAAAAGCTATAGAGATTTACCCTTGCGTTATGGCGAGACTTCAACGCTTTTCAGAAATGAAGCCTCCGGCGAAATGCACGGCTTAATCCGAGTTCGTCAATTTACGATTTCAGAAGGGCACTTAGTATGTATGCCTTCTCAGCTTGAGCAGGAGTTCAGAGGTTGCTTGGACTTGGCGCAATATATGTTGAGGTGTCTGGGACTGGACAAAGACGTCAGCTATCGTTTCTCAAGGTGGGACCCCAAAAATCCCGACAACAAGTTTATCGACGACCCTGAGGAGTGGGCATACGCCGAGGGCGAAATGAAGCGCATTTTAGACCACATTGGCTTAAAATACAGCGAGGGCATCGGTGAGGCGGCATTTTACGGGCCCAAGCTTGACATTCAAATTAAAAACGTACACGGCAAAGAAGATACAATGATAACAATTCAAATTGATATGTTCTTGGCGGAGCGTTTTGATATGAGTTATATTGACGAAAATGGAGATAAAGTTCGTCCTTATATTATCCACCGTACGTCGCTGGGCTGTTATGAGCGCACAATGGCGTTGCTTATAGAAAAATATGCAGGCGCATTGCCGACTTGGTTAAGCCCGACACAAGTCAGGGTTTTAAGCTTGACGGATAGAACGGCTGCCAACGCCAAAGAAATTGTTTCAAAACTATCCGATTTCGGTATTCGCGCAGAAGCGGATGTCAGAAGCGAAAAGATTGGTTATAAAATCCGTGAGGCGCAACTGGAAAAGGTGCCTTATATGCTGATTATCGGCGACAAAGAGGCGGAAAGCGAAGTGGTTGCGGTCAGAAGCCGTAAAGACGGCGACCTTGGCTCTATGAGTTTATTAGACTTTATGATGAAAATCGGCAAAGAAGTCAACGATAAGGTATGTGACTAACCTTTTTTAGGTGAAAATGGTATATTTCGCTTGACAGCGTTAATATTTATTGGTATTATAACGAAGCAAGTAGAAACTATTCTCACCATCAGCAATTGTGCTAAGTGGTTCTTATACTAAAAGGCATTTTGTATAAGCGAGTAGTTTTTACTACTCGCTTTTTGTTATCGGCGCAAAAAGCCTAAAGCCGTATTTCATATCAGGAGGATATATATTATAAAACCCGATAAAAGCAAAGATGTTCAGATTAATGAACAAATACGCGACCGCGAGGTTCGTGTGATTGGCGCGGACGGCGCTCAGCTTGGTATTATGAGCAGTCGCGAGGCATTTGGTATTGCGGTTGAAAAGGGATTGGATTTGGTTAAAATTTCACCCAACGCAACTCCGCCGGTTTGCAAGATTATCGACTACGGCAAGTTTCTCTTTGACCAGAAAAAACGCGAAAAAGAGGACGGCAAAAAGCAAAATATTGTTGAAACGAAAGAAATCGGTCTTTCTGCCACAATCGACATCGGCGATATGAAAACGAAGGCGGCGCAAGCAGTTAAGTTTTTGCAAAAAGGTTATCGTGTGAAGGTGGGCTTGAGGCTAAAGGGAAGACAAATGCAACACACGGATTTAGCATTCGAAGTTGTGCAGGATTTTCTTACCTTGATTGAGGAACCTTATAAGGTTGATAAGCCGGCAAAATTAGAGGGACGTTTTATTACAACTTTTATTGCCGCAGCACCGAAAAAATAATTGATTTATATATTACATTTGGAGGACAATTTCTATGCCTAAAATGAAATCGCGCAGTAGCGCAAAAAAACGCTTCAAGGTGTCCGCTTCGGGTAATGTAAAAAGCTCGAAGATGGGTAGAAGACACATTTTATCAAAAAAAACAACTAAGAGAAAACGCAACTTAAGAAAAGGCGCATACTTGCAAGGTCAAGTTGCTGCAAATATTAAGCGTCAGCTCCCTTACTAAGACTTGGAGGTACTAAACTATGAGAATTAAACGTGGCGTAAACGCCGTAAAAAAACGCAGAAAAATATTAAAGCAAGCAAAAGGCTACTGGGGTTCTAAAAGCAAGTTATATCGCGTAGCTCGTCAAGCCGTAATGAAGTCCCAACAATACGCATATGTTGGCAGAAAACACAAGAAACGTGATTTTAGAAAGCTCTGGATTGCAAGAATTAACGCCGCCGCTAGAATGAACGGTTTATCCTACAGTCGTTTTATGTTCGGTTTGAAAACAGCCGGCGTAGATTTAAACAGAAAAATCTTGGCAGATATAGCAGTCAACGACGCTACAACCTTTACCGCGCTTTGCGATAAGGCGAAGGCTTCTTTATAAAACGATTAGCCTTCCATAGCGAAGGCTATTTTTTTAGAATATGATTATTACCTCAACTTCTAACGAAAAGGTCAAATTTGCGCGGAAGCTTTTGCAGAAAAAGTATCGCGCCGAGTTTGGCTTGTTCGTTGTGGAGGGCGTAAATATTTTGAAAGATTTGCCCGATTATGTTGAGGTAGAGAGCGTATTTGTTGCTGAAACGGTATCCGATGAGGTTCAAAACCTTGCCGACAAGCTTGGGGGCGAGAAATTTATTGTATCGCAAAGCGTAATGACGTCTTTGGCTGATACGGTAACGCCGTCAGGGCTTTTGGCGGTTGTTAAAACTCCCTCGCCTACAAAATGCGGTTATAGTTCAAACGCGCTGTTTTTAGACGGGATTTCCGATTGTGGAAATTTAGGGACGCTTATCCGTACGGCGGCTTCTTTGGGGTTTTTAGATATATACCTCATAAATTGCGCCGAGGCATATTCAACAAAAACTGTAAGAGCGTCTATGGGCGGTATTTTCAGAGTGAACCTATTTGATTGTTCATATGATGTCGCCTTAGCGCATTTAACTCACTATCATTCTGTTGCAATGGATATGAACGGGGAAGATATTTCTTGTTTTAATCCCAAAACTCCTACCGCAATTATACTGGGCAGCGAGGCTCACGGCGTATCAAGTGTGATAAAGCAATCGGCTGACGCGGTGGTTGCAATAAAAATGCAAAACGGAATGGAATCTTTAAACGTTGCTGTTGCAGGCGGAATAGCAATGTTTCAACTAAGCAAATCAACAAATTAGGAAGGTGTATATATGAGTGGACATAGTAAATGGCATAATATTCAAGCAAAAAAGGGTAAAACCGACGCTGCGCGCGGAAACGTATTTACGAAAATCGGTCGTGAAATTGCAATCGCTGTAAAAACAGGCGGCGCCGACCCTAACTCAAATTCTAAACTACGCGACGTTATTGCCAAAGCTAAGGCAAATAATATGCCAAACGACAATATCGCAAGAAGTATTAAAAAAGCGTCCGGTGAATTGGACAGCGTAAACTATGAAGAAATGACATACGAAGGTTACGGCGCAGGCGGCGTAGCTTTTATAGTGGAATCACTTACCGACAATAAAAACCGTACGGCAGGCGACGTAAGGCACTTATTTGATAAATTCGGCGGTTCGTTGGGACAAAGCGGCTGCGTTTCGTTTATGTTTAAAAGACGCGGCGTTATCGTAATTGATAAAAGCGCAATGGAAGAAGACGACTTAATGATGCTTGCCATTGACGCAGGCGCCGACGATATCGTTTCCGACGACGACGTTTATGAAATCTACACAATGCCCGCCGACTTGGGAAAAGTTAGAGAGGCGTTGGAAGCTCAAGGCTTAACCACGCTATCATCAGACATCGATATGTTGCCCGACAACGAAATTACTCCCGAAGAAAAGTATATCGCATCAATAAATAAATTGGTCGAAAAACTGGAAGAACTTGACGATGTTCAAAACGTATTCCATAACGCAGTTCTTCCTGAAGAAGAGGAATAAATAATATGCTCGACGTATTACAAATTGCGCAAAAATCACACGAGGCAAGCTTAAGGCTTGCTTCCTTTACATCGTGTCAAAAAAATCAGATTCTGTCGGCAATCGTAAAAAAGTTGGAGGACAATCGAAGTTCAATTTTGACGGAAAACGCGCTTGACTTGGCAAATATATCCTATGAAGATGCGATTTTGTATGATAGACTAAAACTGACCGAAGAGCGGATTACCGGTATGATAAACGGCGTAAAGCAGATTATCGACTTGCCCGACCCTATCGGAAAGGTTACGTCAGAGTGGACAAGACCAAATGGACTTATCATAAAAAAAGTGCGAGCTCCGTTGGGCGTAATTGCAATTATCTATGAGGCTCGCCCGAATGTAACCGTTGACGCCACCGCGCTTTGTATTAAGAGCGGAAATGCTGTTGTGCTAAGAGGAAGCAAGTCTGCGTTAAAAACGAATATCGTTTTATTGCAGCTAATGAAAGAGGCGGTAATAGCCGAAGGCTTTGACGAAGATATTATCCAAATGATAACTCTGCCGGACTATTCCTATGTTATTGAACTTTTAAAGCAAGATAAATTTATCGACGTTGTTATTCCCAGAGGGGGTGAACAACTAAAGAGGTTTATCTTAGATAACTCCAAAATCCCTGTGATAGCCTCGGCAGGCGGAAACTGTCATATCTATGTAGAGCAATCGGCAGATGTCGAAACAGCGGTAAGCGTGGCAGTTTCGGCAAAAATATCCCGTCCGTCCGTATGTAACGCAGCGGAGCATATTTTGGTTGACCAAAATATTGCGCAAAGGTTTTTACCGCTTTGCGTTGATAGACTTTTATCCGAGGGCGTCATCGTAAAAGGCGATGAACTTTCCCAAAAAATTTGTCCTAAAATTATGCCGATTGGCGACAATGATTTTTCTACAGAATACCTCGATAAAGTTGTCAGCATAAAAATCGTTGAGGATTATAATTGGGCAATCGAACACATAAATCAATATGGAACACGTCATAGCGAGGCAATTTTATCAACAGATGAGATTGCTATTGCCGAATTTGAAAAGCGTGTAGACGCCGCAGCGATATACGTTAACGCAAGCACAAGGTTCACTGACGGTTTTGAATTTGGGTTTGGGGCAGAAATGGGCATAAGCACAAACAAGCTACACGCAAGAGGTCCGTTAGGGCTGGAGCAACTGACCAGCGAGAAATACGTAATTTTTGGAAACGGTCAAACAAGATAAAAAAAACCTCCGACAAATTGTCGGAGGTTTTTGATTTATAACTTTATTAACCTAAAAATTTTAAAATCACTAAGACTGCAGCGCCAAGCCCTAAAAGAATGGCAACAGCGCCGAAAATTTTGCCTACAACACCTTTACAACGATATTCAGATGTTTCAGTAGGGCAGACCGTTTGATTATCTATATTTTTTTCAACTTCTTCAACTTCTTCAACTGTTTCTTCTTCAATAGGGGAAACTTGTTCTTCCGCTAAATTTACAGGTTCCTCATATTTGGCGACAGGAACTTGGAAAGAAGGTGTAACAGAAGGCAACGGCGCAACAAAAGTGGGGAATGAAGGAGTTGGTTCAATAGGGGCGATAAATGGTGTCGGTTCTTCAACGATAGTCTCAACCTCAGCAACAGGAGCGGGCGAAACATCAGTTGCTTTCTTAGCTTTTTCTTTTTTTCTTTTTTCGGGTTTTTCCGCTTTTTTATCTTTTACCTTTTTCTTGCCTAAAATGTCGGATAATTCATCATTGCTTACAGGCGCTGCGTGCGAAACATTTTTTTGCGCAGGAGCAACCGGCGCAGGTATAGGCGCTGCAACGGGCGCAGGCGCGGAAATTGGCGTTACAACTGGCGCAGGAGCCGCTTGTTTAGGTTTATCTTGTGGAGTTGTACGCTCAACTACGACAGCGGGCATATCATTTATGTTTTGAACGTTCAATGGCGCAGGAACGGCGGGCGCGCTAGTCGGCGCAGAAACAGGTGTACTACCTGCTTGGGCGGCGTTATAATTTTTGACTTCTTCATCAACAATTACTTTGGCTTTGGTAATCCAATTTTCTACCTCGGTATACGCCACATTGCGAGAATACCCTTGTTCGCGTACTTGCAAATACTTTGCGTTAGCTTTTGATTTAATGCGATTTATCATTACGACAAGTTTTTCAGTTTTGGGCACATCCTTAAAAATCTCGTCAATATGAGCTTCCAATCTTGAATCCATATAATAACCTCCCTAAACATACATAATATTATATTATACTAATTTAAAATTTTAAACAAGTACTTTAATTATTTTTTATGCAGTTTTTTGTAAAACCTTACACAATTTTTTGATTTTTTGCAATATTATATAAAAAAAATTAAATAAATAGTTAATTATTGTCTTTTGTAGAAGAATTGCTTTGCGTTATATCAAACTTATTGTGTTTAATATCAGGATTTTTATCTAGCAAGCATTTAATAAAATCGTCTGTGTTTGAAGGATTGATGCTGATAACCAAAAATCCAAAGTCATCGTCCGATTTTGGTTTAACCGGTTTAAACTGAATTGTAATCCGTTTTGAGGGTAGTTCTTCCACGATAGCCAATAAATTTTTATAAGGAATTGAGCTGGGTATCAATCCGTAGCGTACAATAAACTTTTCTGCGCTAAAGGCATAACAAGAAAAGACCGCAATCGACATCGAAAACAAAAAGGTCAATATTGAACAGATAAGCGAAACAATCGGAACGGCTGAATTTGTGGAAACAAATCTTCCCACTTCTGCCATAATCAATATGTTTATCACCACCGCAGCCAAAGAAATTATCATTACGGCGGTGAGCAGTCCATACACTAAAGGTTGTAATTTAAGTTTAAATCTCATAAGTTTACCTCAAAAAAATGATAGCATAATATTTCTCGTAATTCAACCTAATTTTGCAATTTAAGTGGTATAATAGAAAAAACACAAAATACCATATGGAAAAAATAATAAGGGATTTAATGTTAAATTTTAAAAAATTATACAATTCAGACAAGGCGGTTTTAAACGAATATGTAAAGCTGACAGACACAATCGGAAGCGATTATTGTTGCGGAAGCTGGTTTTCTTGGTATGATTTTGACGCAATGACGTGGGCAAAAGACGATATTGCCGTCTACATTCGCGCAGACCTTAATCAGGAGCCCGTTTTTTTATCTCCGTTAACCACAAACGAAAACTATCCCTTGGCAATTGATAGAATTTATGAATATTGTCAAGAAAACAATGTAAATTTTAAAATTGTTTTTGCAACAAAGCCCCAAATCGAAAAAATCACTAAATATAAATTAAGCACGGATATTGCAAATTCAGAATATATTTATTCTCCATCGGATTTAATCAACCTTGAAGGCAAAAAATATCACGCAAAGAGAAATCATATTCACAAGTTTACAAGCTCATATAAATATATTTTCCGCGATTATACCGAGGAAGATTACGACGGTGTTGTGGCGCTGATGAATCACTGGGGTGAAAACCGTGAAAAGGTTTCTTTTGAAGAAGAAAAAAATGCGCTGTTATTGATGCTTAAAACTTGTTTTGAAGCAAGCCGCATTGTTGACGTTGTAGAAATTGACGGAAAAATTGTAGGCGTATCAGTAGGCGAGATTACGCCAACAAACGTGGGCGTAGTTCTTTTTGAAAAGGCGGCGATAGAATATGAGGGATTATATACCGCCATAAATCAGATGTTTGCAGAAAAGCATTTTAAAAATGTCCGTTATATAAACCGACAAGAAGATATGGCCATTGAAGGGCTTAGAAAATCCAAACAATCTTATTTCCCCGTTATGCTTTTGGATAAGTATACAATCACCGAATCCGACGACGTTCAGCTAGAGCAAATCTATCGTGAATGTTTTGACGACAGCGACAATTTCATAAGGTTTTTTATGGAAGAAATCCGTCCCACCGCGCAGGTGGTTACAGTCGAAAATAACGGGACTATTGTTTCGGCTGTATATTTAATTAAAAAACAATTTGAGCTTTTAGGTAAAACTGTTTCCGCAACTTTTCTTACTGCCGTAGCGACAAGACAGGCATACAGAAACAAAGGATATATGACAAAGCTATTGGACAAAACATTGACTGAATTATATGAAAACGGTACGATTATTGCGCTACTTTGTCCGTTTAAACCCGATTTTTATACAAAATACGGTTTTTGCACTATCGACCGTAGAACAAATGAAACTATCAAACATATTTCAAACGAATATACAATTAAGCAAACACAAAACCCTGAAGACTTATTGCTTGCGTATAACAATTTTACCAAATCAATGTCGTACAAAATTGTAAAAAGTCAAGAGGATTTTCAAAACAAACTGGCTGAGATTTCCGTTGATGGCGGGAAGGCTTTTATCGTTTTAAAAGATGAGAAGCCTTGCGGTTATTTTATGTATATCGATAATAATATCGAAGAAGGCGCGTATACTAAAAAAATGTTGGAATGCGCTGAGTTTTTGGACGGAAAGCAAGCGTATGTTTCTAGTTTTAAAGGTGAAGGCTTTGCGCAAGCAAGAATTTTGAATATTCATAAATTTGTTGAGCTTTTTGAGTTTGATAAAAATAATTTGCCTTGCAATATTTATGACGACATAATTGAAGCTAATGACGTTTTTGTCAAAAATGCCGAAGACGCGTCAGCCGTTCAAGCAATGACAATAAACGAGTTTACAGAAAAAGTTTTTGACTTTGCAAATTCCAATATGCAGAAAAAAGGTTTTATAGTGGATAGCTATTAGGTTGCTAAAAACCACATTTTCATATATAATATCTAAAAATACAAAAGGTGAGTTATGATAGAGATTATTAAAAACGGCGTATATTTTTATAAGAATTGCTTGCTGGACGCAGTTCAAGCGCAGGCTGTTGCCGAACAAGGACACGACTTTTCCAACGCGTATAAAGGGACGATTTCCTATTCTATATTAAGCAAACATAATTTAGGGGACGTCGCGCCAAAAAAAGGCTTGCGCATAAAATTTGACGCGCTTGCGTCTCACGATATAACGTATGTCGGTATTATTCAAACCGCAAAAGCTTCAGGGTTGGATACCTTTCCGATACCTTACATTTTGACAAATTGCCACAATTCGCTTTGCGCAGTTGGCGGTACGATAAACGAGGACGACCATTTATTCGGGTTGTCGGCGGCAAAGCATTACGGCGGTATTTACGTTCCGGCAAATTTGGCGGTAATTCACACCTATATGCGTGAAAATTTGGCCGGCGCAGGGAAAATGATTCTCGGAAGCGACAGCCACACGCGATACGGCGCAATCGGCACTATGGCTATTGGAGAGGGCGGACCCGAGCTTGTTAAGCAGCTTCTATCCAAAACCTACGACATCACGTATCCCGAGATTATCGCCGTTGTTTTAAATGGCAAGGTTAAAAAGGGTGTTGGTCCTCAAGACGTTGCGCTTGCGATAATCGGTGAAGTCTTTAAAAACGGTTTCGTCAAGAATAAAGTTTTGGAGTTTGTCGGCGACGGTATCGAAAACTTACCGATGGAATTTAGAAACGGCATTGACGTTATGACAACGGAAACTGCCTGTCTGTCTAGTATCTGGGCAACGGATGAACGCACTCAAGCTTATTTGAAAAACCTCGGGCGCGCCAATGATTATGTTGAGCTTAAACCAAACGAATTTGCATATTACGACGGCGCAATCGTTG
Source organism: uncultured Bacteroidaceae bacterium (assembly GCA_964604875.1). Classification (GTDB taxonomy): domain Bacteria; phylum Bacillota; class Clostridia; order Christensenellales; family CAG-917; genus JAVVSR01. The sequence continues at coordinate 118,678 of CAZSAC010000001.1, read as the reverse complement.
TGGATTTGGATAAGATTGAACCAATGATTGCCTTGCCTTTCCACCCGAGCAACGTATATAAGCTAAGCGACGTTATTGCAAATCCATATGATATTTTGTCAAAGGTTGAAGAAGACGGTAAAAAACTGTTAAACAATCCTCGGATAAACTTTAAATTGACAGACAAAATTATCGACGGCAAAATTCAAGTAAGTCAAGGCGTTATTGCAGGCTGCGCCGGCGGCACGTTCGATAATATATATACCGCTTCAAAGATTGTTGAAACCTCGCCTATCGGAAACGGCGCATTTTCGCTTAACGTTTACCCGTCCAGCCAACCTATATATTTGGATTTAATGAAGAAAAACGCCTTAACCTCTTTAGTTGAGGCAGGCGCGGTCATTAAACCCGCTTTTTGCGGTCCTTGTTTTGGAGCGGGCGACGTTCCGTGTAACAACGGATTAAGTATTCGTCACACCACAAGAAACTTTGAAAGCCGTGAAGGCAGTAAGCCGTCCGGCGGACAAATTGCCTCGGTAGCGTTAATGGACGCGCGCTCTATTGCGGCGACCGCCAAAAATAAAGGCATTTTGACAAGCGCGACAGATGTTGACTATGATGATTTTGTCCCCGAGTTTGCTTATGACGCAAAGGTATATGAAAGCCGTGTTTATAACGGTTATAAAAATGCAAACAAAGCAGAAAAAATTGTATATGGTCCAAATATTGCAGATTGGCCGTCGCAGGAAGAGCTGTCTGACAACCTGATTATAAAGCTTGCCGCAGTTATAAATGATTCCGTGACGACAACAGACGAGCTTATCCCAAGCGGAGAAACGTCGTCGTACCGCAGTAATCCTATGAAGCTTGCCGAGTTTACGCTTTCCCGAAAATGCCCCGATTATGTCAAGAAGGCAAAAGATATTAAGGCTTCGGCGCAAAAATTGAAAGAGGGCGTTATGCCCGAGGAATATGCAAAAGCCTTGTATATCAGCGGTTTGGATTTATCGGGTACAACGCTGATAGGTAGCGCGATTTATGCAACACGCCCGGGTGACGGAAGCGCGCGTGAACAAGCCGCGTCCTGTCAAAGGGTTTTAGGCGGAGTGGCAAACTTTGCGGTTGAGTACGCCACAAAGCGATATAGAAGCAATGTTATAAACTGGGGAATGATTCCGTTTGTTACAGGCTTTGTTTTTTCAAACGATGACGTAATAATTATTCCCAACATAAAAGATAAACTGCAAAATGACGAATTGGAATTTAAAGCAAAGGTTATCCGTCACGACGAACCTTTGGACGCAATATTTAAGTTGGACGTCTTAACGCCCGACGAAAAGAAGATTATATTATCGGGTTGCCTAATCAATTTTTATAAATCCGAAAAGCAAAAATAAATTGAAATTTTACAGACTAAATCAAAAAGCGGGCTCAAAATGGAGTCCGCTTTAATATTGCAAAAAATTAAATCTACCAAAGAGGCGATAAAACTAATCGGCAAAATTTGTAAAATAGTTTTGAATGTAAATAAACGGAGTGCCTTTATCACCGCTACCGCTTGTCAAGTCGCTCAAAGAACCGAGTAAGTCTGTCAAGCGTCTTGGGGTTGTGCCTTGCGAGGCTTGCGAGGCGAAAAGGTCGTGAGGCTTTGCCTTTATCATTTCTTTAATCGCCTTATCGGCATCAGCTCCGCTTAAATCTCCGATAGAGTTATCCGCCAGATATTTAAGCTTCAATTCATTTGGCGTACCAACTAAGCCCGACGTAAAAGCAGGGGAAACAACGGGGTCGGCAAGCTCCCAAATTTGTCCGACTGGGTCTTTAAACGCGCCGTCGCCGTAAACCATAACTTCAATGGTTTTGCCGGTCTTTTCTTTTATCATTGATTGGATTTTTTCTACAATAGGTTGGCAATCTTTGGGGAAAAGTTTTACGCTGTTATCTGTTGCAAGATTGCTTCCCAAAATGCCGAATTCGGGGTTATAACCGCTACCGTCGACGCTTTCGTTTAGTATCTCGTGTAGGGAGATAACTTTCTTTGCGCCTGCGTTTTGTAAAAGACGTTTTGTGCGGAAACGTGTGTGAATATCAGCGTTTATCACAACGTCTGTATACTTTAAAATATCGGTTGCGTGATTTGCCAAAATAATTTCGGTGTTTTCACCCGCCATCGTTTTATATAATTGGACGTAATCTATGCCTGTAAAGGGGTGCTTAATTTCCCCAAATATTTCATAAATCTTCTTTTCGTCTAAAATGTCGGAATACGGGTTTACACCTTTCTCGTCAAGCATATCAATATTCATTAAATGATTGCCGACCTCATCGCTGGGATAAGAAAGCATAATTATCAATTTGTCAACGCCTTGCGCGATACCTTTCAGCAACAACGAAAACCTATTGCGTGACAAAATTGGAAAAATCAAGCCTACCGTTCCTCCGCCGGTTTTTTGTTTGACGTCTTTTGCAATTTGAGCAACTGTTGCATAGTTGCCTTGGCTTCTGCCTACTACCGCCTCCGTAATTGCCAGAACGTCTTTATCCTGAATTTTAAAGCCTGTTTCGCTGTCTGACGCCGCTGCTAAAAGACAGTCAACGGCGATTTTTGCAATATCGTCACCTTTTTTTATTATCGGCGCGCGTACCCCTCGTGAGATGGTGCCTAGTGTTGCCATAGTACCCTCCAAAAAATTTTTTCAACTTATTATACCTCATTTGATGTCATATTGTAAAATAAAATGTCCAAACAAATATAAAAAATACATCGGCAATTTACTTGAACTAAAAAAAATGTTGTGTTATTATTTTATTTATATTTATTTATTACTTAGAGGAAATGTAATGTTTAATCAGAAAATCGAAACAATGGAAAGAAAAGAAATGCAGGCTCTACAATTAGACCGCTTGCAAAACATCGTCCGCTACGCTTATGAACGCGTGCCTTTTTATAGGAACAAATTCGACAGCATCGGACTAAAACCGTCGGATATAAAATCCTTAGACGATATAAGAAAGATTCCTTATACTGTCAAAAGCGACTTAAGAGACAACTATCCTTACGGACTTTCTGCGGTTTCGTTGGACGATATAGTTCGAGTTCACGCGTCAAGCGGTACAAGCGGAAAGCCCACGGTGGTAATATACACCAAAAACGACTTGGATATGTGGTCGGAGTGCATGGCTCGTTTGATTACTATGGCGGGCGTAACAAAGAAGGATATTGTTCAAGTATGTTTCGGTTACGGCTTATTTACGGGCGCGTTGGGCTTGCATCAGGGGCTGGAAAAGGTTGGCGCAACGGTTATCCCCGCTTCAAGCGGAAACACCGAGCGTCAAGTTATGCTTTTAAAAGACTTGGGCGTTACGGGTTTGGTTTCCACACCGTCGTACGCGTTACATATCGCCGAAATTATGAATAAGCTTGGCTACGTTAAAGAAGACTTTAAACTGAAGTGGGGGCTATTTGGAAGCGAAGCCTCTACCAAAGAAATGCATAATGAGTTAAGGGCGCAGCTAGGCGTTTTCCCGACGGATAACTATGGACTATCTGAAATAATCGGACCCGGCGTATCGGGCGAGTGCTTGGAAAAAGCAGGTATGCATATAAATGAAGACCACTTCTATCCCGAAATCATCAGCAGTTCAACCTTAGAGCCTCTTGCCGACGGCGAGTGGGGCGAGTTGGTTTTAACAACGCTTACCAAAGAGGGTATGCCCGTATTAAGGTATCGCACCAAAGACGTAACACGCATTATTGCCGAGCCTTGCAAGTGCGGACGCACCTTAAGAAGAATGGACAGAATTAAAGGCAGAAGCGATGATATGCTGAAAATCCGTGGCGTCAACGTATTCCCGTCTCAAATTGAAAGCGTATTGCTTGAAATGCCCGAAATCGGAAATCAATATCATATCACCGTCACACGTGAGGGACATATGGATATTTTGGAGGTAGCCGTTGAGGTTGCCGACGCGCGCCTTATTGAGGATTATAAAAATCTTCAAGCCGTTGTTGCCAAGGTAAAACATAATTTAAAAGTCGTTTTGCAAATTGATGCAAAAGTAAAACTTGTTGAGCCGTTGACGCTTAAACGCGCTGAAGGAAAAGAAAAACGTGTTACAGATTTGCGATAAAATTTTTATATAAGGATATTTATGAAAAAATTACTACTAGGAAACCAATCCATTGCAAGAGGCGCTTACGAGGCAGGCGTAACAGTAGTTGCGGCGTATCCGGGCACACCTTCTACGGAAATCACGGAATGTATCGCTACATACGACGACATCTATGCAGAGTGGTCGCCCAATGAAAAGGTTGCTATGGAAGTGGCGTACGGCGCGTCTGTTGCCGGCGCAAGATGTATGGCGTGTATGAAGCACGTCGGATTAAACGTGGCGGCGGACCCGTTGTTTTCAACTGCTTATGCAGGCGTAAACGGCGGTTTTGTTATCGTAGTTGCCGACGACCCCGCAATGCACAGCTCTCAAAACGAGCAGGACAGCCGTTATTATGCGATGAGCTCTCACGTGCCTATGCTTGAGCCAGCCGATAGTCAGGAAGCTAAGGATTTTACAAAGCTTGCGTTTGAGTTATCGGAAAAATATGACACGCCCGTTTTTATCCGCACTACCACACGTTTGGCGCACAGTCAAAGCTATGTTGAGCTTTCCGACCGAGAAAGCGTTGCAATAAAGCCTTATTCGAAGGATATAACCAAATATACCTTGATGCCGTCCACCGCAAAAATCAGACACCTTGCCGTTGAAAAAAGAGAACAACGCTTGGCAAAAGATTGTGAAAATTTTGCGATAAACAGAGAGGAGATTTTATCTTCCGACCTAGGTATAATTTGCAGCGGTATCGTTTACGAATACGTCAAAGAAGCGTTGCCAAACGCCTCGGTATTTAAAGTCGGTATGGTTTATCCCTTGCCGATTCAAAGCTTGATTGAATTTTTCAAAAAAGTGGATAGGCTTATCGTAGCGGAGGAGCTAGAGCCTATTATTGAAAGAGAATTGAAAGCAAACGGTGTGAAATGCGAAGGTAAATCACTTTTTGGAATTCAAGGCGAGCTTTCCGTTTCCAAAATCAAAGAAAAGGTTTTAGGGGCAACTCCTACTGTTGCAGATACGTCTATGCCTGTTCGTCCTCCTGTTATGTGCGCCGGTTGTCCGCATAGAGGTTTATTCTATTTGTTAAACAAAAATAAATATACCGTCTGCGCAGACATAGGTTGCTATACTTTAGGCGCGCAACCGCCTCTCAGCGCTGTTGATACCGTAATTTGTATGGGCGCAAGCATTGGTATGGCGCACGGAATGGAAAAAGCCTTAGGACGTGAAAACACCAAAAATGTTGTTGCGGTAATTGGGGACAGCACCTTTGTCCATAGCGGAATGACAGGGCTTGTTAACGCAGTTTATAATAAAAGCGCGCTCACGCTTTTGATTTTAGATAACTCGACAACGGGTATGACGGGGCATCAAAACCACCCCGCCACCGGAAAAACTTTAAAAAACGAAGCAACCTATCAGCTTGACCTTGTAGACGTTGTCAAAACGGCGGGAGTTAAGCACATAAGCGTTGTTGACGCATACGATTTAAACGCTTGCGAAAAGGCGATTAAGGACGCCTGTGAGGCGGATGAGGTAGCAGTTGTTATAGCCAAACGTCCTTGCGCCTTGCTTATCAAACTGAACGCCACGCCGTATACTGCTTCCGATTGCAAAAAATGTGGCGCTTGTTTAAAAATCGGTTGTCCCGCCATATTGAAAAAAGCAGACAAATCTGTGGAAATCCGCGCCGAGCAATGCGTGGGATGCGGACTTTGCCAAAATCTGTGCAAGTTCGACGCAATAGGCAAGCTACAGGAGAATGTTTAATATGGAAAATAGAAAGGATATAAACGTTTTAATCGTTGGCGTTGGCGGACAGGGTACCTTGCTTGCAAGCAGAATTATTGGCAGCTTAGCCGAGGTTTTGGGCTTGGATTGCAAACTGAGCGAGGTTCACGGTATGGCTCAGCGAGGCGGAAGCGTGGTTACGCACGCGCGCCTATCGGATAAGGTATTCAGCCCGATTATCAGCGAGGGAACCGCCGATATAGTTTTATGTTTTGAACAGCTTGAGGCCTTTAGAGCGCGTCACTTTTTAAAAGATGGCGGAACGATTATTGTAAATACGCAAAAGATATTGCCGATGCCCGTTATTATTGGCGCAAGGGAATATCCCGATAATATATTAAATACAATGAAAAACGAGGGCAAAAACGTGATTGCGGTTGACGCGCTGGATTTGGCAAAAGCGGTTGGAAATATCAAAACCGTAAACACAATTATGCTTGGTGTTATGGCTAAGCAACTGGGGCTGGCGTTTGAGGATATTGAAAAAGCTTTGAAAATGACAGTTTCTGCAAAACTGGTCGATATAAATTTATCGGCGTTAAAATTAGGCTTTAATTATACAAAATAAATGAAATATTTTAACGAAAAAATCGAAACAATGAGCCGTGACGAAATGACGGCGTTGCAAAGCGATAGGCTGAAAAAGCAAATTGAGCGCGTATATAATAACGTGCCATACTATCGCGCTAAGATGGACGCGGCAAAAGTAAAACCCTCTGATATAAATTCTATTTCCGATATAGCCAAACTCCCGTTTACGGTAAAAACTGATTTACGAGCAAATTATCCGTTTGGTCTGTTTGGGTGCGAGAGAAAAAACGTTGTCAGATTGCACGCGTCGAGCGGTACAACGGGAAAACTGACTGTTGTCGGTTACACAAAAAATGATATTGAGGCTTGGTCTGAGTGTTGCGCGCGCGCCTTAGCTTCAGCGGGCGTTGACGAAAATTCGTTAGTGCACGTAGCGTACGGATACGGCTTGTTTACGGGCGGTCTCGGCATACATTACGGCATTGAAAAGCTTGGCGCGACGGTTGTTCCCGTGTCTAGCGGAAACACAATGCGCCAAATTATGCTTTTGAAAGATTTTGTGTCAAACGTTATTGCCTGTACGCCGTCCTATGCGATATATCTTGCCGAGGAAATCGAAAAGGCAGGCTTAAAGCCCGAGGATTTAGGCTTAAAAATAGGCATATTCGGCGCAGAACCTTGGTCAGAAGCAATGCGTGAGGAAATCCAAAAAAGGCTTAAAATTAAGGCGTATGACATATACGGTTTGTCCGAAATCAGCGGTCCCGGCGTCTCTATGGAATGCGTTGAGCAAAACGGCAAGCACATATACGAGGATTTTTTCTATCCCGAAATTATAAACCCCGAAACCTTAGAGCCCGTCAAGGCAGGCGAAAAAGGTGAATTGGTGTTTACAACCTTAACAAAAGAATGTATTCCGCTGATAAGGTACAGAACTCGCGATATTTGTTCTTTGGACTATTCGACATGTAAATGCGGACGTACGCTTGTTCGTATGACGAGAATCGAAGGCAGAAGTGACGATATGCTCATTATCCGCGGCGTAAACGTATTCCCGTCGCAAATTGAGACGGTATTGCTTAATATCGGCGGAGCAATCGGCCCTCATTATCAAATCATCTTAAACCGCGAGGGTTCCTTGGATACTATGGAAATTCAAGTCGAGCTAAACGACGCGGCTTTTTCCGACGAAGTCAGGAAGCTGGAAAGTTTGAAAAACCGTATTTCGCACGAAATGCAATCTATGTTGGGCATATCAGCAAAAATCACTATCGTTTCGCCACACTCCATACCCAGGAGCGAAGGCAAAGCAAAACGTATAATAGATAATAGAAAGTTTTAAGGAGGGACATTATGTTAGTTAATCAAATCGCTGTTTTTTTGGAAAATCGTAAAGGAAGATTGAACGAGTTGGCAGGAGTGCTTGCCTCGGAAAAAATCGATTTACTCACGTTGTCTATTGCCGACACGCAGGATTTTGGTATTGTACGCCTAATTACCACCGATAATGCCAGCGCTGTTAAGGCATTAAAGGAAGCGGGCTTTACGGTTACAAATTCGGACTTAATCGGGATTGAAATCAATGACGTACCCGGCGCGCTTGCAGGTGTCCTCGATATTTTGACAGCGGGGGAAATAGACATTGAATATCTTTATTCCTATGCCAGAACAGAGGGGCATAAGGCGATTATTTTATTTAAGGTTTCCGATGTTGGCAAGGCTTTGGACGTTTTATCTGCCGCAGATATAAGGATTTTGGATAAAAACATAATTTAAATGGAAAAGTCCTATCTAAGGAAGGAAATTAAAAACAGACTTGAAAATTTATCAACGCAAGAGAAAAGTATCGCCGATAGAAAGATTTTTCAATATGTTTTAGGATTATCAAAGTTTTGCAACGCAGACAGCGTATTTATTTTTTTAAATACGTCTAACGAGCCGAATACAAGCGATATTATTTCGTATTTATTGAAAAACGGCAAAAAAGTTTTTGCGCCAAAGCTTGTCGGCGATAGAATGATAATTGCGGAGTATAGAGAAGATACGCCCTTAGCATTGAATAAATTTGGGATTAAGGAGCCTATCTTGGCAAACCTATCGCAAAATTTTGACGTCGATGTGTCCATAGTTCCGTTGGTAGGCTTTGACGAGCGTTTAAACCGTCTTGGACACGGGAAGGCTTATTACGACAGATTTTTTGCAACGTCAAACAGCTTTAAAATCGGCATATCGTACGAATGCCAAAAGGTTGAGCAAATTCCGACGGAATCGCACGATGTTAAGTTAGATATTGTTGTGACAGAGCGAGGTGTATATAAATGAGGGTAATTTCGGGCAAATATCGTGGACGAAAGCTGACTCCGCCAAAGGATATGGCGGTGCGTCCGACTATTGACCGGATTAAAGAATCTTTGTTTAATATAATTCAATTTAAGGTAAAAGACGCTTGTGTTTTGGATTTATTCTCGGGTAGCGGAGCTATTGGCTTAGAATGTGTTTCCAGAGGCGCGAAATATGTTGTACTTTGTGACAAGGACAAAGCCTCTATTGATATTATCAACAAAAACTTTTCGGGCGTAGAATTTTGCGGAAAAATAGTTCAGGCGGATTTTTTGAATGTAATTGCAACGGAAAATTTGAAATACGATATTGTTTATTTGGATCCGCCGTATAATTCAGACTTGGCAGAACGCGCAATTATTGAATTAGTAAAGCACAACAGGCTGGCTGATGACGCCACAATAATTTACGAGCATAATTATCAAAAAAAATATTCTTCTTTTAACGGGCTTGAGATATATGACACAAGAAAGTACGGAGAGGTTATTTTAGATTTTATAAAGCAAATATGAAAAAAGCAGTTGTCACGGGAAGCTTTGACCCGATAACAAAAGGGCATATTTTTCTGATTGAACAAGCGCAAAAGCTGTTTGATAAGGTATATGTATGTATGCTGATAAATCCAGACAAGACATATTTATACTCATACGAGGATAGATTGTCTAAAATACGTTGCGCAACTAAAGGATTTGACAATGTTGAAGTGGCGGGCTACAATGGATATGCGGTAGATTTTTGTAAATCGGTTGGCGAAGTCTGTATGGTTAGAGGCATAAGAAACGCCGTTGATTTAAAGTATGAATTAGATTTAAGAAAGCAAAATTTGGATTTTGGCAACATAGATACATTGTTTATATTGGCAAATGACGAAGTAAAAGACATAAGTTCGTCAAAGGAAAGACTAGAATTAAGAAGTCAAAAATGACATAATTGACTGTATTATTGACACAAAGGAGGGTGCTATGGAACAGATTGAACAACTTATCGCTCAATTGGAAGAAGTTTTTGTATCGGCAAAAAAGTCTATGTTTTCCAGCAATGACGCTATAGTAAATCGAAATCAGGTTTTGGATATATTGGCGCGTATGCGCATAAACTATCCCGAGGTTATTAAGGAAGCTCAATATCTTGTTTCCGATTGTGATAATCAACGTAAAAAGGCGTTGGAATACGGAAGCAGAATTGTTGAGGAAGCCGAAGCCCGCCGTGACAGACTGTTAGATGAAAACGAAATTTTAATTCAAGCTAAGGAAGAAGCGGAAAAAATCCGCGCCGAGGCTTACGCTTTGCACGATAAAAGCGTTTATGAAGTTAAGGTTAAAATCGACCAACTTTTGTCGGATAGTGAAATGACATTGCGTGACGCTCTGAGTTTGGTTCGTTCCAACAGGGAAGACTTGCGGAATCCCGAAAAACCGCCAATGTCGCAACCGCAGGAAGCGCCGTCGGAAAACAACGTATAATTTAAACTCTTAAACGGCGAAAGCCGTTTTTTAATTTTAAAAAACCCTCATTTTTTTTAATCCCTGACATTATAATCTAATATGACACTAAAAAAAACAGCGCTGATACTTTTTATATCGGCTCTTATGGTTGCGCTTATTTTTGAGCCTATTAGATACAGTAAAGCTGTTTTTGACGGCTTGATTTTATTTGCCACAAATGTTTTGCCCGTTTTATTTCCATTTTTCTTTTTTACAAAAATCTTGACAGAATTGGGTGTAGCCGAAAAAATAGGCAAAGTTTTTGAAAAACCCTTAAAAAAACTATATGGCGTTCCGTCGATTTCTGCGTATATTTTTGCAATGAGCGCAATGAGCGGTTATCCCGTGGGCGCAAGACTGCTTGCCGATTTATATGAAAACGGAAAGTTGACCACGCAGGAATGTAAAAAAATATCGGCGTTTGCCTCAACCTCGGGGCCGATGTTTGTGGTTGGTACTATCGGCGGATATATGCTTTTAGACAAAAAACTTGGGTTTTTGATATTATTTGTCCATTTAGCGTCAGCTTTATTAAACGGATTGGTTTTTAGGGGAAAAACTTTAGAAAATAAAATTAATTCGACGTTGCCAACGATATCGAAAAATTCGGATTCGATTTTGGCAAAGTGTATTGAAAGCTCTGTCAGCGGAATTTTAATTGTCGGGGCGTACATTGGCATTTTCAATATGTTGATTATTTTTTTGACAGATATAAGATTTTTTGAAATTATCGCAACTCCGATAAAGCTTGCTTTATTGGCTTGCGGAAGCGGTGGCGCGGATATTGTGGAAACTGTCTTGATTTCTACGATTGAAGTTACTAGAGGCGCGTTGGAAATATCAAAGCTGGGTTTAAGCCGTCCGTTGTTGGTATCTTTGCTGTCAGCGGCGGTGTCTTTCGGTGGCTTATCGGTTGCGCTACAATCCATTACATACTTGTCAAAATGCAAAATTAAGACAGGCTATTATCTGTTGACAAAGCTTTCTCAATGCGGAATCTCCGCAATACTAGGGTATTTGGTTGGAATGTTATAGCTTAATAAACTGGCAATTTGTGAGCTTGGCGGACGGATTTTTGGAAATTTTATGGTATATATCGTCCACCTTGTTTTCAAAATATAACGCCCGTTGGATTTCGTTTGGCAAAGCTTTTATTTCACCAAATTTGGAAATAGTGTTTGAGCATTGCTTTGCAATATACGCTAAAACGTCTTCTCTGCCACACTTTACGGCAAGAGCTTTTATATAAGGCGGTAAGCTATAAAAATTTTGCGCCTGTTGCTTACTAAGCCCGAATAGGGCATACAATAAAACTCGCTTGATTTTTGCCATTGTATACCTTTTGGTTTTAATATTTTGTATAAGACCTTCATAATCTTTTGAAACGGATAAAAATTTAATAATACGGTTTTCTAAGCCTTCAGACACGTCTGGCAGGGCGGAAAGCTCCTCCGTGGGCGCAGATATAATCGCATATGCCAGCATATCAAATAAATTATCGTTAAAGGTTAGATTTTTTTCTAAGTCCAAGCCGACAAAGTCAGGAATAAAAGCGTCAATTATTTTCTTGTTTTTTAACAGCGTTCTTATTGCAGTCGCAGAGGCAAGCTCTGCATTTTGAGGCGTAATATCGTTATAGCTTCCGAGCCGTTTTATTGTGTGATATTTAAAACCGAAAGCTTTTGACGCTTTCATATATTCAATCGCCAACGTATTATTGGGGCAGGACAGCGCTTCTGCCGTATCCTTGTCAAGCGATTTGGTAAATGCGCTGACATAAGAATCGCCGTTGGCTAAGTGTTCTTTTATGGTTGATTTGGTGGTATGCGATTCTTCTTTAATTGAACTAACTGCCTTCTCAAGCGTTGATAAATCACCGCACTCGCTCCCAAAAGACAAGGTTACGTCATCAAAAACGCTTAAGGCTTTGCACGCGCCGAAAGCAAATTTTTCAGCGCAATTTACGGCGTAATAGGTTGGAAGCTCAATTACTGCGTCCGCGCCCCCCAAGATTGCGTGTCTTGCCCGAGTATATTTATCTAAAATTGCAATATCTCCGCGCTGCGTAAAATTTCCGCTCATTATGCAAATTAAGGCGTCGGGTTGAGTTTCCTTTTTTGCCATAGCGATATGATATGCGTGCCCGTTATGGAAGGGATTATATTCACAAATTATCGCGGTAATTTTCATAAATTCAATTTACGCCCCTAAATCGATTGCAATTTTTTAGTTAAAGAGTATAATAAAAACGTCTTATATTATTATACATATATTTCTAAAATAATAAAGCATTTTATATTCAATAATTTTGTTAGGAGATTTTATATGAACACTTTTTTAGACGGGCTTTACGCTCGCGCTGCAGCAAAAAAAAAGAAAATTGCTTTAGCGGAAGGCTTTGATGCCCGAGTGGTTAAGGCGGCTGAACTTTTAACAACCCGCAAAATTGCCGAGGTAGTTTTGCTTGGAAATGAGGAGGAAATTCGCAAGAATAATCCTGATATTTGTTTAGATAACATAGAAATTATAAATCCCAAAACTTCGAAATATACAAAGCAATATGCAAATCTTTTATTTGAACTCAGAAAGTCTAAGGGTATGACGGAAGAACAAGCCTTTGAGCTTGCGTCAAACAACAATATGTTTTTTGGTTGTCTTATGCTCAAAAGCGACTATGTTGACGGCTTAGTCGGCGGCGCGGTTTTTTCCAGCGGAGACGTATTGCGTAGCGCGTTTCAAGTCATCAAACCAGCCCCGGGAATCGGGTCTGTGTCAAGCTGTTTTGTGATGATACTTCCTGAAGGCAGTAAGGTGTCTGAGGCTCCGGCTATGATATTCTCCGACTGTGCGGTTATCCCCGAGCCTGACGTAAATCAGCTTGCGGATATTTCCATTGCGGCGGCAGAAAGCGCAAGAAGCATTATAGAAATTGAACCGAAAGTTGCGATGCTTTCATTCTCCACAAAGGGGAGCGCAAAGCACGAGCGCATAGATAAAGTGACCTCTGCTTTACAAATTGTCAAAGAAAAAATGCCTGACCTAAAAATTGACGGCGAGCTTCAACTTGACGCTGCGATTGTTCCTGTTGTGGCAAAGCAAAAAGCGTCGGGTAGCGCGGTGGCGGGTTCGGCAAACGTTTTGGTTTTCCCGAATTTGGAATCGGGCAATATCGGCTATAAGCTTGCTCAACGCTTCGGCGGATGTATGGCAATCGGCCCTGTTATGCAAGGCTTGGCAAAACCTGTGAACGATTTGTCCCGCGGGTGCGTGGCAGAGGATATAGTCGCTGCGGCGGCAATAACGGCTTTACAAGCTAAATAAGGGGTTTATCTATGAAAATTTTGGTTATAAACGCAGGAAGCAGTTCGCTCAAATATCAGCTTATCGATATGCAAAACGAGGCGGTTATCGCAAAAGGCATATGTGAGAGAATCACTATGGAAAACAGCCTTTTGACGCAAACCGCGGTAGGCAAGGATAAGTTGGTTTTAAAAAGCCCGATGCCAACGCATAAGGAAGCTATGGAGTTGGTTTTAAAAGCCTTGGTTGACGAAAAATGCGGCGCAATTAAGTCGGTTTCGGAAATAGGCGCGGTAGGACACCGTGTTCTTCACAGCGGAGAAGACTTTAAATGCTCGGTGGTCGTTGACGACGAGGTTTTGCAAAAATGCAAAAAAAATATCGACTTAGGCCCTTTGCATATGCCGGGCAATATTTCGTGCGTTGAAAGCTGTCAGGCGGTTATGCCGGGCGTTCCGATGGCATTGGTTTTTGATACGACTTTCCATGCGACAATGCCACCTAAGGCGTTTCTATACGGCGTCCCTTATGAGGATTATCAAAACTATAAAGTCAGAAAATACGGGTTCCACGGTACGTCGCATAAATATATTGCAGGCGAGGCGAAAAAATGGTTAGGCTCGGACAAAAAAATCATAATTTGTCACTTGGGAAACGGCAGTTCGCTTAGCGCGGTCAAGGACGGAAAATGCGTTGATACCACAATGGGCTTCACGCCATTAGAGGGCGTTATGATGGGCACTCGTAGCGGTGATATTGACCCTGCCGCAATAGAATATCTTGGCAAAAAGCTTGACAAAAATATGTCTGAAATGGTGGATTACCTAAACAAGAAAAGCGGAATGCTAGGCATTAGCGGTTTTTCCAGCGATTGTAGGGATTTGACTTCCGCCGCAGAAGAAGGAAACGAAAGAGCGAAACTTGCCCTAGAAATGACAGCTTACCGCATAAAAAAATACGTAGGCGCATTCTCTGCTGTTTTAGGCGGTGTTGACGCTGTTATATTTACGGGCGGGATTGGCGAGCATAGCCCCTTAATTCGTGGTCAGGTTATGGAAAATATGGGATATTTGGGCATCGATTTCGATTTCGACAAAAACGAAAACCCCGATAAAGGCGACGTTTCAATTTTGTCTAAGCCTACTTCCAAAGTTAAGGTTGCGATTATTCCCACAAACGAGGAACTTGTTATTGCTCGTGAAACGCAGTTTTTGACTTGTAAATAACTAAAAACAACTATTTTTGTTTGACAAAATATATTAAATTCTATATAATCGTTTTTGTTTTGGTAGGAGACAGTGATGATAATTGATTTTAGCAACGCCGTTGAGGGTGAGTTTTATACGATAGACGAAAGCATACCTCTTGACGTTTCGCTTATAGGCAACCGTGACGGGAAGTTTTTATCCGCAGGACACTTGACAGGTTGGTATACTTTTTTTGAAGATAGCCTCGCCGTCAATGCTGAGCTTGAATATTCTTGTGAGTTTGCTTGCGACAGATGCTTAGCTCCAACCATAATGGATTTTAAAATCCCCGTAACGGAGACTTTTTATAAAGACAAGCTTGATGAAGAAACTCTTGTGTACGAGGATGAACAAATTGAACTTCAGCCGATAATAGCAGAACGTGTTTTGTTGGCAATGCCATCAAGAGTATTGTGCAAAAAGGACTGCAAGGGCTTATGCGATAAATGCGGCGCAAACCTCAATATCGCAAAATGTAAATGCAACATAGAAAACCGGGATTCGGAGGATTCTTCGCCATTTTCGGTTCTGAAAAATATGAATATCAATGCGGGAGGTGCAACCAATGGCAGTACCAAAAAGTAAAGTATCCAAGGCTAGACGTAACAGCCGTGCGGCAAACTGGAAAATCAGTGCTCCGAATCTTTCTGAATGTCCACAATGCCACGAGTTAAAGCAAAGCCACGTCGTTTGTCCTAAATGCGGATATTATGACGGCGAAAAGGTTGTTGTTATCAAAGAAAAAACAGACAAATAATTAATATGGGCGAGTATGAATTTACTCGCCTTTTTTCGATGAAAAATGAAAAATGGTAAGATTTTGCGGTTATCATTTTTCAATCTTCATATACTAAACTCATTATGAAAATCATTATAGACGCTTACGGTGGCGACCATGCTCCCCACGAAATTGTTGAAGGAGTATTGCGCGCTTTAGATAAGAAGAACGAACTTCAAGTTATTTTAACGGGAAAATCCGATGTTTTATCAAAACTTGTTACCCGTAATTCTGAGAGAATTGAAATAATCCACGCAGGGGATGTGATTTCCAACGAGGAATCACCGACATCAGCAATCAAAGGTAAACCCGACAGTAGTATGGTTAGGGCATTTGACGCGTTGGCTGAACGTGACGACGTAGGCGGTATAGTGTCTGCGGGAAGCACGGGCGCATTATTGACGGGCGCATTTTTAAAAATCGGCAGAATAAAGGGTATATCCCGTCCGGCGATGGCGCCGATTATCCCAACGGTTGACGACAACAAAAAAATGGTGTTGTGCGACTGTGGCGCAAACGCTGATTGCAAGGCGGTAAACTTATTGCATTTCGCGTATATGGCAAGGGCGTTTTATATGCTGTCAACGGGCGATAAAAAAGAACCAAAGATTGCTTTATTATCTAACGGAACGGAAGATAAAAAAGGGACTGACCTTACCCGTGAGGCGTTTGATTTATTGAAAAACAGCAGTTTAAATTTTGTTGGAAATATGGAAGCCAGAGATTTATTGAGCGGAAAATACGAGGTTGTCGTTACCGACGGTTTTAACGGAAATATCGCCCTAAAAACCATCGAGGGTACAGCGATGACAATTATGGATATTTTAAAACAAAAAATCAAAACAGGTGGTTTACGTGCAAAAATTGGCGCGTTAATGCTTAAACCTGCATTAAAGCAGTTGAAAAACAAGTTGGATTACAGCAAAACTGGCGGAGCTGTTTTTCTTGGGGTAAACAAGGTTGTAGTTAAGGTTCACGGAAGCGCAAAAGCGGATTCTGTTTGCGCCGCCGTTCTTCAGGCGGACGAGCTTGTAAAACTAAATATTGTCGGGGAAATTAAAAAAGAATTGGAGCAAAATTTTTCTAATGGAAATGAGTGAAAATGTTTTGAAGGTAGAAACCATTATTGGCTATACCTATAAAAATAAGGAGCTTCTTACAAGAGCTTTGACGCACAATTCAGGCGTGTCAAAACGCTCGAAAAAATCTTACCAGAATTTGGAGTTCTTAGGCGACAGCATTCTAAATTTCGTTATCGCAGAGGAACTTTTAACAAGACATCCGAATTTTAACGAGGGACAGCTCACAAGAATGCGCGCTACAATCGTCAGCGACAAACCTTTGGCGGATACCATAAAAAAATTGCAACTCAATGATTTTTTGATTATGGGCTTTTCGGAAACTAAAATGAAAATCAATACAAATCTTTCGGTTATGGAAGATATGTTTGAGGCGATAGTCGGAAGCATTTATCTTGATGGAGGTATGGAGCCCGTTAAAAAGTTTATCTTGACTGCGCTGGAGCCTGTCATCAAAAAAAGCGAAACCGACAAAAATGACTTCTATGATTATAAATCCATTTTAAACGAATACGCCACCAAATCGGGCTTGACTGTACGGTATGCCGAGGAGGAGCTAAGCAACATATGCGATGAGAGTAAGCCTGCTTTTGAGTTTAGCGTATTCTTGGACGGAGAAAGGATATCCAGCGGTTTTGGAGGGACAAAAAAAGACGCTCAACAAAAGGCGGCAAAGAAAGCTTTGGATATTATAAACCTTAAAAAATAACCTAAAAAAAACAAAACTATTAAAATGCTTTTCAAAGTCCTTAAATTGTGTTATTATTTTTATATAATACAATATATAGGGCTTTTTTAATGAATTTTCAAAAATTAGAATTGCAGGGCTTTAAGTCGTTTGCCGATAAAACAGAAATCTCTTTTAAAGAGGGGATTACTGTTATTGTAGGGCCAAACGGGTGTGGCAAAAGTAACGTTGCAGATTCAATCCGCTGGGTTTTGGGCGAACAACGCCCCTCTACAATGCGCGGACAGAATATGACCGACGTAATTTTTAACGGTACAGAGATGCGCCGTTCATTGTCGTATGCGGAAGTATCATTGTTTTTTGATAACCGAGCAAGGATTTTTCCGATAGATTTTGACGACGTCGTCCTTTCAAGAAAAATTGACCGAAGCGGTGTTGGAGAATATTATATCAACCACGGAAAGTGCCGTTTAAAAGATATAATTGGGTTATTGCACGATACGGGCATCGGCAGAGAGGGTTATTCGATTATCGGGCAAGGCAGGGTAGACCAAATCATTCACGCAAAGCCGTCTGACAGGCGCGCAATTTTTGAAGAAGCCGCAGGGATTGCAAGCTTTAAAGCAAAAAAAATTGAGACGGAACGCAAGCTTGAGCGCGCAAACGAAAGCTTGTCGAGGGTACGCGATATTTTGCACGAGATTGAGGTTCGCCTTTCACCGTTACAAAAGCAAGCTCAAAACGCAATGAAGTATAACGAGCTTTTTGAGGAGCTTAAGTCCACCGAAATAAACTATTTTATTTTTAGGTATGAAACCAATAAAGAGGTTGTCGACGCAATCACGGAAAGGCTTTCTAAGGTTATTTTAGAAACTGTCGAGGCAGAAGGCAAATACCGTGAGAACGAAGACAAATATGAGGAACTTAAAGAGAAGGTTATAAAAATCGACGATGAAATTTCTTCCCTAAACGAGGAGCTTTTGCGTCTGAAGGTTGATTTAGAGCACGTTGCGGGCGAGGGCAAGGTTTACGCCGAGCGCGCAATTTCTACCGCCAACGAAATAGCAAGGCTGGAAAAAGACGAGAAGAATTTTACATCGGATTTAGAAACAAAATCCGCAACCTTGGTGGATAAGGTCACTGCGAAGGAGCAAAAAACACTTCAATTAGACAAGTTGGTTGCCGAGATGACTCAATCTCAAAAGGAATTGGATTTAATCAATGAAAAGCTATCGTCGAGTGAAAGCGACATCGGCGAGGCGAATAAAAGATTGATTTTGTCCGTGGAGGAGCTTGCCAACATCAAAAGCAACCTGGGGAAATATGTTGCCGAGCGTGATTTAAACGCCAAACGTTTAGAGGTTTTAAAAAATACCGTAAAAGATAAAAAACTTTTATTTGATAAAGAATATACCAATAAAACCATACTAGAAGCCAATATCGTTAAATTAAAAAACGAGCGCGCTCAGCTTGAAATTCATCACAACGAATGTTTAGAAGAATTGAAAGATAAGCGTGAATCGCTTGTTGTTTTCAACGAGGATAAAAGCAAATTAAACAGCCGTATTTCGGCTTTGGACACCCGCTATCAAATGAACGTCCAAATGAAGGAAAACTATGATAGCTATGGCAGAGCGGTTAAGCTTTTAATGAACGATTTTAAGGTTAATCCCGAGCTTGCCAAGCGTTCTCAGGGGCTTATTGCCGAGCTTATCAACGTCCCCGAGGGCATGGAGGCTGCGTTTGATACGGCGTTTGGAAACGGGTTACAAAACATTGTTACCAACGATGAAGACGACGCAAGATACATCATTGATTTTCTAAAACGCAAGGGTTACGGAAAAATTACCTTCCAGCCGATTTCTGTTATAAGAGGGCAGTATCCCGACGCCTCGCTCAAGGTTGTTGAAAAAGAGCACGGCGTTATCGGTTTTGCCGCCGACCTTCTGACGTATGATAAAAAAATTGACGGTATCGTCAGGGGAATGTTGGGCAAAAATACCATAGTTGTAAACAATATCGATACAGCAATTAGGATTTCAAAAACATATCCATATACATATAAAAGCGTCACGTTAGACGGCGATATAATTATTCCACAAGGCGCAATCACGGGCGGTAGCGCAAAGCCGGATACCGCAAATATTTTGGCAAAAGACCGTGAAATAAACGCCATCAAAGAAAACTTAGATAAGGCAAGACGCGACTATGAAAAGCTTATTCGCTTGTGCGTTGAGGCTGAAAACGATATAGTTGAAACTGAAAAAGATTTGCGGGAAAGCGATATCAAGTTGTCAGGCGTTGTTGCTCAGCTTTTGGTAAGCGACGAAAAATTTAATAAAGTTGCAGAGGTTTTGGAAAATCTGGAAGCCGAAGTTCAAGAGCAAGCGAACGAAATTTCAGAGTTGACGTATGCAATCAAAGACACCGAAGAAAAACTTGCATTGGCGGATAAGCTTGAAGGCGACGTAATCAAACAACGCCTAACCGCAGACGAGCTTGCCGAAAAATCCCGTTCGACAGCTGATACAACTAAGCAAGAGCAAGCCAGTTTAAGTTCTAAAATCGTGGGTTTAAGAGTCAATATTGCAGAATTAAAGGCTGATATGGATCAAAACGATATTGATATTTCTCGCTTAAAGGGTGAGTGTCAAGAGATAAGCAATACCCTTTTAGACATTCAAGCGTATTTGGCAACCAACCGCGCAAACTTAAAAAATATTGAAGCATTAAGCTCTAAGCGCGCAGTCACCGACGCCGACCGAGTTAAAATTGGAGTGTTGGAAGAAAAGTTGCAAGCGTTTAGAAAAGAAAAGTCGGACGCGCAAGAAATCGTATCGGAAATCGACCGTTTAAGAGACGGGCTTAATAAACAAATTAACGACCTTAAAGAAAAACGCTATAAAGAGGAAAACAAGCTCGAGCAAACCAATAGTGAAATTAAATATCTTCACGACCATATTTGGGAAGAATATGAATTGACATATCAATCGGCGGTTGAATTTAGAGTTGAGGAGTTTGATACAAAAAGCGCTCAACAAAATATTTCAAGGCTTAAACGCTCAATAAACCAGTTGGGCGATATTAACCCTCACGCCATTGAAGAATATAAGGAAGTTTCCGAGCGTTTTGAGCGTGAAACCGCCCAATGCGAGGACTTGGAAAAAGGCAAACAAGATTTAATTAAAATTATTGAAGATTTGACCAACGAAATGACAACACGTTTTAACGACGCGTTTGTTCAAATCAACGAAAATTTCCAAACCGCATTCAGAGATTTGTTTGGAGGCGGTAGAGGTAAGCTGGAAATTGTTGACAGCAATCCTGAAAGTCCTCTTGAGGCGGGCGTTGAAATCTATGCCCAACCTCCGGGAAAGAAGCTTGCGCACATTACACTTTTGTCGGGCGGAGAAAAAACCTTGACGGCTATTGCAATATTGTTTGCAATAATCAAAATGCGTCCGATGCCGTTTTGCGTTTTGGACGAAATCGACACAGCCTTAGATGACGCAAACGCAGGGCTTTTGGCGCAATACTTAAAGCGGTTTTCTGAAAAAACGCAGTTTATCGTCATCAGTCACAGAAAGCCTACTATGGAAATTTCCGACAATATATTCGGTGTTTCAATGGAAGAAAAGGGTGTATCTACGTTGCTATCAGTCAACCTTGCCGACGCGCTGAAATTTGTCAATGAGGAGAATTAGTTTATGGGTTTTTTCAGCAAACTAAAAGAAGGTCTTAAAAAAACAAAAGAAAACTTATCCAAAAAAATATACTCCGCCTTTTCGGGACGCGCGCTTGACGATGATTTTTATGCCGAGCTTGAGGAAGCCTTATTGCTTTCTGATATGGGCGTTACCGCAACGGATCAAATTATTGAAGACTTCAAGCAGGAAGTTTTTGAAAAGAAAGTTAAGGATACCGAAACTGCCAGAGAGATTTTAAAGCAGATTATGGTGGATAGTATTAGCTATGAAATTCCGAAGTATGACTATCCATTGGTGTTGCTTATCGCAGGGGTAAACGGTGTTGGCAAAACAACCGCAATCGGAAAACTTGCCAATTTATTTAAAAAGCAAGGCAAAAGCGTTATTGTTGCCGCAGCTGATACCTTTAGGGCGGCAGCGTCCGACCAGTTAGAGGTTTGGGCGGAACGCGCAGACGTTAAAATTGTAAAGCATCAAGAGGGAAGCGACCCTGCCAGCGTTGTTTTTGACGCGCTTGCATCGGCAAAAGCAAAAAATACCGACGTCGTTTTAATTGATACAGCGGGTAGGTTGCACAATAAAAAGAATTTGATGGAAGAATTGAAAAAAATTCACCGCGTGGTTATGAGAGAAATGCCAAATGCCGATTACAGAAGTTATATTGTGCTTGATGCAACCACGGGACAAAACGCATTGTCGCAAGTGGAGGTATTTTCTGACGCCATTGATATTGACGGAATAATATTGACCAAAATCGACGGCACGGCAAAGGGCGGAGTTGTAATGGCAATTTCTGCAGAAATGGAAATACCTGTGGTTTTTGTTGGCGTTGGCGAAAAAATAGACGACCTTTTAGAGTTTGACCCGAAAGATTTTGTAGACGCAATTCTCTAGGATTAAGTTTCTTATAAAGCGTCCCGAGTTCGGGGCGTTTTTTTGTTTATAGAATTAAACAGCTTTATAGCATTTTACGTCTTAAACAAGGAATAAGTATAAAGTTTTGTTATTTTACAATATTAGGTTTAAATTTGCATATTTTGGAAACACAGAGGCACGCTAATCTTCGGAGGAAAGAAATATGCAAGCAATTATTTTAGCCGGCGGAGTAGGCAGTAGACTTCGTCCGTTGACAAACGATATTCCAAAACCTATGGTAAAAATGCTGGATAAACCCGTGCTTTACTATATCATTGACTTACTAAAAAAGCACGATTTTACAGATATACGTTTAACGTTGAATTATAAAGCGGAGGCAATCACCGACTATTTTAAAGACGGAAGCAATTTGGGGGTTAAGCTAAGCTATTATATTGAGGAAAAGCCTTTGGGCACTGCGGGAAGCGTTAAGGCGGCAAGCGAAGACTTGGAAGAAGATTTTTTGGTTATCTCGGGCGATGCGTTTACCGAAATCAATTTATCCGAGTTTTATTATGAACATAAAAAGGGTGAAGAAATTGCCACAATAGCGGTAAAAGAGGTTGAAGACGCACGAGGCTTTGGCGTTGTAAAGGTTAGAAACGGCATTGTTGAAGAATTTATAGAAAAGCCGCTAAACCCGACAGAAAAGCTGATTAATACGGGAATTTATATGTTTAAACGTGAGGTTTTGCATTTAATCCCTGAGGGTTTTTATGATTTTGGAAAAGATTTGTTCCCTAGATTGGTGGGAAAAACAAGGGCTTATGAAACCCGTGAGTATTGGTCGGATATCGGCACGCTCAAAAGCTATTATCAAACGAATTTGTATGTTGTGGATAATCTAAATAAGTTCGAATTTTTAAGTTAATCGTAAATTTTTTTTCCTAGTCAAATTGTTGTGCTTTTTTATAAAATATAGTACAATACATCTACTATATTATGGAGGACTATATATTTGGCAGGTTCTAAATCATTAAAGGTTATATTTTTAGGGGGAGTTGGGGAAATCGGTAAAAATATGACCGCTTTGGAATATAATGACAGCATTATCATTGTTGATTGTGGTATGTCGTTTCCAACTGAGGACACCCCGGGGATTGACGTTGTCGTTCCCGATATAACCTATCTCAATCAAAATAAAAATAAAATCAAAGGTATTTTTATCACTCACGGTCACGAGGACCATATCGGCGCAATTCCCTATCTTATCAGCGAACTGGACGCCCCGATTTACGGGACGGCTTTTTCTCTTGCAATCATAAGGCATAAGCTGGAAGAAAGAAATCTAAGCACCAAATGCTTGACTTTGGTGACAGCTGGCTCGACGGTTTCTGCGGGTTGCTTTTCTGTAGAATTTATAAAGGTTTGTCACAGTATTGCCGAGGCTTCAGCGCTTGCAATTACCACTCCTTTAGGCGTGGTTTTCCACACGGGGGACTTTAAAATCGACTTTACGCCTATCGACGGAAAGCTTACCGATATGGAGCGTATCACTCAAATCGGCAAAAAAGGCGTTCTTTTAATGCTTGGTGAAAGCACCAACGTCGAAAGAGAAGGTCATACGATGAGCGAAAAAGTCGTCGGCGACGGACTGGAAACTATTTTTATCAAAAACGAAAACAAACGTCTTATCATCGCAACGTTTTCTACAAACAACTATAGGCTACAACAGCTTTTCGATTTATCCGCAAAGTACAAACGCAAAATTGTTTTAAGCGGAAGAAGTATGAAAAATATCGTGGAAATCGCGCATAACCTTGACGAGTTATCCTATAACGACGATATTCTTATTGACATCGATAAGGCAAACAAGTATCCGCCTGAGCGCATTACCATTTTGTGTACGGGAAGTCAGGGCGAGCCTATGAGCGCTTTGTTTAGAATGAGCGAAGGTAACTTTAATAAAATTTCCATAAACAAAACGGATACCGTGGTTATTTCTGCATCTCCAATCCCGGGAAACGAGCGTAGCGTTTACAACGTTATAAACAATCTATACCGTTTGGGCGCAGAGGTAATTTATAACCCCGACCTCGACATTCACGTATCCGGACACGCTTGCAAGGAAGAACTTAAAATGATGCTTGCTATGGTGAAGCCAAAGTATTTTGTGCCTGTTCACGGTGAATATCGACACTTAAAAAAGCACGCTTTACTTGCTGAAAGTATGGGCATCAATCCCGAAAGCATTTTTATTCCGTCTATAGGAAATATGCTTGGCGTTCAAAAAAACAAAATCGTTAAAATGTCCAACGTGCCCGCAGGCAACAACTTTATTGACGGCATTGCCTTAGGCGATAACGCAGAGGGTGTTTTAAGAGATAGAAAAGCCTTATCGGACAACGGTTTTATTATCGTTTTGACAACCATACGTTTCAAAACAGGCGAGATTTTAAGCGGTCCCGACGTAATTCTAAGAGGCGTTCATTTAAGCGACGCTTTCCCCGAGCAGGCTAAAGAGGTTGTGTCGCGCGCGCTGGAAAACATCGATTTTTCAACGGTTGAAGATATTTTCGACCTAAAAACTATAATCAGAAAAGCCTTAAGGAAGTTTATCGTAAACAGTTATAGACAATATCCGATGATTTTGCCGATAATTATTGAGGCTTAGCTTGGACAGTTCGGTATTAAAAGAAATAAAATCCTACGCAAAAGCGCATAAAGTGCCGATTATTTTGGACGAAAGCGCAACAATTTTGGAGGATACGATAAAAGCCAAAAATCCAAAAAGGATTTTGGAAATTGGTACGGCGATAGGCTACAGCGGAATTTTGATGTTGTCCAACTGCGACGCAAAACTTTATACCGTTGAAATCGACGCCGAGTCTATTGCGGTGGCAAAACAAAATTTTGAAAAAGCCGGGTTTTTAGACAGAGTAACTTTTTGGGAAGGCGACGCGGTAGAGATAATCCGCTATCTTACGGGCGAGTTTGACTTTATTTTGCTTGACGGACCCAAAGGACACTATGCGCAATTTCTGCCGTATCTTAAAAAGGTTCTTTCAATAGGCGGTGTGATTTTTGCCGACAACGTGCTATTTAAAGGCTATACCTTTATGGATAAGCCTTTACATAAGCACCGCACGATAATTTTATCGCTTAAAACATATTTACAACAACTTGAAACAGACGAGGATTTCGACGCAGTTTTGCTTTATGAGGGCGACGGAATCAGTATAGGTACAAAAAAGAGGTAGCAATGGTTGAGCTTTTGGCGCCGGCAGGCAATCGAAATAAACTTAATACCGCGTTCCATTTTGGCGCGGACGCCGTCTATTTGGGCGGAAGCGAGTTCGGACTTAGGGCGTATGCGGACAATTTTGAAAATAGCGAATTGGCGGACGCCGTAAGCTTTGCGCACTCTATTTCTAAAAAAGTGTTTGTCACGGTCAATATTTTTGCTTCAAACAGGGATTTTTCCCCGCTTTCTACCTACTTTGTATTTTTGGAATCGATAGGGGTTGACGGCGTTATAATGACGGACGCAGGCGCGATAGAGCTTTGTCAAAAGGTTGCTCCTAAGCTTGAAATACACTTATCGACTCAGGCGAATACAACAAACGGATACACTGCAAAGTTTTGGGCAAAGCAGGGCGTAAAGCGCGTGGTTTTGGCAAGAGAACTTTCACTTGAGGAAATTGCAGAAATTAAACAAATGGTTGGAGACAGTCTTCAGTTGGAGGTTTTTGTTCACGGGGCTATGTGCATTTCGTATAGCGGTAGGTGCTTGCTTAGCAGTTATCTAACCAACCGAAACAGCAATCGAGGCGAGTGCGTTCAAGCCTGTCGGTGGGAGTACGCCATCGCAGAGGCAAGCCGAACTGAGAATCCTTTGACAATGCTTGAGGACAAGCACGGCACCTATATTATGAACAGCAAGGATTTAAATATGCTTTCGTATATCGACAAGCTTATAGAAGCGGGCGTCGACAGCTTTAAAATTGAAGGCAGAATGAAATCCGAATACTACGTTGGCAGTGTTGTAAACGCTTATAGACGCGCAATAAACGCATATTATGAAGACAAAAACAACTATAAATTAAGCGATGAGCTTGCTCTTGAGCTTGATAAAACAAGCCATAGAGGCTATACCACTGGACTGTATTTTGAAAACAAAGACAACGTATGTTACGATACCTCTAAACCAAACTGCGAATACGCATTTATTGCCGAGGCTTTGGGCTATGACGAAAAGCTTGGCGCAATAATTGTCGAGCAGCGCAATCGTTTTAAAAAAGGTGATGTTTTGGAAGTGTTGTCTTCTGACCAAAATTTCAATAAGCAAATTGTGGTTGACGAGGTTTTTGACGAGCAATCAAATTTGGTTGATGATTGCAAATTGGTTCAGCAACGATTATATATTAAAAGTGACTTAAAGCTTCAAAAACACGATATTTTACGCCGTTACATCGGAGGTATAAAATGAACCCTAAAAAAAATATATTGATTATTTCGTCGATTTGCGCGGACGACTCTGTCGTGAAATCCGTAGCCGAGCAATTTAGTTCGTATCATCAAAACTATAATGTGATTATAATTGACGAGAACCAATACGGCTCTAAAAGCAGGGCAGAAAGGTCGAATGCCGCTTCAGAAAGATATACGCAAAAAATCCCCGTATTATATCGCAATATTAAGGGAATT
Source organism: uncultured Bacteroidaceae bacterium (assembly GCA_964604875.1). Lineage (GTDB taxonomy): Bacteria > Bacillota > Clostridia > Christensenellales > CAG-917 > JAVVSR01. The sequence continues at coordinate 92,082 of CAZSAC010000001.1, read as the reverse complement.
AAGCAAAAGTTTTCAAGGGCGAATTTCAGCGTTGGTGACGGACATCTTTTAAATAAAGGATTGAGGGGAAAAACCAAAAGGATTTATAACGCTATTTTGAGATTTAATCCCGACGTTATTTTGGTGACGACAAAAGAGGGCTTTCACGAGTCCATTGTTGCCAAAAGGCGTATGCATTTTCCCAATCCTATCGTCGTTTTGATGAATTTGTTTTCATTGGACAGAAGTTTTTATAGCCCCTATGCCGACGCGTATATTGTGGAAAACATCGATATGAAAAACAAAATCACAAGTTTAGGTTTTCCAAGCAATAAAATTTTTGTGTTGGGTTTGCCGATTGTTGAAAATATGCCCTCGGTGGACTTTATCGTCAAGAAAAAGGCGCACTTAGGCTTGAATATGAACCCGACAATTTATTTGTCCGGCGGGAAAGTCGGCTCAAGAGAAATGTTTCCCGTGTTTCAACTTTTGCTTGACCAAGGCAATATGATAAACATAATTGCCGACTGCGGTAAAAACCGTATGCTTCATAGTGATATACTAAAGCTTATTGACGAAAAAAAAGTGCAAAATGTCAAGGTATATTTAAACACGGACGGCAAAGTGGAAAATACGCTTATCGCCGCCGATTGCGTTATGACGGTGTTTGACAGCGAACTTATTTATCGGTCGTTTTTGCTTAATATCCCCGTGATAGCTTATGCCCCCGACAACGCTAGCGAGGAGGCGGATTTGGAATATTTGGCGTCGAAAAGTTTGATATATTATGCTCACGACTATAACTTTGCCATAATTGGTTTATATAATATTTTGCAAACAAATTTAGGAAAACAGCTTGCAGAAAGCGCGTCCGTACGCACCTCGGCGAACGGGTTGTCGGAAATTTGTGAGCTTTTGGCAAACTATAAGGAAAGAACAGAAGAAACATTATAAGGAGGACCGCTTTTAGCGGGAAATTTTTATGTTAAAACATATTGTTGTTTATCAATTAAAGGATACTTCATTGGAAATGCTCACAAAAGTTAAAGAAAATTTTATGAGTATGAAAGGTAAAATAGATTGTCTGTTGGACATCGAGTGCGGTTGGGATATTTTGCATAGCGGTCGCAGTTTCGATTTTTGCTTAATTTGCACTTTTGAAAATATGGAGAAAATGCAAGAATATCAAGTACATCCGTTGCACGTACCCGTCAAGGCGTTTATGGGTACGGTGGCTGAAAAATCCGTTTGCGTGGATTTTGAAATCTAATTCCATTTAGGACAAGCTGAACAAAAGATAAATATAATGGCAAAAATAGTAGGTTTTGAAAAAGGCTCTTGCGCAAAGCGCGCGGGCTTAAAAATCGGGGACGATATCGTATCGATAGAAAATCACCCGCTTAGAGATGTTTTAGACTATCTCTTTTTTGACTGCGAAGAAAACGTATCGGTTGAATACGTCAATCGGCAGGGCAATAAAAAGAAAGTTCTAATTCATAAGTCGGAGTGTCAGTCGTTAGGTATCGATTTCGGCGCAGAATTTGTGCTGACACCGCACAGGTGTAAAAACAAATGCGTTTTTTGCTTTGTAGATCAGCTCCCCAAAAATATGAGGGAAACCTTATATGTTAAGGACGATGATTATCGTTTATCTTGCGTCAGCGGAAACTATGTCACTTTGACCAACCTCACGCAAGAGGACGTTGATAGGATTATCGAATATAAAATTTCTCCGTTATACATTTCTGTCCACGCAGTAAATCCCGACGTACGCAAAAAGATGATAACCAATCCAAACGCCACCAAGCTTATGGAGTATATCCAACTATTTGCCAAAAACGGTATAAAGATGCATACTCAGGTTGTGTTGGTTGAGGGTATAAACGACGGGGCGGTTTTAGATGATACAATCAAAACGCTTTATTCTTTTTATCCGTCCGTTCAGTCATTGGCGGTGGTTCCTGTCGGCTTAACAGAGCACAGAGAGGGATTATATCCTATTTTACCGCTGTCACAAAAGTGCGTAACGGATACGATTGCTATGGTTGAGGCTTTTAATAAGGAAAAGGATTTTTGTTGGTGTAGCGACGAATTTTATGTTAGAGCCGATAAAAAACTTCCGTCGGCAGACTATTACGGCAACTTTTCGCAAATTGAAAACGGAGTCGGTTTGATTGCCACTTTTTTGGAAAACATTGATAATCAGCTTAATGCCTTGACGGATATAGATTTAAAAGGTAAAAAGGTTGCGTTGATAACAGGAGTTTCTTTTTCTAAAACTTTAAAGGCTGTCGTTGAACAAATTTTAACCAAAATAAAAAATGTTACCATTGAAGTTATCACAATAGAAAACAACTTTTTTGGCAAAAATGTGACCGTTGCGGGCTTGATTGTAGGAAAAGACCTTTTGGAGCAGACTCCACGTGGCTTTGATAAATATATTATACCCAAAAATATGCTTAGGGAATTTGAAGACGTATTTTTGGACGGAACAACCTTTGAAAAAATAGTTTCACAACTAAAAAATGTTGCGGTAAGCGATGCTTTAGGCGAAGATTTACTGGACAAAATTATAGAGGATTAATATGGCAAGAAAACCTTTGGTAGCGATAGTCGGAAGACCGAACGTCGGAAAATCTACTTTTTTTAATAAAATAGTCGGGCAGCGCATTTCCATTGTAGAGGATACGCCCGGAGTAACTAGGGATAGGCTTTACGCAGACGCCGAGTGGTGCGGGACAACCTTTACCCTTATTGATACGGGTGGATTGGAAATTAAAAGCGAAGACGAAATGTGGCTTCATATAAAAGCGCAAGCGGAAATTGCTGTTGATACTGCCGATTTAGTGCTGTTTATGCTTGACGGAAAAGCCGGTTTGACAAATGAAGACTATGAAGTTGCGTCATTTTTACGCAAAAGCGGTAAGCCATTTTTGCTTGTTGTAAATAAGCTGGATAATAACGAAAACGATTCGCTATACGATTATTACGAGCTCGGCTGCGGAGAACCTATTGGTATATCGGCTCAGCAAGCCAAAGGGCTTGGCGATTTGTTGGATGAAATCGTAAAAAATATATCAAAATTTTCCGCATCAGAAGAAGATACCGACGTTTTAAAAATTGCGGTTGTCGGAAAGCCTAACGCAGGCAAAAGCTCAATAGTAAACCGTTTGCTTGGTTATGATAGGGTTATTGTCAGCGATATTGCAGGCACCACCCGAGACGCCATTGATACGCCGTTTACGGTTGACGGTAAAAAGTATATTTTAATTGATACGGCGGGTATCCGCAGAAAAAGAAGCGTTGACGAGGATTTGGAGCAATACAGCGTAATGCGCAGCTTAGCGGCGGTACGTCGGGCAGACATTATTCTTGTTGTTATCGATTCTTCAACCGAGCTGTCCGAGCAGGATATAAAGATTGCAGGCTATGTCCACGAACAAGGCAAACCCAGCGTTATTATAATGAATAAGTGGGACTTAGTGGAAAAAGATACGCATACAATAAATAAATATACAAAAAATCTTGACGAAGAGTTAAAGTTTATGTATTATTATAAACCGTTATTTGTTTCGGCAAAAACAGGAAAAAGGGCTTCTGAAATTCTAAAGGTTGCCAACGAAGTTTATGAAAATGCCGAAAGACGTATTTCAACAGGCTTGCTCAACGACGTTTTACACGAGGCAATTTTGACAAACGAACCTCCGTCCAAAAACGGAAGAAGACTTAAAATTTATTATACCACTCAGGTTACGGTGAAACCCCCGACGTTTGTTATGTTTGTCAATGACGAAAGGATTATGCACTTTAGCTATAAAAGGTATTTGGAAAACGCATTACGACGTTCATTTGAGTTTTCGGGAACGCCAATAAAACTTATAATTCGTAATAAAAGTGAGAAGGATATACTATGACATACGCAAATTTATCTGTAAAAGACGCCAAGGAAAACTTGGAAAAAGAATTAAAGCAACTTAAGAAGTTTCAGTCGATGAAGCTTTCTTTGGATATGTCGAGAGGAAAACCTTGTACGCAACAGTTGGATATGTTAAACGAGATGTTCGATATTTTGGATTCAAAGTCGAATTTCAAACTTGAAAACGGTATTGACGCCCGAAATTATGGCTGTATTGAGGGCATAATGGAAATGCGCAAGCTGTTTGCCGATTTATTCTCCGTATCAGCCTCGAACGTCTATGTCGGAGACAGCTCAAGTTTATCAATAATGTATACTTTAGTCCAACACGGAAAACAATTTGGGTTTGGAGGTAATGTTCCGTGGAATAAGCTTCCGCGTGTTAAATTTATCTGTCTGACTCCGGGATACGACAGACATTTTGCAATTTGTCAGGCTTTTGGCATTGAAATGATATCTGTGCCTCTTTCCGAAAACGGCGTAAACATCGGTATGATTGAAGCGCTTGTCGAAAACGACAGTTCAATAAAGGGGATATGGTGCGTGCCAAAATACAGCAATCCTACAGGTATTACATACTCCGACGACGTTGTAAGCAGACTTGCAAATATGAAAACCGCATCGCCCGATTTTAGGATATTTTGGGATAACGCCTATTGTGTGCATACGTTATTTAAAGACGAGCCCTTAAAAAACATTATTGAGGCGGCAAATCTAGCGGGCAATCCCGACCGAGTTTTTATGTTTTCTTCCACGTCAAAAATTACAATGTCAGGCGCGGGCGTTGCAACCCTAATTACAAGTGAAGCCAACTTGAAAGAGTTTTATTCCCGCATAAAATATCAAACTATTGGTCCAAATAAGGTTAATCAACTGATGCACTTTCGTTTTTTGAAGGATGTGAACAACATTAAAGCGATTATGGAAAAACACGCGTCGATTTTGCGTCCGAAATTTCAAACGGTTTACGACACGTTAGAAGCTAATTTTGAGCCTAACGACATTGTTTCTTGGACAAAACCTAACGGAGGCTATTTTGTTTCTGTTGACGTTTTATCGGGAAGCGCAAAACGCGTGATAGAAATTGCGTCGTCTGTCGGCGTAAAGTTTACAAACGCCGGCGCAACCTTCCCCTTGGGCAATGATGACTTGGATAAAAACATCAGGATTGCGCCTTCATATCCGGCCGTTGATGAGCTTAAAACGGCGATGGAGGTTTTTGTCACCGCAATAAAAATCAGCGCTTTAGAAAATATATGTAATAAATAGATATTATTTTTATTCCTTATTAAATAAGACAACATTTTTTAATATAATCCGTCATATACTTTACCGACACATCTAAAAGGAGGTTGTATATGACGGATTTTAATTTATATCGTGACATAGCTACACGCACGAACGGCGATATATATGTTGGAGTTGTCGGACCTGTCAGAAGTGGCAAGTCTACTTTTATCAAACGATTTATGGAAGTTTTAGTGTTGGATAACATCGACGACGAAAACAAACGCAGAAGGGCGGTGGATGAATTGCCACAATCGGCTGACGGAAAAAGTATTATGACAACTCAGCCAAAGTTTGTGCCGGCAGAAGCCGTTAAAGTTAAATTTAACGACAAAGCTGTTGCAAACGTCAGACTTATTGATTGCGTTGGTTATTTGGTAGACGGCGCTATCGGACACTTGGAGGCGGGTAAGGAAAGAAAAGTTCGTACGCCTTGGTCGGAAGACGAAATGCCATTCGAGAGGGCTGCGGAAATCGGCACGGAAAAAGTTATCAAAGAACATTCCACAATAGGGGTTTTGGTTACCACAGACGGCACTATAACCGATATTGAAAGGCATTCTTACGAAAAAGCGGAGGCGAGAGTCGCCAAAGAATTAAAAGAATTTGGAAAACCTTTTGCAATAGTTTTAAACAGCAAAACGCCCAACGCGCCCGAAACAATAAAGATTGGCGCAGATTTGAGCGCAAAATTCGATGTGCCGGTTTTAGTTAAAGACGCATTAAATATGACAGAGGACGACGTTTCCGACGTAATGCAAACTATTTTGGCAGAATTTCCGCTTAAACAACTTGACGCTGTCGCTCCAAAATGGTTACAAGCGTTGTCCGCCGATAACAGCATAATAAAGGAATTGCTTTCAATTTTAAATAACATTTCCGCAGATATTATAAAAATGCGTGACAGCGACAAGCTTGCGGCGGCATTTGCAAACGCAAAATATCTTGACACTCCCGAAATTAGCTCGCTGGATATGGCGACGGGCAAAATGGAAATCAACGTAAAAGTCAAACCCGATTTATTCTTCAGCGTCCTAAGCGAGGAATGCGGACACGACATCGGCGACGATTTTATGTTGTTCAGCTATATCCGTTTTCTTAAAAAAGCAGAAGAAAGCTATAGCAAGCTAAAAGGAGCGTTGGAAGAAGTTTACGCAACAGGCTATGGCGTTGTGGAACCGACTATGAGCGAAATGATTTTAGAGGAGCCTATTATGGTTAAGCAAGGCGGGCAATACGGAATCAAATTGAAAGCGTCAGCGCCATCGTTGCATATTATGCGGGTAGACGTGGAAGCCGAGGTTAGCCCGATAGTGGGTACAGAGCAACAAAGCGAGGATTTGGTAAAATCATTATTGGACAAATTTGCCGATGATAAGACTGGCATTTGGGAAACCAATATATTTGGCAGAACGTTAAATTCTTTTGTAAATGAGGGTTTAGGAAATAAACTTAGAGCTATGCCTGTTGAAGTTCGTAATAAGATGCGCAAGACTGTTACTCGCATCGTAAACGAGGGAAAAGGCGGAGTAATTTGTATTCTTCTATAAATAAAACTTATGCGCCGCCTATTTTGGGCGGCGCATATAGTAAAAATTTTGTTTTTTCGACAATTAGAATAAAAAATTACCATTAATTTCCATTTTTCGACAAAGGAATGGAGGTTTTTTGCTAAAGTTCTATTGACAAATTAATTTTTTAACATAGAATTATAGTAAGGGTTAAAATATGGAGGGAAAAGTATGGAAATTTTACTTTCGACAACGAATGATCATAAGATAAATGAATTAAGAAACATTTTAGAGCCTATGGGGCATAAGGTCTTTACTTTAGCCGATTATGGTCTTAAAATTACCGTTCAAGAAAAAGGCATTACTTTCTTCCAAAATGCCTTGGTTAAGGCGCAAGCTGTTGCCAAAGTTGTTGATATCCCTGTAATTGGCGACGACAGCGGATTGGTTGTTAACGCTTTAAATGGTGAACCGGGCGTGCTTTCCGCGCGTTATGCAGGCGAAATCCACAATGATATTGCAAACATTCAGCTGTTGCTTAAACGTATGGAAAATTTTTCAGACAGAAGCGCGTATATGATGTCGGTACTGGTTATGTTCTATCCCGACGGGCACTATATTTTTGGAGAGGGCACAGTCCACGGAAAGATTACCCGTTCCAGACGCGGCTTTAACGGATTTGGCTATGACAGCGTATTTTTTGTTGACGAGCTTGGAAAAACATTCGGCGAAGCAAGCAACATCGAAAAACAATCGGTAAGTCATAGGACTAGAGCGGTAGAGGATTTATTCAGTAAATTAAGGTAGAAAACTTGTAGATGGTTACGATTTTTGCTTTTTCCGACTCACACGGCGCGGAAATAAATGATACGTTCATTTCCCGCATGAGTGAGTCGGATTTAATTTTCTATACGGGCGATGGTTTGGCAAGCGTCTTGTCAAACGATAGGATACCAAAAGATAAGCTGCACGCAGTTAGAGGTAATTGCGACGGCAGAATGAATTATGCCGAAGAAGAAATAATTCAGGTTGAAAATGTAAAAATTTTAATCACGCACGGACACTTATACTCAAGCAATTTAGATTTAGTTTACGGCGCGCTTGAAAAAGGCGTAGACTGTATTGTATATGGTCATTCGCATATGTTTTACGACGACGTCTGCGATGGCATTAGACTAATAAACATCGGCTCTACAGCTAATTCGCCCGTTAATGATATAGGATATACATATATTATAGTAAATGGTAAAAATATTTTTGCTAAATTTGTCAAAATGGGCTGAAAATCGTTGACATAATTTTCTCTGTATTATATAATTTCAAAGCGTTGTGACTTATGCGGGTGTAGTTCAATGGTAGAATATCAGCCTTCCAAGCTGACCGCGTGGGTCCGATTCCCATCACCCGCTCCATTAACGCCAAATCCTACAATGCGCAATGAGGGCCAGTAGCTCAGTAGGATAGAGCAACGGCCTTCTAAGCCGTAGGTCAGGGGTTCGAATCCCTTCTGGCTCGCCATATGGTGGGTATAGCTCAGCTGGTTAGAGCGCCAGGTTGTGGCCCTGGAGGCCATGGGTTCGAATCCCATTACTCACCCCACATCCATATTGCGTGCGTTGGTAGGACAGTTTTTAGGGGTGTCGCCAAGCGGTAAGGCACTAGACTTTGACTCTAGCATTCGTAAGTTCAAATCTTGCCACCCCTGCCATTATGACCCATTAGCTCAGTCGGTAGAGCACTTGACTTTTAATCAAGGTGTCCCGCGTTCGAGTCGCGGATGGGTCACCAAACTTAATTTAAATCTGCGACCGTGGCGGAATTGGCAGACGCGCTAGACTTAGGATCTAGTATCCATGATGTGAAGGTTCAAGTCCTTTCGGTCGCACCAACATTTCAAGGTGCGACAGAAAAAATTTTTTTTCCGCACCTTGAAAATTTATGCGCCTTTAGCTCAGTTGGTAGAGCAACTGACTCTTAATCAGTGGGTCCCGGGTTCGAATCCCTGAAGGCGCACCAAGCGAGTTATGCCCTCAAAGTCAGCAAAGTTGACTTTGAGGGAAAACATAAATTGCTTGCATACTGCTTGCAGTAATGCAAAAATTTATGTTCAAAAGGCGGAACGACTTGAGGGCATAAACGAGCGCAGGAAAGCCGCCCCGAGCGCAAAGCGAGGGTAGGCGCGTGAAAGACAGAGTTATAAGCCAAGCCTAGCAGTGAGCAAGTTGAGTCCGAGCGCAAAGCGAGGGTAGGCGCGCAAAAGACAAACACAGACAGCAAGCCTAGCAGTGAGCAAGTTGAGTCCGAGCGCAAAGCGAGGGTAGGCGCGCGGAAATTTAAAACTTAATAAATGTAGCGTTTTTGTTGCCAAAGCATATAATATGCGGGAGTGATTCAGTGGTAGAATGCCACCTTGCCAAGGTGGAAGTCGCGGGTCCGAATCCCGTCTCCCGCTCCAAGTTTTGGCACCATAGCCAAGTGGTAAGGCAGAGGCCTGCAAAGCCTTTATCCCCAGTTCAAGTCTGGGTGGTGCCTCCAATTTGCCGAAGTGGCGGAATAGGCAGACGCAAGGGACTTAAAATCCCTCGGTGTAACAGCCGTACCGGTTCGAGTCCGGTTTTCGGCACCACATAAAGAGTAAGCTTTTTGCTTGCTCTTTTTGTTTTTTTCTAAAATATATTTTTTTGCTGTTTATAGTTGTTTTTTTGGATTAATTTTCTATCAAAAATACTATAATATATAAATTTATTTTTAAAAATCAAAAATCAGTTGTAAAAATTTGGGTTGTTTGATAAACTAAATTATAATTTAGGTGTAAGGAGGAAGATATGTTTAACAAGCTTATTGAAAAAAAGGCGGAATCCGCGCAATATATGATTGATGAAATCACTCATATTTGTAAAGATATGCCTAAACGTGACCCCGGTAGCGAGGGCGAAAAGGTTGCCTGCCAATATATGGCGGACGTATTGAAAAATGACTGCGGTTGTGAACGAGCCGATTTGGAATCGTTTAAGGAAAATCCCGGTTCATTTATGGGGTGGATTTACATCACAATTACGCTTGCTTTGGTTGGTTTAGTTTGTATGTTTTTTATGCCGGTTGTCAGTATAGTGCTTATCGTAATCGGCTTAGTAGTGATGTTTTTACAATTTGGTTTATACATAAAATTTATTGATAAACTATTCCCAGAAAAAACAGGCCACAACGTTACGGCAATCAAAAAGTGTACCGGTGAAGTAAAGGGCAGAGTTTTCTTTAACGGTCACCCGGACGCTGCGTATAATTGGCCTATTAATGAGAAATTTGGTGGTGTTATTCATATTTCTCAATACATATTCAGCTTTGTTGGAGTGTTGTATCTTTTGGCTATGTGCATAGTTGTTACCGTAAAAAACGGCGTTGCTCCATATATGTTGACACCTGCCGACGGTTTGACTTTCTGGCTTTGTATTGGAACCCTTGCTTTCGTACCATTCTTCATCGTTCTTTACTTCTTGTGGGACGAAAAAACTGTTGTTGACGGCGCAAATGACAACTTAACAGGTTGCTATATGGGCATAGCTCTTTTGAAAGCGATGAAAGACGCCGGTATTGAATTAGAACATACCGAAGTCGGCGTTATCCTAAGTGGCTCTGAAGAAGCCGGCTTGCGTGGCGCAAAGGCGTGGTGCGAGGCTCATAAGGGCGAGTTTGACGACGTTCCCACTTGGATATATTCATACGATACCATTCACGATGGAAAGTTTTTGATGGTAAACTACCGTGACCTTAACGCAACTGTTGCCGCCGATAAAGACGTTTCGGATTCTTTCGTTGAAGCTGCTAAAGAACTTAATGTTTTCTGCGCAACGGGTATGGTTCCTCCTATGGGCGGAGCGACAGACAGCGCTGCATTCGCGCAAGCAGGCTTTAAGGCGACAGGTATCACCGCAATGAATCATAAATTGGAAAATTATTATCACACAATTTACGATACATATGATAACTTAAACAAAGAAGGCTTGGCAAATTGTTACGCCGTAAGCGTTAAATGTTTGGAAAACTTTGATAAAAAGTTTGGAAAATAAACTAAAATTGTTTAAAAAGACGCCAATTTTGGCGTCTTTTTGTATTTATAAAAAAATATGACTCATACTAAGTCTGGAGGATTTGGTATGAGTGATTTAATTATGGAAGTAGCAAAAAATGCCAATATGGGTATTGAGGCGATTGACAGCATAAAAACATGTGTTAAAGACGATGAGTTTAGAAATATCGTTGTCAATCAAAGAGAAAAACTTGCAGAAATAAAAGATAGAGCGGTTTGTGAAGGCGACTTAAGCGATGAGGTTAAGGGAGAATTCTTTCAAAATATGATGGTGCGTTCGGCAACCAAAATGAAGGCTTGTATGGATAAATCAAATAAAAATATTGCCCAAATGCTTATTGAAGGAAACAATCTTGGTATAAATGAAATTATTTCTCAAACGCACGAAGCCAATAATGATGGTATCGAAACTCCGCCACTGGTGGGTGATTTGATTGAACTTTATGACTGCAATATTAAAGAATTAAGACAATACTTGTAAAATGAGAAGCCAACTTCGGTTGGTTTTCTTTTTTGTCAATATAAAACAATTGACATCGCAAAACATAATATGCTAATATAAATTAAACCAACTTTAGGGTTTAAATTAGTTTAGTATAGGTGAGTTATGTTTAGTTTAGTTGAGGTTTCCGCAATAGAGCGGTTGTATTTTCCTTATATTTTTTTGGATTTTCGATGGCAATAGCATATTGCTGTTTTTTTATGCCAAAAAGTAAAATCAAATCTATAAAATTTAGGAGAAATTAAATGAATACAAACAATAATGAAGTAAATTTTCAAACATATTTAAAAAACTATCCCGATAAAAACGGGTATTTCGGACAATACGGTGGCGCATATTTACCAGAACAGCTTGTTCCTGCTTTTCGAGAAATTTCGCAAGCATATCAAACTATTTGCAAATCGGCAAAATTTATAAGCGAACTCAGACGCATCAGAAAAGAGTTTCAGGGCCGTCCCACGCCCGTTTATCATTGTGAAAGACTGTCTAGAAGCATTGGCGGTTGTCAAATATATATTAAACGTGAAGATTTAAACCACACGGGCGCTCACAAGCTAAACCATTGTATGGGCGAAGGCTTGCTTGCAAACTATATGGGAAAGAAAAAACTTATCGCCGAAACCGGCGCGGGGCAACACGGCGTTGCGTTGGCGACGGCTGCTGCGTATTTTGGGTTGGAATGTGACATCTATATGGGTGAAGTCGATATATCAAAGCAAGCTCCAAACGTTGCCAGAATGAAAATTTTGGGCGCAAGAGTTATTCCCGTGACGCACGGTTTAAAAACGTTGAAAGAAGCCGTTGACGCCGCTTTCGACGCATATTTGAAGGAATACAAGGATAGTATTTACTGCATCGGTTCAGCCCTTGGACCTCATCCGTTTCCGCTTATGGTAAGAGATTTCCAAATGGTTGTTGGCATTGAAGCTCGTGAGCAGTTTTTGCAAATGACGGGAGAGCTTCCCGACGTTGTTTGCGCTTGTGTAGGCGGTGGCAGTAATTCTATCGGTATGTTTGAAGCTTTTTTAAACGACCCCGTAAAGCTTTGTGGTATTGAGCCTCTGGGCAGAGGCGAAAAAATTGGTGACCACGCCGCAAGCCTGACATACGGTACTGAAGGAATTATGCACGGATTTAACAGTATAATGCTTAAGGATAATAAGGGCGAGGCTGCCCCCGTGTATTCAATCGCAAGCGGATTGGATTATCCGTCGTCGGGTCCCGAACACGCTTTTTTACGCGATGTCGGGCGTGTGGAATATAGAACGGCAACCGATGAAGAGGCTGTTGACGCATTTTTTAAACTGTCTAGGTTAGAGGGTATTATCCCCGCGTTGGAAAGCTCGCACGCTGTCGCATATGCGATGAAGCTTGCCAAAGAAATGGGCACAGGCTCAATTTTGGTCAATCTTTCAGGCAGGGGCGACAAGGACGTAGACTATGTTTTGGAAAAATACGGCGATAGAATTAAATAAAGCTATTGTAATTTTAGGCTATATGCAATATAATAATACTGACAGCTTTGTCGGTATTATTTTTTTGTGAGGGCTTATGCAAATTTTTGATAAAATTACGCTAAAAAACGGCGTTCAAATGCCAATTATCGGGTATGGCACTTTTAAAACTCCGGCAGGTGAAATCTGTGAGGACGGCGTACTAAAAGCAATTTCAGCGGGTTATCGCTTAATTGACACGGCGAGGTGTTATAATAACGAGGAAAGCGTTGGAAATGCAATAAATAAGTGTGATTTAGACAGAAAAGAGTTGTTTATAACCACCAAATTGTGGAACCCTGACCAAGGTTATGACACAACCTTAAGAGCGTTTGACGCATCAATGTCGAAATTGGGCTTGGAGTATCTTGATTTATACCTAATCCACTGGCCGATTGCCTTTGATTTTAAAGAAATTTGGCAAGAAAAAATATATGATACTTGGCGCGCCTTTGAACGCTTATATAACGAAGGGCGAGTCAGGGCTATAGGCGTCAGCAATTTTTTGGAAAACCATTTGGATTTTCTTGAAAATAACTGCACGATTATGCCTATGGTTGACCAATTTGAATACCATATTGGTTTATATAGGGAAAACGTTTTAAACTATGCAAAGTCCAAAGATATGGTTGTTGAGGCGTGGGCGCCTATATGCAAGGGAAAATCCTTTGACTTAGACGAAATACAAACTTTAAGCCGAAAATACAAAAAAACTCCCGCGCAGATTATGCTTAGATGGTGCTTGCAAAAAGGCGTTGTGCCTATTCCAAAGTCGGTAACGCCGTCGCGCATTGAAGAAAACATCGACGTATTTGACTTTAACCTTGAGGCGTTTGAGATGGATATTTTAAATAATATTTCAGAAACGGTGGGCGTTGGCAGGCTTGGTTCTGACCCAAATAACTGCGCATTTTAAACTTAGACATAATTTTGTTTGCGTAATGCAAATATTTTTGTTACAATATTTATAATAAAAAATTTATAGGGGCGATATGAGTAATACTAAATACGGCGGCTATGTCGGCAGAGTAATAAAAATCGATTTAACCACAAAGACAGTCTCGGATTATCCTTGGTCGGATACCGAAAGACGTCTCTTTTTGGGTGGCAAGGTTATGGCTGCCAAAATTTTATATAACAATATCAAAGATAAGATTGACCCGTATGGCGAGGAAAATCTTTTGGTTATCACAACCGGTCCTTTTACGAACAACGGCTTGCCTTCCAGCGCGCGTTTTAACGTGTCGGGGATATCTCCGCAAACCGGGCTTGTGGCTTCCTCAAACTGTGGCGGACCTTTTGGTATGCAGATGAAGCGGTGTGGTTTCGACGGCATTATTATAACGGGCAAGGCAGAAGGTAAAACCCTTATTAAAATTGTCGGAGACAAAATCACTTTTGAAGACGCGACAGAACTGTGGGGTCTTAAAACTAGCGAAGTTCAAGAAAAAATCGGCGGAAAATGCGGTAAACTTGTTATTGGACCCGCCGGCGAAAATAGGGTTAAATACGCAGGCTTATTCAGCGATGAGAGGACTGCCGGACGCGCGGGTCTCGGCGGGGTTTTAGGCAGTAAAAACGTTAAGGCTATCACTGCTGAAGGCTCTATCGGCAACACGGCTTTCGATAAAGAAAAATTACAAAAAACTGCAAAAGCTTGGGTTGCAAGGCTAAAAAAACATCCTTTAACAGGCAGTCAGCTTCCTCGTTTGGGGACTGCGGGCTTAGTTACACAGATGCAGGCAAAGCATATCTTGGCAACCAAAAACTTCAGCAAGGGCACCTATGATGATTTTGAAAAAGTCAGCGGTGAAAGACTTGCGGAAGAATTTTTGATAAAAAATAAGGGCTGTCTATCTTGCCCGATTCAATGTACGAGAGTTGTTGACGTAGATAATAAGGCGGTTAAAGGTCCCGAGTTGGAAATTTTGGGCTTATTGGGGCCGAATATTTTAAACAGCGATTTAGAAAGCATTTTTAAGTGGAATTACGAGCTTGACGAATACGGTATGGATACAATTTCCTTTTCGGGTACTGTGGCTTTTGCTATGGAGCTTAAAGAAAAAGGAATGGCAGATTTAGGCTTAGAATTTGGGAAAATCGATAATATTTCACAGCTAATTGAAGATATTGCGTTGCGTCGTGGTGTCGGCGACGAGCTTGCAGAGGGCAGTCGTTGGCTTGCAGAAAAATACGGCGGAACAGACTTTGCCATAAACGTAAAAGGTATGGAGCTTTCCGCATACGAGCCAAGACACGCCGTGGGTATGGGCTTGGGATACGCAACGTCAAACCGTGGCGGTTGTCACTTAAACGCAGGTTATTTGGTTATATTAGAAGGTTTGGGGTTAAGCATAAATCAGCTTACGCCTTTTGGAAAGGCTGCGTTTACGGTATTTTTCCAAGACTTTATGGAAGCAATTTCCGCCGCTGGCACTTGCTTGTTCACGTCATATCAGGTTTTGCCGGGCTTTTTGATTGCCAAACCCAACTTTTTACCGACAAGGATTGTCAATGCAGTAGCGCCTTATATCGGTGGTATTGTTGATTTAATCAACCATCACCCGGGTATGCTTGCGGTGAATTTGGAAGGTATGATAACCTATCCCGTTGCAATAAATCATTGTACGGGTATGAATTATAAAATTGGTGATTTTCTAAAGGTTGGCAAACGTGGGTGGAACTTGGAAAGAATGTTGAATATCCGCTTAGGTTTGCAAGGCAGTCAGGATAAGCTTCCCAAAAAATTGACCGACGAATGCGAGGACCCTTCAAATAAAAAGACGAAAGTCCCAATGGATAAACTTAGAAAGAAATTTTATAAGTCACGTCAATGGGATGAAAACGGCATACCTAAACCCAGCCTAATGAAAAAGCTTAAGCTTGATGATAAATCCTTCCAAAAAGAGGTTGAAAAAGACAAACGCCGTTTAGCGCGAGAAACGGGCAGGGTATAATTTTTTTAATAACTACATAAAATATAAATATTAGTTTAAAAAATATGGCGATATAAGCCATATTTTTTCTAAAACAAATAGCGAGGTGTTTTTTGGGCTATAAAACAATATTTTGGGATTGGAACGGTACAATATTAGATGACCTCCAAATTGGAATCGACAGTATTAACGAGCTTTTTACCAGACGAAATATGAAACGATTTGAAAATTCGGCGGATTATTTTGATAAATTTTGTTTTCCTATTGTAGATTATTATAAAAAAGCGGGATTTGATTATTCTATTGAGCCTTATGAAACGTTAGCGGACGAGTATATGAAGGAATATTATATTAAAGCCGAAAATGCGCCGGTATTTAGTGACGTCGTCGGTTTAATAAAAAAACTTCATTCTCAAAAAATTAGGCAAATTATTTTGTCGGCTTATAAAAAAGACGGCTTAATTGAGCTTTTGAGCCACTACGGCTTATCAGATTATTTTGATGACGTAATCGGATTAGATAACATTTATGCAAAGGGAAAAATTGAAATTGCGCAGGATTGGCTTTTAGGTCATCCGTTTGATGTAACGACGGCGGTTATGGTTGGCGATACCGCCCACGACGCCGAGGTTGCCGATGAGATTGGTTGTGACTGCGTATTTATTGCCAGAGGGCACAACAGCCTTGAAACATTGTCTAAGCTAAATAGGCCGGTATTTTCAGACGCCGAGCAGCTTGGAGTTTATCTATCTCAGCGATAATTGCGTTTTTTGGTATAAAATCAGTTGCAATAAATAATAATATATGTTAATATATAAATGCTAAATAGTACATTTACTAGAGTGAGCCTATGGCTCGCTCTAGTTCATTTATAGGAGACTGTATGGATAAAGTTTTAAAAATTGAAGAGGTCATAAAGCCTATTATCGACACGCTTGGATATGAGCTTGTATCGGTAAAATGCCATAAGCCTAACGGCGTGGATACAATCACCGTATATATTTGGAAGCAAGGCGCAATGGTACTATCCGATTGTGAAACTATTCATAACGCAATTAATGCCCCTCTTGATGAGCTTAATCCTTCCGAGGACAAGCCGTATACGCTTGAAGTTTCCTCAATGGGCTTAGACTGGCAACTTAAAACTGATGACGATTTTCGCAGACGCTTAGGCGAGGAGTTGGAAATAGTTTTAAAACAACCCGATGCAAATAAAACCATAAAAAAAGAAAAGCTTGTTGGAAAATTATTGGCATTTGATGCGGATACAATTTCTATTGAAGTTTTAAAACCTCAATCTTTGACAACAGTTCTAGAAAGAAAGAATGTCACAAAGGCAACCGTTGCAATAAAATTTTAGTTAGAATAAACAACACCGAAATACAGTTTGCTCGCTGTATTT
Source organism: uncultured Bacteroidaceae bacterium (assembly GCA_964604875.1). Lineage (GTDB taxonomy): Bacteria > Bacillota > Clostridia > Christensenellales > CAG-917 > JAVVSR01. Next base: position 74,969 of record CAZSAC010000001.1, on the reverse strand, counting down.
TGGCAGGAGGAATATAAAAATGGGTAATAAGGATTACAAAGAGTTTTTTGACGCACTTGACATTTTAGAAAGAGAAAAGAAAATCAGTCGAGATAAACTTATCGAAGCTCTGGAGGCGGGTATATTATTCGCCTATAAAAAAGAGACAGGCGAGACACGTCAGATTACCGTTCGCGCCGACGAGGACCGCGGTACTATAAGAATCTTTGCATACAGACAGGTTGTGGAAACCGTCGAAGACCCCGACAAGGAAATATCCTTGGAAGAAGCAAGAGAATATAAGATAAGTTATAAGCTTGGCGATATCGTGTTGGAGGATATTACTCCTCGCGCATTTTCACGTATTGCCGCTCAAACGGCTAAACAAGTTATTATGCAACGTTTGAACGACGCTCGACGTGATATCGTTATGAACGAAATGACGCAACGCGAAGGGGAAATTCTCAGCGCAATCGTAAGAAAGAAAGAGGGCTCAAACGTTTTTGTTGAAATTTCCGGAAACCAAATGGAAGGCGTGCTTGCATTGCCCGACCAAGTCCCCGGTGAACGCTTGGAAATCAACGATGTTGTAAAGGTATTTGTAAAAAAAGTTCGTACAACCAACTATGGCGCGCAAGTTGTCGTTTCAAGGGCGGCAGCCGGCTTTGTCAAAAGACTTTTTGAACTTGAAGTTCCCGAAATTCGCAGTGGCTTAGTAAAAGTAAACAGCATTGTTAGAGAAGCTGGCTACCGCACCAAGATTGCTGTTTCAAGCGACGACGCGTCGGTTGATGCTATCGGCGCTTGTATCGGACCTAAAGGTTCCCGCGTTAACGCAATCGTTGCAGAACTAAACGGTGAAAAAATCGACGTCATCGCATATTGCGCAGACCCTTTGGAATATGTTGCCCGCGCGCTTAGCCCCGCTCCTGTCCAAATGGTTCAAATTAATGAGGAAGAAAAGTCCGCGCGAGTTGTGGTATCCGACGAAAAGCTGTCGCTTGCTATCGGCAAACAAGGTCAAAACGCCAGACTAGCCGCTAAATTGACAGGCTGGAGAATCGACGTTAAGCCATATAGCGCAGTTATGAAAGAGTTTGCTCCTCTAAGCGAAGAAACAGAGGCTGCTTTGAAAGAGGAAACCGATGACTAAAAACGTGCCTATGCGTATGTGTGTCGTTTGCCGTACGATGCGTCCAAAAAATGAACTGGTACGCATTGTTAAATCCGAAGATACAATCGCATTGGATTTAACGGGCAAAATGAGAGGAAGGGGCGCATATATCTGCAAGGATATAAACTGTATTAAAAAATGCGTGTCAAAGAAGTTTTTGAATAAGGTTTTTGATTGCTTAGTTGACGACGCCGTATATGAGAAAATATTAAATGACTTCACTGATACCGAAAATTGAAAGCTATATAGGGTTTGCCGCAAGGGCAGGAAAAATTATTTTTGGCGTAGATTCGATTACAAAACGAGGAAAACGTCATAGAGTCATTATTCTTTGCTCAAGCGCAGGGGAGAATACGTCCAAGCAAATTAAGGCGTATTGCGAAAAAACGAATTCTCCGCTGATTGTCTTAAAGGAACAAACCTTGGAGGGTATTTTAAAGAAGCAAAATTGTAAGGTAATAGCCGTCACCGATATGGAATTGGCGAACGCTATTATCAAAAATGAAAATGCGTGACTGTTGCGGAGGTAAATAAATGGCAGAAAACACAGGAAAGACTCAATCTGAATCAAGTGGCGTGAAAGCTCTTTTGGGGTTTAGGCAAGATAGACTTGCAAAAACCTTGCAACACGCTTCAGAGGTCAGAGACAAAATCGAAAACTTAACTCAATCATTGTTGGACATTAAGTCCCGCAAGATTATCGATATGGAAAATGCCCGAAAACTCGAGGAGCAACGTCAGGCAGAGGAGCTTGCGAAGAAAGCAGAAAAAGAGAAAGATAAGCAACCTGAAATAATTGAGGAAGAAGTTATAGCTGTTCCCAAAATTGTTGAGGAAGCGCCTATTGTTGAAGAAAAACCCGTTGAGGTTGTCACACCGATAATCGAGGCTGAGCCGGAGGCTCCCGCGGTCATCGAGCAACCTGTCGTTCGGGAAAACGTTCAAACAAGAATTTTTGATAATTCTACAAACAATCCTCAGAAAAGACCTCAAAATCCGCAATACCGTCCTCAACAGAACGGACAATCAGGACAATCGCGCCCGACGCAAAACGGTCAGTCTCGTCCGCCTTATCAAAATAACGGACAACAAAGACCGCAACAAAATGGACAATATCGCCCACAAAACGGGCAAAACTTCCAAGGCGGACAAAATCGTCCCAACGGCGCAAATGCGCCTAGACAAGGAGGTTCAACCTCGCCTCGTCAAGGTGGCAATGCTCCCAGATTTTCAGCGGCCACTCCTACGCCTATTGCAACAAAGCCGGGCTATCAACAAAAGACTGTGCAGAAAAAAACTCCTGCTCAACAGGCTATTGAAGATAAAAAAGCTCAAAACAAGCGCGCTTTGATTCGTAAAGGATATATTGTAAACGACCAAGTGGTTTATGACGAGGAGGGTAATGAAACCGCGCGTCATTTTAAGCATCGTTCCTCCAAGAAAAATGAGTTTATTTTGCCAACTTCAACCAAAATTGAAAGCGCTGTAATAACATCGGAATTTGTCACTATCAAAACCTTAAGCGAGAAAATCGGCAAAACAGGCGGCGAGATATTGAAACAGCTTATGGTTTTGGGCATTTTGAAAACAATTAACGACGTAATCGATTTTGATACCGCGGACTTAGTTGCCACGGAGCTTGGCGTTACCCTAAGCTATGAGCCCGAAAAAACTGCTGAGGATAAATTGTTTGATATCGAAACGGAAACCGACAGCGACGACGAGGATAACCTTGTTACACGTCCGCCGGTTGTTACAATTATGGGGCACGTTGACCACGGTAAAACATCTTTGTTGGACTACATCAGAAAGGCGAATGTTACCGCAGGCGAGGCAGGCGGAATCACGCAGCACATCGGCGCGTATACTGTTTCTCTAAACAATAAACCCATCACGTTTTTAGACACTCCCGGTCACGAAGCGTTTACGTCAATGCGTATGAGGGGCGCTCAAGTAACTGATATAGCAATTATAGTAGTTGCCGCTGACGACGGTATTATGCCACAAACGATAGAGGCAATAAATCACGCAAAGCTTGCCGGCGTATCTATAATTATCGCCGTCAATAAAATTGATAAGACAGGCGCGCAACCGGAACGTGTTTTGCAACAACTGACGGAACACGAGCTTGTCCCTGAAGAATGGGGCGGTGATACCCCTGTTGTGTATGTTTCTGCAAAAACAGGTGAAAACATTAACAAGCTTTTGGAAACCGTTTTATTGGTTGCGGAAATGTTAGAGCTTAAAGCTAATCCCGATAGAAATGCCAGAGGTACTATTATCGAAGCAAGACTTGATAAGGGCAAGGGACCGCTTGCAACGGTTTTGGTTCAAAACGGTACTTTAAAGATAAGCGATTTTGTTGTTGCCGGTATTTGTGTTGGTAAAATCAGAGCAATGATTGACGATAAAGGAAAAAATATAAAATCCGCAGGTCCGTCAATTCCCGTATCGGTTATCGGTTTTTCAGAAGTGCCAAATGCGGGCGACCCGATTTCTGTTGTAGGGGACGAAAAACTTGCAAAACAAGTTGCCAATGAAAGGCAACTGAAAATTAGAAGTGAGATTAACGCTACAAAGGCGTCCACCTCGCTTGATGACATTTTTGCAAAAATCAAACAAGGTGAATCGAAATCCTTAAATATCATTATTAAAGCCGACGTTCAAGGCAGTGTGGAAGCGGTAAAACAATCCTTGGTAAAACTGACTAACGATGAAGTCACTATAGCGGTGATACACGGCGCAGTCGGCGCAATCAATGACTCGGACGTTATGCTTGCAAATACTGCAAACGCAATCATTATTGGCTTTAACGTTCGAGCTGACGCAAAAGCTAAGGCTACTGCTGAGCGTGACGGAATCGATATTAGATTATATAGGGTAATTTATGACGCAATCGATGACGTATCTGCGGCAATAAAAGGTATGCTTGCGCCTAAATTTAAAGAGGTTACGCTTGGAAACGCTGAAGTTAGACAGGTATATAAAATCACGGGTGTCGGTACGGTTGCAGGTTGCTATGTGACTGACGGAAAGATTACCAGAAACGCAAAAGTTAGATTATATCGTGATAATAACTTTGTCTTCGAGGGCGAACTCGATAGCTTAAAGCGTTTCAAAGACGACGCAAAAGAAGTGGCTAAAGGCTATGAATGCGGTATGAGTATTGTTAACTTTAACGATATTAAAGAGGGCGACGTAATCGAGGCATTCGTTATGGAGCAAATAAATGAGTAATAATAAAATAAGTCGTATCAATGCGGAAATTGAAAAACAAACCGCCGCAATAATACAGCACAAATTGAACGACCCACGCTTACAGGGTGGGTTGATTTCAATTACCAAAGTTTCAACAACCTCGGATTTAAAGTATAGCAAGATATATGTCAGTCTTTTAAATATCGAAAATAAAGCAGAAGCAATGAAAACTATTTCCAATGCTGCAGGCTTCATTAGAAATGAGCTTAAAAGTTTGATGAACATAAGAAATATGCCCGACCTGAGTTTTGTCTTAGACGACAGTATCGAATACGGTATGAAAATTGACAGACTGCTTAAAGGTGTTATAAAAAATGATTGATGAGGTCAAAATCGAAAAAACGACTGACTATTTAAATAAAGCCAAAACCGTTGCGTTAATCTGTCACGCTAATCCCGATGGCGATACAATATGCTCTGCCATTGCGTTGGCTGTTGCGCTAAAAAAACTGGGTAAAACCGCAGAAGTTTTTTGCGATGATAACTTGCCGTCTAAGTTAAGTTTTCTGCCATATTCAGACATCGTAAATGTCGGCGGAATGAAAAAATACGAGCTTGCTGTTGCAATAGACTGTTCTGACGCAGAAAGGTTTAACTATGTAGGAAAATATTTTAATAAGTCTGACGAGCGTTTGGTAATAGACCATCATAAAACAAACGCAAAATTTGCAGATTATACGCTTTGCGACAGTAGCGCTTCGGCAACGGCGGAGTTAATTTATTGGGTTATAAAAAAATTGGAAAAGCAGAACGAGATTCAGCTTGTTGATGAAAAAATAGCCGAGTTGATTTTCTCGGGCATAGTTACCGATAGCGGTTGTTTTTCTTTTTCCAATACGACAGCGGAAACATTATGGATTGCATCAGAACTAAAAAAATATGATTTTTTGGCAGACGTGGCAATTTATAATTTGATAAAAAATAAAAGTGTTAACCAATTTAAGCTTAAAAACAAAGTGTTGAATAATGCTAAGTTTTTTGAGGAAAATAAAGTTGGTATTTTAACTTTTAGAACTGACGACTTTAAAGAAACTAATACGTCTTCAGAAGATACCGAAGGCGTTATAGTTGATTTAATAAATGTCAATAGTGTTAAGATTGCATTCTCTGTTGCGGAGGTTTACGACAAATATTTTAGAGTGAGTATTCGCACAAAGAACGATATTGACGCCTCTCAAATAGCCGCTGTTTTCGGTGGCGGTGGACACGCTAAAGCTGCCGGCTGTAGACTGTCGGGGTTTTATGAAGACGTTGTTGATAAGCTGTTAAAAGCAGCAAGAGATATGTTATAATATGCCAAACGAAGACTTAAACGGCTTTATTAATTTGCTTAAACCTACAAATATGACATCAAGCGATGCCGTTGTCATAGTTAGAGGCATACTGAAAAAAAATTATGGCGCAGTAAAAGTTGGTCATTTTGGAACTTTAGACCCGGGAGCTGCCGGCGTACTTCCTATTGCGATAGGGAAAGCAACAAAACTTTTTGACTTTAATTTTAAAGATAAAAAAACATATCGGGCTGCCTTTTCCTTTGGGCAAGAGACGGATACGCTTGACAGCTATGGCTGTGTGACAAATACGTCGGAAATTATTCCCTCGGAAAACGATGTTTTGGACTTGCTAAACAATATTATCGGAAAGCATACTCAAGTTCCTCCGCAATATTCGGCAAAGCTAGTAAACGGAGCAAGAGCATACGATTTGGCAAGAAAGGGTATCAGCGTTGACCTTAAAGGCAGAGAGATTGAAATCTATAATATGAAATTTTTGGGTAAAAATGAAAATACCTTTAATTTTGATATTATGTGTTCAGCAGGAACATATATCAGAAGTATCGTCAGAGATATGGCGTACGCGTTAAATACGGTCGGTTTTATGTCGTCACTAATAAGAACAGAGGCGGGTATTTTTTCTATAAATGATGCGGTTACTTTTGATAACTTGCAGACTGACTTGCTTTCAAATGTTATCGGCGTTAATCGATACCTAGAAAATTTTCGACGTTATGACGTCGATGAAAAGTTTGAAAAACCCTTAATAAACGGCGTCAAGCTTAAGCTGAACAATCTGTCTGACGGTAGTTATGCGGTATATTTAAAAGATGTCTTATTTGGCGTGGCAAAAGCAGAAAACGGAATATTAAACGTTTGTGTAAGGTTCTAGCAAATGAAAATTGTTGAAAACGGATATGATAAGCCTATAGTTTTGGCGCTGGGTTTCTTTGACAGCGTGCATAGAGGGCATGCAAGACTTATTGACGAGACAAAAAACCTCGCCGAGTTTTTGGGTGTTTCGAGCGCGATTTTTACTTTTAAAAACAATCCTTTTAAGTTTTTTAACAAAGATACGGGTATGGTTTTTACCTTTGACGAGCGTGTATCTATTTTGCAAAATCTAGGGATAGACGTCGTTATTGCAAAAACTATGTCTTATGAATACGCGCAAACCTCGCCCGAGGCTTTTTTGGTTAATCTATTTTCTAATTTTAAAATTCTTGCAGTTGTGTGCGGAAAGGATTTTACTTTTGGATACAAGGGCGCGGGAAATATCAATATGCTGACTTACTTTGCCGCAAGCAAGGGCGCAGTTGTAAAACATATGGAATATTTGCGTGATGAAGACGGTGAAAAAATCAGCAGCACTACAATCAGAAATTATTTATCTAGCGGTAATATTGTCAAAGCCAATCAACTTTTAGGGAGGGCTTACCGCATTCAGGGCAACGTGGTTCATTGTTTTGGCAGAGGCAGGGCTTTTGGTTTTCCGACAGCAAACATTTTTGTTTCTGAAGAAAAACACAAGATGAGCCAAGGCGTTTACGCAACGACGGTGGAAGTTGACGGGTTTATATATGATAGTTTGACAAACATCGGCGTTAAGCCGACATTTGACGACTATACCTTAACGGTGGAAAGCTTTTTGGAAAACTATAAAGGCAATTTATACGGAAAAGATATTACGGTTAGATTTTATAAAAAAATCCGTGATATTGTGAAATTTGAAAGCGAACAGGATATTCATGACCAAATTATGAAGGATATTCAAATTGCAGCTTTTATTAAGAGGACGTTATGATAAAATTTGGCCCGTCAGGAAATGGAGAAAGCTTTTATGCAGATGGCTTTTTGTCTACAAAGGATACCCCAAAATGGCTGAAAGACAAAGGTTTGGATGCGTTTGAATATTCGTTTGGCAGAGGCGTCACAATCGGAGAGGTTTCTGCAAGGGCAATCGGAAAGGAAGGAAAAGAAAATAATATCGAAATTTCTGCTCACGCGCCTTATTATATAAATTTTGCCAATCCCGACCAAGATAAGGGCGAGATTAACAGTTTCAAATATTTGTTGCAATCAATGACTGCGCTTAAATGGTTTGAGGGCAATCGGTGCGTATTTCACGTTGGAACAGAAGGAAAATTGCCTCGAGAGGAAGCGGTTTTTTTAATTGAGCAGCGTCTTAAAAGATTTTCTCTTGTAAAAAAAGAAGCAAAATTTGAAGATATTATATTATGCCCTGAGACAATGGGTAAGCTTGCCCAAATAGGAACGGTGGAAGAAATAATCCGTTTTTGCAATATCGACGATAGTTTTTATCCCTGCGTTGACTTTGGACACGTTAACGCCAGAACCCGTGGCGGTTTAAAAACTGTTCAGGATTTTGAAAATATAATTATTGAACTTGTTAACGGTGTAGGCATAGATAAAACATCTAATATGCACGTCCATTTTTCCAAGATTCAATATTCAGACAAGGGTGAAATCCGACATCTAACCTTTGAAGATTCTGCTTTCGGACCCGAATTTGAACCGTTTGCAGAAATTGTGGATAAATATAATTTGTCCCCCTATATTATTTGTGAATCGGCAGGTACGCAAGCCGAAGATGCTAAATTTATGAAGGATACTTTTCAAAAAATTCGACTAAAGTTTTAAACATTTGACTATTTTATAAACTTGGTTTTCTTGACTACCAAATATTCATATTATATAATTAAGACATTATATGTTTAGGAGGAAGTTATGAAAGGGAAGTTTTTAAAAATTCTTCTTTGCTTGATGTTGGTTGTTTGCGCCATTTTTACGCTTAGCGCCTGTAAAGACGACGAGCCCGATGTGGTACAAACTCCGGGAGAGCAAAAAAGTATCGTTTTTTTAGGAGATAGTATCGCAGAAGCCATTATCGGTGTTGCGCCCCTGTCCGAGCGTGAGGACTATGGCTATTACGGCACAATAGGGCAAAGAAATAATTTTAAGTTTTATAACCATTCGGTTTCAGGACATCAAACGAGGGATATGTTATGTTTATTGACAAATCCTGAAACAAATTCTAAATATACCACCGATTATAATTGGCTTGCAGACGAGGAAAAAATGACGTTGGATATGGTCGCAAAAGACCCCGGCGCAATTTTGACAACCACTCACATTATGCAAGCGGACATTATACATATTTCTATCATCGGAAACGATTTGCTTCAAGCGGGCGAATTTTTCAATACGATAATTTTAGAGGCTGCAACGAATAAGCCATACTATGCAGAAGATAATGAATTTTTTATTGACAGAACCTTGAAAAATTCTGTTGTTAAATTCCGCAAAATTATGGAATTATTGCGCATTATGAATCCTACTGCTGATATTATAATTCAAAGCGTATATAATCCTATATATCCTCCGACTCCTCTAATGGGCGCAGAAGTAAGACAATCGTTGTCGAAATTGTCTCCTGCGGTATCCCCCGAGGAATATCGCGCAGTTGGCGACATCATTATCCCTAAAATGAACAAAGTTATTGAGGATTATTACAATGCAAACAAGGCAACAGACGAGAACGTGCATTTTGTTGACGTTTATAAAGGCTTTAAGGAGATAGCCGACGCAGATTCTGCAAGAGGTCCTCAACTGATTTATTCTGACGGTATTCACCCCTCCAACGAAGGTCACGCAGTCATTGCCGACTTAATTCAAGAAAAATTGGTGGAAGCAGGTATTGTATCCGAACAACCAGCCGCGCAAGAATACAAAAAACTGCGTACCGCGCAACTGGATAAATTATTCTCAAAGGACAATAAAACGTTTTCCGAGTATGCCAAAGTTATGATAAACGCTGCTAGTTCAACAGAAGAGGTTACGGAGTTGTTTTTCCGTTGCACACGCGGTCTTACCCCAAGCTATTTGGACAGAAGTGAGGACGAACCGTTTGTTGGCGGTTATTTTGTTGAGGAAACCGTACACTATGATTTTGTCAAACCTACAACTGTTGGGCTTATACCGGGTGGATTAGGCGGACTTATTGTTGGGTTAATCGATGCGTCTAAGAGTGGCATTACACTAAAACCAGACGGGACTATGGAGTTGCTGATTATATTGGATATGAATGGCATTAACGCCTTGCTTAAACAATTTAACATTGATATAAACTCTCTTGTTAAGAATGTTGATTTAACCGCGTTTGTGGCTCAATATGTAAATGGATTGTTCCCCGGATTTTCGCTTTATGACGCAGAAGCTTCGCTTGGGTTGTTGCCCGGAAGTACGGGACTAGAGCTTGTAGGATTAGATTTTGAGTCTGAAAACATTCAAAAATTGGTTAATGCGCTGGAGGCTGCCCCAAATAATTTTTCACTGCCGCAAGGATTCGTATTACCTGACGGTTTGGGCATCAAATATAGCGGAAAATATTATATCCGTGACGTTGAAGGCTATGACGGGGAAACCTATAAGGGCGTATACGTGGGAGAACATCATAATAAGGACGGCGCGCCGTTTGTTGTTATGACGATGTATGAAAACAGTAGTGGTAATCAAATGATTAAAACCAATATTGAATTTATCAAAACATATGTTTATGCTCAACAAGATACGGAATATGTTGCGGCATAATCAATAACTAATAGAATACAAAGCAATACAAAAGCGCCGTCAATTTTGACGGCGCTTTTTCACATAAAAAAAGGGCAGAGATTATCTGCCCAAAATTTTTAATTATACTCTGGACATATACTCGCCCGAGCGTGTATCCACACGGATTGTATCGCCTTGGTTTACAAAGAAAGGAACTTGTATTACGACGCCCGTTTCTAAGGTTGCAGGTTTGCTACCTCCGGTTGCGGTGTCGCCTTTAACGCCGGGCTCGCAGAATGTGATTTCAAGCTCAACAAAGTTGGGCGCTTCCACGGAAATTGCTTGTCCGTTGAAGAATGCGATATTAACGCTCATATTCTCTTTGACAAACTTCAATGCCTCTTCGACGGTGTCTTTCATAAGCGGTATTTGCTCATAGGTTTCGTTGTCCATAAAATAATAAAGCTCACCATCGCTGTAAAGATATTGCATTTCTTTGCGCTCAATATGCGCAAGTTCAAATTTATCCGTAGGGTTGAATGTACGTTCAATCACTCCACCTGTCAGAACATTTTTAATTTTTGTGCGTACAAACGCCGCGCCTTTACCAGGCTTTACGTGTTGAAAGTCCGTAATTACAAATACGTTTGTGCCGTCTTGGAAGGTAATCCCTTTTCGGAAATCTCCCGCTGTAACAAATGCCATAAAAACCTCCTGTGTTTTACAAAATCAATAATTTTTTATCTGTATGGCTGATTATTTCCGCACCTTTAGAGGTGACAATAATCAAATCCTCAATACGTACTCCGCCAAAGCCGGGAATATATACGCCGGGTTCAACCGTGACAACCATATTCCGCTTTAAAATTTCGGCGCTGTTAGCGTTAAGTGTTGGCGCCTCGTGAATATCAATACCAACTCCGTGCCCGGTGCCGTGTATAAAGTATTTATCTAGCCCTTGTTCCGCCAAAGAGGTTAGGCATACCGAATGAATTGCCGCTGTGGCAACATTGGGCATTATAGCGTCTATACCACGCATATTAGCTTGTAATACTGCCTCATAAATTTCAACATATTTGGGTGTGGGCGAACCAAAGAATGCATTTCGTGTAATATCGCTGCAGTATCCATTAAGCTTGCAACCAAAATCGATGGTAATCGGTGTTTCTTCGGTCAGCTTTTTGTCGCCTGCGTGCGCGTGCGGCTTTGAAGTATTATCACCAAAAGCCACTATGGTTTCAAATGCAGTACCATCTGCGCCGTTTTTTCTGAAGAGATATTCCAACTCATAGGCAAGCTCTCGTTCCGTCACGCCAAGACTAATCTTTTTGCAAAGCTGGTCAAAGGATTTATCATTTATTTTGGCGGCTTTTTTTATAAGTTTAAGCTCATCGGCAGTTTTAATTGAACGAATTGCCAAAAGTTGTTGCTCAATCCCGATTAAATTCTTTCCAATAAGGGCAGATTTAAGACCTGTATAAGTTTCAAAACTCATACTTAAATTTTCAAATCCGATATTTTTTGCGCCAAGTTTGTCTAATATTTCGTTTATTGTTGAAAAAGCGTTTTTATAAGTGATTGGCAATACTTCCGCGCCGTTGTTTATGATTGCAGAAGCCTCTTCTATATAACGTGTATCGGTTAAATAAAAACCGCCTTGTTTGGATAAAACGATGTATGCAAAACTGCTTTCATATTCCGCAAGATAGAAAGTGTTAGACGGCGCAGTTAACACTACAGCGTCAACACCTTTAAATTTATTAAAAATCTCTATAAAATTTTTCATAAAAATATTTTATCACAAAACTATTAACTTGTAAACAGTATAAATATATTTAAGTGTTAAAATATACGATTTTGTGCGTTTTTTGGCATAAATTGTCCAATAAGAATTTATGTATTTTTACGCTCATAGCATTAAGTGTGGAAAATCTAAATTATCTTCTTCCTGACATATTGAAAGCGCAGTTAGAAGGTTTAAAAATTTGTGAATTACGTTTAAGAATCGGCCGTTATATGAGAGTATATGACGGGCAGAAATGGATGTTGCTTAATAGACAAACATCAAGCGTGAAGGTAAGCAGAAGTGACATAGATTATATTTTGGGGGTTGCTAGCGGTTATTCGGTGTATTCAATCAGCGACAGTTTGGTAAGCGGGTTTATTCATTGTCAGGGGGGAATTAGAATCGGGATTTGCGGAGAGGGAGTTATGAATAACGGGAAGTTGTCTACACAAAAGGATATCTCCTGTTTGGCAATTAGGGTGCCTGACGAAGTTTTTGGGTGCGCCGACGGTTTAATTGATAGCATTTATGTTGACGGCGAGGTTAAAAATACAATCATTATATCTCCCCCCGCGGCGGGAAAGACAACCTTGCTTAGAGAATTATCCCGCGTTATTTCCGACAAAGGAAAAAATGTGCTTATTGTCGATGAAAGATATGAGCTTGCCGCAGCAGTAAAAGGAATAGCGGCATTTTCAGTCGGAGAAAATACAGACGTAATTAGCGGAGTTCCAAAACTTATCGCTTATGAAAACGTAATAAGAGCAATGAATCCGGACGTTATTGTGACAGATGAAATATACAAAATTTCTGAAACCGAGGTTTTGGCTGACGCATGCAGAGCCGGGGTAAAAATTTTTGCATCAATACACGCAGAGAGCGAAAAAGAGCTGGAAAATTCAATTTTTGCCAACTTTTTAAAGCTTTTTGATGTCAAAATTGTTTTATCAAAAAAACGAAAGGTCGGAGAAGTTTTGAGGGTAATTGATAAATGATAACAATTTTTGCGGGCGCGCTTTTAATGGCTGCAAGCGCGTATACGGGCTTGGCAATAAAACGAATTTACCGAATAAGATTAGAAACTTATTCTGTTTTCGTACAGCTTTGCGACACGCTTTACAGGCAGGTAAATTTTTTAAAAACACCCTTGAAGGAAGTTTTGGAAAGTTTTTGCAATAACAAAAAAGGATTACCTTACGAGTTGATAAAAAAATACATAATCGGTTTACAGGCGGGATATATTAACGTAACGGAGGTCGAAAACTATTTGAAAAATATATATCTTTCGAATCAGGATACAAAAAATATAGCAGAATTTTTGTACTCGCTTGGAAAAAATGACTTAGAAGCAGAACTAAAAATAATTCAAAACAACAAAATGCGTTTTCAAAGTCTGGAAAGCTCGGCTTCGGACAACTATGAAAAGAAAGGCGGAATGTATTATAAACTGTCGGTATTGTTAGGTGTTGCATTAATGGTTATTGTGGTGTGATATGGGAATTGATATTATTTTAAAAATTGCAGGAATCGGGCTTTTAACTGCCGTTGTAAACATTATATTGAAAAAAAGTGATAAAGAGGAAATAAGCACCTTTGTCACCATTGCCGGCGTCGTCGTGGTCATTGTAATGATGCTTGAAATGGTCGGCGGACTTTTTGATACCGTAAAACAAATCTTCGGGTTATATTAATATGGAAATTTTTAAGGTTGTCGGAATTGGAATTTTAGGGGCGATTATAACGGGTTTAATGAAAAGCGCAAAACCCGAATATTCCATATTTGTTGTTTTGGCAACCGGTATCATAATTTTGGTTATGCTGATAAATTCGTTGGGCGAGGTTGTTGGCGCGTTTTATGAAATTGTTGAGAAAAGTGCCATATCGGACGAGCTGTTTGCCGGGGTGATGAAGATAATCGGTATCGGATATTTAACAGAGTATTCAGCAGGCATATGCGAGGATTACGGTACGGCAAGTATAGGCAAAAAGCTTCAGCTGGCGGGTAAAATCGTTATTTTTTTAATGGCGCTACCGATTTTGACAACGCTTATGGACGTAATTATAAATTTAGTAAAATGAAAAAGAAAATCCTAATTGTTCTTGCAGTTTTTATAATAACATTCGTCATATTATTATATTTTTCGCCACAAAATATAACACTTGCGGCTGACGAAAAAACTGTTGAGGAAGAATTGGACAAGCAAACCGAGGAACAATTAGATAATTTGGATACAAATGCGTTGGAAGAATTTTTCAAGTCATTAACCGATGAGGAAAAATCTATTTTAAACGCCGACCAACTTAAAGATTTGGTTTTGAAGATATCCAACGGAGAGGCGGGAAACATCGAATCGATATTTGACTTAATATTGGATAAGGTTACGCAGGGCTTTGTTGGATTTTTGCCGTCGCTTATTACTATTGTTGCTATAGTTTTACTTTATGGAATTCTTTCAGGTTTAAACTCGGGCTTTTTGTCAAAGTCCACAAATGAAATTATTTTCTTTGTTTGTTACGCAATAATTGTAATTATTCTTCTAAATACTATTGCAAATTACATAAAATTGACCGTGCAAACCGTATCCCGCTTGCAAAGCTTAATGAGCGTGCTATTCCCAATATTTTTGACATTACTGGCGGCTTTAGGCGGAACGACGGGAGTAGGGTTATATCAGCCGCTTATGGTTATCGCAACGGGTTTTGTCATTGAAGCAATATCTAAATTTATTCTTCCTTGCTTTATCGCCGCGCTCATTTTTTTGGTGGTTGGAAATCTATCAAAAAATGTAAAGCTAAACAAATTTTCAGCCTTTTTTAAAAGTATTGCCGAATGGAGCTTAGGTATAATTTTCAGTGTATTTATGATGCTTGTGACGATGAGAGGTATCGCCGGGCGTACTATTGACGGAATTGGAATTACCGCAACTAAATTTGCAATAGGAAGCTACGTTCCGATTTTAGGAGGATATTTGTCCGACGGCTTTGATTTGGTGATGGCAAGCTGTATTTTATTGAAAAACTCTGTTGGTGTTGCGGGACTTATGCTGGTTTTGGTTGTTGTTATTTCGCCGATTATAAAACTGGCGATGTTTTCGCTTGGATTAAAACTGGCGGCAGCGATTGCCGAGCCGTTGTCAGATAACAAAATTTCTAACCTATTACAAGGCGTTTCCAAAAGTATGTCGTTGCTTTTGTCGGTTTTATGCGGCACAGCGTTTATGTATTTTATTTTAATTATGTTGGTTATCTATTCGTGTAACCTTGGGGTGGTCTAATGAGCGCGTGGATAATAAGTATTGTTGGAATAATTACCTTAGGTATCCTTGTTGATATTGTTTTGCCGGAGGGACAAACCAATAAATATATCAAGGGGATTTTTGCCGCAATCACAATACTAACCATAATTGCGCCGATTCCGAAATTTATAAACAAAGAAATTGATTTTAAAAAGTTATTTTCAAACGGCGTAAGTTTTAGCGTCGATGAAAACTTTATAGACAGCGTTTCACAAACAAAAAAAGACTATCGTGAAGAAAGCATAGAAGAACTTTTATTGCAGTTGGGATACACCGATTGCGAGGCTAAAATTGTTAAAAAAGTAAATAACGCCAACGAAATCGACTATGTAAATATTTATTTGAATAATGTGGTTTTGAATAGCTCAAATGAGCATATAGATATAATAAATAATATCAAGACAACGGTGTCTGCGTATTTAAAAATAGACCGAGATTATGTGAGGGTGTTATGATTGAAAAGAAGAATGAGTGTGAAAAGATTTCGTTTAAAGACAAAATTGATGATTTCTTACAACGCATTAAAAAAATTAAGCATATTGAAGTTATTATTTGCATAGTTTTAATAGCGATAATGCTTATTGTCTACGCCGGCTGGCAAAAGACGGAAAAAGTATCTTCAAAAGAGAGCTCTCAAACTGTGTCGGCTTATGCGGAAACCGAAAAAAGACTGGCGACTGTCCTTTCTAAAATCGAGGGAGCGGGTAAGGTGGAGTGTATGATTACCTATGACGGAACGTCCGAGCTTATTACGGCGAAAACGTCCTCGCAGAATACGGTCACAAGGGAAGATAATAGCGGAGGCTCGGCTTTAAAGACGGTTACATCGGATGAAAGCTCTACTCC
Source organism: uncultured Bacteroidaceae bacterium (assembly GCA_964604875.1). Taxonomy (GTDB): domain Bacteria; phylum Bacillota; class Clostridia; order Christensenellales; family CAG-917; genus JAVVSR01. Next base: position 58,784 of record CAZSAC010000001.1, on the reverse strand, counting down.
CGTTATGGTCACGGTGAACGGCGAACAAGTGCCTGTCGTACTAAAGGAAATAAACCCTCAAATAGTCGGGGTTATCATTGTGGCGGAGGGCGCAAACGATGTGGGTGTCCGACTGCGTTTACAAAAGGCTGCCGCAACGGTATTGAATATAGATGCAAATAAAATACAAATATTCACTATGAACAAATAGGAGGTTTATATGAAAAACAAAAAAAAGATTATAGTTCTGTCGGTAATGGTCGTGCTTTTGGTGGCATCCGCATTTCTAAACGTTTGGTTAAATAGTCGTCTGGGAAATTCTAAACCCGGCACGGGCGATACCCCGAATGTTACGGCAACCTTCAATTCCTTCCGAAGCGACAGAACGACGGGCAGACAAGAAATGTTCGATTACTTAGACGCAATAATGATTTCGGAAACGTCATCAGCTGAAGCTAAGGTCACCGCCGAAGCTCAGAAACAAAAAATTTGCGATTTAATGGAAGGCGAATTAAAGCTTGAAAACCTCATAAAAGCCAAAGGCTTTTCGGACGCGTTGGTAAACTTAACGGATGATTCTTGTACAATCACGGTTGTAGACGACGATTTACAAGCAAACGAAGTTGCGCAAATATTGGCGATTGTCCTCACTGAAACCAAGTATATTGCAACGCAGGTCAATGTAAACGCATACTAAAAATTTTTCCGCCAACGGCGGAAATTTTTTTATGTCTTACTTAAAGTCGAGCCGTAATGGCTCGGCTTTTTAATGCGACAAAAAATATATTTTTAAAAATACTATGCGACAGTTTCTTGAACATATAAAAAAATTGTGCTATAATATATAAAATTTAGGAGGGGTTATGGCTAAAAACAGTTCAAATAACGACCTTTATTCAAATATTATCGCAGCTATTGCGATAAAAAGCGCCGCCGAAGTCGACGGTGTTAAGCTTTTATCGGCGGAACGTAAAAAGCTTTCCAGGTCAGCAGCGTCCGACGCGCAGGCTTATATCACCGATAATAACGTGAAAATGGATATTTTTATTAACGTTTTATATGGATATAATATCCCCGAAGTCGTTTGCGCCGTGCAGGAAAAAATCAAAGCCGACGTCGAAAAGGAAACTTGCTATAAGGTTGAACAAATCAACGTTATGGTTGTCAGCATCATTGTTGAGGAACAGGCTTGTCCTCCGCCGATTGAACACATTTTCGACGACGAAGCAGATGATATTGACGAAGGGGAACTATGAGCAGAAGAACAGCTAGAGAAAACGTATATAAATTGACTTTTGAATTTTTATTTTACGGTGTAGAAAATCAGACTACATTGGAACTTTTACTTTTGGATTCGTCCTTGTCGGTTGAAGACCGCTCTTATATGGTTGACGTATATAGAGGGATAATTGCAAACTATGACGATTTGAAAGCTACTATCGCCAAATATACCGACGGATTTGATATATCAAGGGTTTATAAGCCCGACTTGGCAATATTGATTTTGTGTACATACGAGCTTACGTTTATGTCCGACGATATTCCTCATTCTGTTGCGATAAGCGAGGCGGTTGAGCTTGCCAAACGCTATAGCACCGATAAAAGCAGCGCGTATGTTAACGGCGTATTATCAAGCATTTGTAAATCACTTAACGGAGAAAAAAATGAACATAATTGACGGAAAAGCTTTATCCAAAAAAATTAGGGAAGAACTTAAGCTGGAAGTGGACGCATTAAAAGCGCAAGGCAAGAGTGTGGGCTTGGCGGTTATTTTAGTTGGCGATGATTCCGCAAGCCAAGTCTATGTCAGAAACAAAATAAACGCCTGCGCAGAGCTGGGTATTGAAAGTTTCTCCTATCGTTTTCCCGCCGATATTGATGAACAAACGCTTATGGATACGGTATCCGAGCTCAACGTCCGTGATGACGTTCACGGTATTTTATGTCAGTTGCCGTTGCCAAAGCATTTAGACGAAAAGAAAATACTTGCGCATATTCTGCCAAAAAAAGACGTTGACGGTTTTTGCGCAGAGCAAGTGGGGTTGCTTAGTTTGGGTACTCTTGATATGGTATCGTGTACTCCTCAAGGCGTTATTGAACTTATTAAATCCACGGGGACAAGCATCTCCGGGAAGAATGCCGTGGTTATCGGAAGAAGCAATATTGTTGGAAAACCGATGTTCAATTTGCTTTTACAGGAAAATGCGACTGTTACAATTTGTCACAGTAAAACACAAAATTTGCCAGAAATTTGCGCCAAAGCGGACATTTTGGTTGCCGCTATTGGCAGAGCTAAGTTTGTTACGGCGGAATATGTAAAAGACGGCGCGGTGGTTATCGACGTTGGTATGAACCGCGATGAAAACGGCAAACTATGCGGAGACGTAGATTTTGAGGCGGTAAAAGATAAATGCAGTTTTATCACCCCGGTTCCCGGCGGAGTTGGTCCAATGACGATTACTATGCTTATGAAAAATACGATTAAAAGCGCGCGTCGCGGTTAGTCGGCAATTTTTAATAAGGCGAATATGGAAAGAAAATATATCACCGTAACCGAACTTTGCAAGTATATTAAGGACATTTTTGTGGCAGAAGAAATGCTTCATAACATTGCAATTTTGGGCGAGGTGTCAGGGCTTAGAATAAGTGGTGCGCATTCCTACTTTAACTTAAAAGACAGCGGCGGAGTTATTGCGTGCAGTTGTTTTCAATATCGTAAAACGTATATTCCCAAAGAGGGCGAAAGCGTTATACTTATTGGTACGCCCGACTTTTACGCGCCTAGCGGACGCTTGAGTTTGGTTGTATCTAAAATCGAGCCTGTCGGGATAGGTTTGTTGTATCAGCGGATTGAAGAACTTAGAAACAAACTTGCGGCAGAAGGCGTTTTTGATGATTCTAATAAAATCCCTATACCGAAGTTTTGCGATAAGGTTGTTGTTGTAACATCAAAAAATGGTGCGGTTATAAGGGATATTTATAAAACAATCAGAAGAAAAAATCCTAAATTGGACATTTATGTCAAAGATGTCAAGGTTCAGGGCGAGTATGCTTCAATGGAAATTGCAATGGCGCTCAAAAGCGTTGACAGAATGAATTTTGACTGTGTTATTCTGGCGCGTGGCGGAGGTAGTTTAGAGGACTTGCTTCCGTTTTACGACGAAAATGTTGTGCGCGCTGTATTTAATATGAAAACGCCGATTATTTCGGCGGTTGGACACGAGACCGATTTTTCTTTGTGTGATTTTGCCGCAGACGCAAGGGCGGCGACGCCAACGGCGGCAGGCGAACTGGTGGCGTATGATTATTATAAAACCAAGGATTCTGTTTTTGATTTTTTAAAGCGGGCAAATGTATCGTCTCAGCTTTGCTTAAACGGTTATTTGGAAAAAACAAAATATTTGACATCAAATATAGCAAATGCCGTTGACAAACAATATAATGAAAACTTGTCAAGATTGGAAAAAAGCAATATTAAAATGTCAAATTCTATAAATAATTTACAAAAAAATAACGAGTTCGCCGTTGAAAAACTGTTGACTGCATTAGAAAAGATGAATCCCGTGAGGATTTTGAAAAGCGGTTACTTTTGCTTATATGATAACGGCAATCCCGTAACCAGCGTAAAAAACGTGAATGTTGGCGATAAAATTACCGTAAAGGGCGCGGATGGCAGTATATATGCAAACGTTACGGATATTGTTGAGGAGGAGCTATGAATTTCGAAACTACTTTTTCCGAATTAGAGACGATTGTTAAAAAATTGGAAACGCAAAAAATCAGCTTAGACGAAAGCTTGGAGCTTTTTAATAAAGGGATAGAGCTTTCTAAAAAATGTCTTGAATATTTAGGCGACAGTAAGGGCAAAATTTTACTGCTGACCGATGAATTGAACAAGCTAACGCAGGAGTTTAAAATTGATGAATAATCTAACATCGCTAAAACTTTTGGTTGATTCTGCCGTACAGAACTGGGCAAAAGGATATACTGATAAGGGCGAGCTTGGCGAGGCTGTCGCATATGCTGTAAGAGGTGGAAAGCGGTTGCGTCCGATTATGCTGTTGACCGGCGCGAGCCTTGTCGGAGGCGATATTGACAAGGCGATGCCATATGCGATTGCCATTGAGCTTATCCATAATTATTCTTTGGTTCACGATGATTTACCCTGTATGGACAACGACGATTTAAGACGGGGCGAGCTTACTGTCCATAAAAAATACGGCGAATGGCTGGCTTTATTGGTCGGAGACGCGCTGTTAAACTCTGCTTTTGAAATTTTGTTTCAAAATGCCAAAGATGAGCGGGCAATTAATGCGTCGTCAATTTTGGCAAAATCATCGGGCATAAACGGTATGGTTTATGGACAATTTTTGGATTTATCGCACTGTAATCAGTTGGAAAAAATCTTTCTTTACAAAACGGGTAAGCTTTTTGAAGGCGCATTGCTTGCAGGCGCAACGTTGTTTACAGATGACAAGGAAATATTAGACACGCTGGTGGAATTTTCGCACAGATTTGGTTTAGCTTTTCAAATTGCCGACGATTTAGACGACTTCGACCAAGGCATCATTTTTGAAGAAGAGTTAAACTATGCAAAATTGTACGGACGTGATTTTGCCATTAATGAGTTGGATAGTTTGGTAAAATCTGCAAAAAATCTTGCCGATAAATTTAAAAATCCTCAACTTTTGCTTGAATTATTAGGCTTTTTTGGAAAGTATATTAAACTTTAGCAGTGTATAAATATATAATATGTTGTAATTTATATTTGATTGTGTTATAATACAAAAAAATGGTGGTGCAGTATCCTAGTCAGTCCAGCCACACCCAAGACGGGGTTAAAATACCGTTAAAGGGCATATCGATGAAGTTTCTGGTGGTGGCCTTTGTTGCCCAAACAAGGGCTGTTGCTGGGAGTTAAGATTTTTGGGCGAGTCGCAATGGCATGCGACCTGCGACCCAATTATCGTGGAGGCCTAATTCGGTAGACGTCAAATCTTCTACTGGTTAGTGAAAACCTGTAATGCGGCAAAAAGCTGTGTGCAGAGTAGCCTGCTTTGAGTGATCGGTGTGAATTTGGGAACACGGCATTGTATGTTGGCCAATGTGCTTTTGCCGATTGCCCGATGAAACTCAGCTTGCAAAAGAAGCTAAGTGTGCTCTTGGACTGTAAAGGAAATCTTCTAGGCTGTTCCATTGGAAATATTTTGGGGATTATAGTGTGCTCTAAGTGGCAATCTAGTCCTGCGGACGGCAACTCCGTAGTCTGCAATATAATAGGAAACTTCTCTATCGGCGACGAAGAGTTTTTGTGGAGAGAAAGTCAACTAGACCTAAAGGCGCAAGGTTTACTCAAAATGTTACCACCATTAATTTTTTTAAAAAAGAGGAATATATGGATAACAACGACAATTTCGACGACAATCTCGAAGTGCCGTTAAATGAAGGACAGGCGTTACCTTTAAACGAATCAAAATCCGAAGCTACACCTGTCAAAAAAACGCGAAACAAATCCGATAAAAAATTCAAAAATAACGGGGCTAAGTCGCATTGGGCGATAAAAGCTACAGTTATTACGTTTTTTTTGTCGGCATTTTTCAGTTTTGTGGCGCAAATGACGGCAACTGCGAATAATGTATTAATAGTTATTTTGTTGCTGTTGTTTTTAATTATCGGAAGTATATTGTTTGACGGAATCGGCGTGGCGGTCGCTGCTTGTGAACTAGGCCCCTTAACGGCTATGGCAAGCAGAAAAGTTCCCGGAAGTAAAATTGCCATTAAGCTTGTCAAAAATGCAGACAAGGTATCAAATATTTGTAACGACGTTATCGGTGACATTTTTGGTATTTTGGCAGGCGCGTGTACGGTTGTTATTGCAGGAAAAGTTTTGCTTGACGCGTCAACCTTGATTGAACAAATCGTCACGATTGCCATAAGCAGCGTGGTTTCTGCGGCGATTGTCGGAGGCAAAGCGTTTGTTAAGGCGTACGCTATTAAGCAATCGAAGGAATTTGTTATGGTAACCGCAAAATTTATTTCGTTTTTTACGAAGGAGAGTAAAAGTGCTCGAAAAAAGAAGTGATATAAAAAAGCTGGATATAAAATCGTTAAATCGGCTTGCTGACGAAATTAGAGAAGAAATTATTAAGGTCATAACCACAAACGGCGGGCATTTAGCGTCAAATTTGGGCGTAGTTGAGCTTACGATTGCGCTTCATTATGTATTTGATTTTCCAAAAGATAAGCTTATTTTTGATGTCGGACATCAATGCTATACGCATAAACTATTGACCAGAGAAGGCTTTAATACAATTCGTACACTAGGCGGTTTAAGCGGTTTTCCCAAAACCAGCGAAAGCGAATTTGATTACTTCGACGCCGGACATAGTGGAACGGCTTTATCTGTTGCGTGCGGAGTTTTACGCGCCAGAGCCTTAAAAAAAGAGGATTTTGAAATTATCTCTTTAATCGGTGACGGTTCTATTTCAAACGGAATGTCATTTGAGGCTTTAAACGTCAGTCCTTTGGAAAAGGGAAAACAAATTATAATTTTAAACGACAATAAAATGGCAATTTCTCCAACCGTTGGGATGCTGTCAAAGATTTTCAATAAATTTGAATCGGCAAAAGAATATTTTAATTTGTTTGATTTTGATTACATAGGTCAAATCGACGGGCATAATTTAGAAGATTTAATATCTGCTTTACGCAAAGCCAAGGCCTCTGATAAAAGCGTTGTGGTACACGTAAACACAATCAAGGGCAAGGGCTTTTTCGAAAATGGCAAATCCATAGAGAAGTGCCATTCATACGGCGTTTCCAAACCCGCTAGCGAAAGCTTTGGCGAAAGGCTATCGGCGGTTTTGTGCAAGTTGGCAGAAAAAGACGACAAAATTGTTGCAGTTACCGCAGCGATGAAAGAGGGCGTTGGGCTGACTGCTTTTGCAGAAAAATATCCTAACAGGTTTATTGATACAGGTATAGCCGAAGAGCACGCAGTTACAATGTGCGCAGCTTTGGCAAAAGAGGGTTTTAAACCATATCTTGCAGTTTACAGTACGTTTTTGCAAAGAGGATTTGACCAAATTCTTCACGATATAATGATACAAAAACTGCCCGTAACTTTGTGTATTGATCACAGCGGAGTTGTATCAGGCGACGGTGAAACTCATCAAGGATTAATTAACATCAGCTATTTGCGAACAGCAGGGATGAATATAGCGTCCCCGCGCGACCTTGATGAAATGGAGAAAATGGTTAAATGGTCTCAAAAATGTAACCTTCCGCTTGCTATTCGATATGGTAAAGGCTGTTGTGACAGTCTTGAATTGGGCGAATCAGCGCCGATAGAGTTGGGCAAATGGTCTTACGACGTTTATAATAATTCTGACAAAGTTATATTGTATATTGGCGCAAAAATGTGTAATATTGCTCATAAACTGCGCAATAATTTGGCAATTAAGGGCATAAATGTTGATATAATCGACGCAAAATTTGCGCACCCGATTGACGAATTGATGCTTAAAGAAATCAGCGATAAAAAAATTATGGTGCTTGAAGACAATATTTTGTGCGGCGGTTTGTCGGACGCTATTTTAGAACATTATAATCAAAAAGGCTATAACGGAAATTTCATTTTGCCTATGGCTTTTGAAAATGTGCCTATTGCAAATATGACAGATTCTGAAGCGTATCAAAAGTTTGGGTTTGGTTTGGAAAATTTGACGCAAAAAGCCGTGAGTTTTTTCAATGAGACTTGATTTATATATTCTCGAAAAATATAAACTCAAATCTCGTACCTTTGCCTTAAACCTTATTAAAAAAGGTAAGGTTAAAATCGGTGGAGTTGTTGCGGACAAGCCATCTGCCGAGGTCGATGACGATACTGTTATAGAAATTGATACGTCGGCAGAATTTGAGAGCTTGGGCGGGGATAAACTTGAAAAAGCTTTCAACGTATTCAGACTTGACGTTGTAAATAAAACTGCCATTGATATAGGCGCGTCAAACGGGGGGTTTACCGATTGTCTTTTAAAATTTGGCGCAAAAAAAGTTTTTGCCGTTGACGTGGCAGAGTGCGCTTTTTCTGATAAACTTAAGCGTGACAGTCGAGTGGTTATTCGGGACAGACTTAATGCAAGAGAGCTTGTTTTTGAGGATATTGGCGAATATGCCGACATAATTACTATAGACGTTAGTTTTATTTCGATAAAGTATATACTAAAGCCAGCAAGTATTATGTTGAAACCAGACGGCTGTATAATCGCTTTGATTAAACCTCAATTTGAACTGGGTCATCGCGCGGGTAAAAGCGGTGTCGTTGTTGATAAAAAAGAAAGACTGGAAGTTATAAACAAAGTTTTGGAATATGCAAATTCAATCGGACTATATATGGAAAACATATGCGCAGTTCCAATAAATTTTAAAAATAAAAATATAGAGTACACAGTAAAGCTTGCTTTTGAAAAAACAAATAATACTATCAACAGATTAAAGTATTCAGATTTTTTAGCATTGAAATAATATAGAATAGAGATAAATTAATTTACTTTAGTCAAAGATTGATTTATAATATAAATAATTCACGAATATTTGGGGTAATTTATGCTATTTATTGTATATGCAAATTTTGAAAAAGATTTTGATATGGACGCAACCAAGCGTGTAATAAATTGTCTTATTGATAAAAAAATCTCATATATTCTTTCTTCTAACAGTAAAACAAAATTTGGTTCAGAGGATGTTTATCCACTGGAAAATTGTGTTGAAAAAGCAGACGTGTTGGTTGTGCTTGGAGGCGACGGTACCGTTTTAAACGCTGTTAAAGGCGTTGGTCAACTCAGTATTCCTATTTTGTCTATAAACACCGGCACCGTGGGTTTTTTAACAGAAATAGACCCTCAGGAAATTGAAAAGTCCATTTCTGAAGTAATAGGCGGAGGCTTTTTTATTGAAGAGCGTACCTTGCTTGAGGCAACCTACAAAAATGATAAATACTATGCGCTTAACGATGTGGTTCTTTCAAAAGGAAGCAATACCCGTCCAATTCAAATAAAGGTTGAATATGACAATAAACTGTTGGATAAATATCTTGCCGACGGTTTAATTGTAAGCACTCCTACAGGTTCAACGGCTTATTCGCTGTCTTGTGGAGGCCCGATTTTAGGGCCGGATATCAAAGCGTTTATTGTAAATACAATTTGCGCTCACTCACTGCACAGCCGACCGATTGTTATGGCGGACAGTCACGAAATTTCTGTTTCTGCGCCACAGCTTTATATGGATGCGGACTTGATAATCGACGGAAACTTTGTTGCAAAAGTTTCAAAAATGGCAGAGGTAAGAGTCCATAAAGCAGGATACAACGCACAATTTATTAGACTGAAAAATGACGGATTTTATGATAAATTGCTTAAAAAACTAAACTATTGGGGCGTAACTATAAACTAACGGAGGAAAATGATGGCGCGCAGTACAAGACAATTAAAACTGGTCGAGATTATATCTAAGCGTGAAATCGAAACGCAAGAGGCGCTTGCTGAAGCATTAAGAGAAGAGGGCTATGTTGTCACACAAGCCACAGTCTCGCGCGATATTAAGGAGCTTGGACTAATCAAAACAATGACAGCCAACAAGGGCTATAAATATTCCCAACCACAAATACAGGAATATAAAACGTCAGATAAGCTTTTAAATCTTTTTAGAGAGTCGGTTTTGTCGATAGATTTTTCTGAAAATTTTATTGTTATCAAAACTTTAAGCGGTAGCGCAAACTCTGCGGCTGCATTAATAGATAAAATGTCATTATCCGATGTTATGGGTTGTATAGCAGGCGACGACACAATTCTAATTATGATAAAGCACAGGAGCGCAGTAGAGGATACTGTCGAGAAACTTAAATCTCTTTTATAAAATGCTTAAACAAATTACCATAAAAAACATAGCGCTTATAGAAAATTTGACTGCATCGTTTGGATGCTGTCTTAACATATTAAGCGGTGAAACAGGCGCTGGAAAATCAATTATAATTGATTCTCTAAACTTTGTTTTGGGCGAAAGAGCTGATAAAACGTTAATTCGTTTTGGAGAAGAAAACGCTTATGTTGAGGCGGTATTTGAAGAATATCAAAATTCTGAAGTTTTAGATTATTTGACTGAAATAGGCGTTGAAGCTGAAGAAATATTGATATTAAGTCGTGTTATGAGCATAAACGGTAAAAATGAGTGTAGAATTAACGGACACACAACAACACTGGGAATGCTTAAAGGATTGACGCAACGTATGGTCGATATTCACGGACAGCACGAGCATCAATCGCTTTTAAACACGTCTTCGCATATACAACTTTTAGATAATTTCGGCGGGAAAGCCGTTAGCAACGAAATCGAAAAAGTAAAAACTTTATATTATACATATAAGCAGCTGATATCAAAATATAATAAATTTGGAAATGCTGACGATAGAGCAAGAAAACTGGATATTTTGGCTTATCAAATTGATGAGCTGGAAAAAGCGGATTTAATTGTTGGCGAGGAAGACGAGTTATTGTCTCAAAGAAAAAAGTTCCGTAATATGGAAAAAATCGTAAATTCTATCTCCGACAGTAAAGAAATGCTTAATGGTAATTTTGAAGGTCTTTCTGCTATCGCTTTGTTGAATAAGGCAAAAAATATGCTTTCAATTGCGGGCGAGTTTGATAACCAACTTGGAAGTTTTGTTGAAAGATTAGATAGCGTAAAAATTGAATTAAAAGATATTTCTGAAAGCTTGGAAGAAATTTTAGATAAATTACAATATGACGATTTTTCCGCAGAAAAAATAGAAGAACGGTTGGAGCTTGTCAGGTCGCTTTCTCGAAAGTTCGGTGGAAGCGTTGACACCGCTTTAGACTTTTTAAAACAAGCTAAGGCTGAGTTTGATTTGCTTTCCAATGCCGACGATGAGTGCGCTCGACTTGAAAATGAAATTAAAAAATCAGCGGAGCAACTGCTTTTGCAATGTGACAAACTAAGCAAGCTTAGACGGTCAAATGCTAAGGTTTTGGAAAAAGAAATTAATAAACAACTCAACGACTTGGGAATGAAAGGTTCTAAGTTTGTTGTAAGTTTTACGGATAATGGTGATTTATCGATTGAGGACTGCGGAGAACTAGGGTTTGACAAGGTCGAATTTTTGATTTCGGCAAACGTAGGCGAGCCTGAAAAACCTCTTGCAAAAATTATCTCGGGCGGTGAGATGTCTCGATTTATGTTGGCTCTTAAAAACATAATTGCCAAATTAGATAATATCTTTACTATCGTATTTGATGAGATTGATACGGGGATAAGCGGAAATATCGCTCAAGTGGTTGCTGAAAAACTGTTTAATATTTCTTGTGATAGGCAGGTTATCGCTGTTACGCATCTTCCTCAACTTGCCAGTATGGCAGATTTACATTACAAAATTGAAAAATTTACTAAGGGCGAAAAAACCGTAACCGAATTATCGCTTTTGGACTTTGATGGTCAAATTTCCGAAATTGCAAGGCTTATTGGAGGTTCGGGCTACAGTGAGCACGCAATTCCTCACGCAAAGGAAATGAAATCGCATTCTAACGGATATAAAAGCCAAGTTGTCTCAGAAAATAACCAATAATTTCAAAATAATTTGATTTTATAAGTCGAATATTTTATTTAATCGTTATCACACTACATTTGATATGAAAAGCGTTTTAACGAAATCCATAATATTTGTTGTTTTTTTATTTGCCACAGTTAGCGGACTTTCAGCATTAAGTGTTGATATCACGTCATCGGAAGCTATAAACTTTAACGGCGCGAGAGTATATTTGGGCGGAATACCCGTTGGTGTGTCTATCGGTACGGAAGGCGTCATTATAACGGGCGCTTCATATGTTATAACCGATAGAGGCGTTGTCAAGCCGTTAAGTTCTGACGATGTCAAACCGGGTGATATTTTGATGTCAATAAACGAGTTACCTGTGCGCTCTTCTACGGATATTGCCAAAATAATCAATGGAAACAATTTTAAGGTTGCGGCGCTTAAATATATTAGAAATGGAGAGGTTTTAACCAAAACCGTAAATTTGGCAAAGGACGTTTTGACAAAAGAATTTAAACTTGGAATAAGCGTTAAAGATAACATTACAGGGATAGGTACGCTAACATATATAACAAAAGACAAACGCTTCGGCGCGCTTGGACACCATATATTAGATTCGCAAACGGGGTTGTCGTCTGACTTAAACAAGGGTTTTATTTATTCGTGTAAAATCACGGGGATTAAAAAAGCTCAAGACGGCGTTGCGGGGGAACTAAAAGGCTCATTTAGTATGATAGACGGTAAAATAGGCGGAATTGACAGAAACAATATTTGCGGTATTTTCGGGACATACGACGAACTTCCTGCTAATGCGCAATTGGTTGAGATTGCATCTCCCAACCAAATAGAAATTGGAAAAGCTTTTATTTATTCCACAGTTTCCGGGGAGATTCCGCAATACTATGAAATCGAAATAGTAAAAGTAAGCATCGGCAAGGCGGCAACAATCAAAAATTTTGTTATCAATATAAAAGACGAACGTCTGCTTTCTGCAACGGGTGGAATTGTTCAAGGTATGAGCGGAAGCCCGATTTTACAAAATGGCAGACTTATCGGGGCGGTTACTCACGTTTTTGTGAATAATCCTGAAAGAGGCTATGGAATTTATATTGAAAATATGCTTTTGGCGGGCGCGGGAGACAAAGAAAATTTTGAAGCGGCTTAAAAATTTTATATAATTCAAGCATTTTTTATTTTATTTTGCAAAAAGTTTCAAAATCCGTGATTGAAAATGTGTTAGCTTAGTAGGGCGGAGGAGAATATGGACAAATTAATTTCCGAATACCTACTAAAGTTGGGCTTTGTGCCAAATAAACTGGGCTATAGATATTTGGCGGAACTTTTAAAATGCGGAATGGAAGGACACGAGTTGCTTCCGTTAAAATATACCGGCTATGTCAGGCTGTCAAATAAATATAACAAATCAATCGCCGCCATTGAAAAAGACGTACAAAATGCAATTTCAACCGCTTGGCTTAAGGGCGACGTTAATAATTTGTATGACGAGTTTGGCGAAACCATTGATATGAGAAAAGGTAAACCTTCAAACAAACAGTTCATTATGACGGCGTTATTATCTCTGCAAAGCATAGCCAGACAAGCATAATACTGAAAAGTTGCGCATATATTTTGTTTGGTGAAAGCATACGCCAAGCAAAATATTGAATTTATTATACGTGATTTTTTTAAAGAATACCGTTGGGTAATAATCCTAAACGCTATACTGTTTTTAATTGGGTTGGTGTTTGGTATTCTGTGTATAAATCTTCCTGATGAAATCGAAGTGGTTTTTAATTCCAAACAAGCGCTTGTTTGGTTTTTAGGCTTGATTTTTTTATGTTATTTCTGTTTGTTTTTATCAACGCTATCGCGCTGGCTAAGTATATTTGGTTATTTGGTATTTTCAATTTTAGGAATGTTCGCCGGGTGCGCTTTTGGCGTTTTCTTTAATGATTTTTCGATTATGGTTTTTGGAAGCATTTTGTTTATATATATTCCAAACTTCATCGCATCTTTTTTATTGCTGAATGCGGCGTTAGCCTTAATTTCGCCATACACTTCTTGCAAATGTAGTGTATGTTGGCAAGTGGCTAAAATGGTTTTAAAAAAGTTGCTTTTGGTCTTTCTTATAAACGTCATCATACTTTGTATATTGTTCGCTTTATTTTCGTGCTTGTTTGAGATTGCAACGCCAAAATATATTGATGAATAAAAATTTCATATATCTACAAGCTATTTGATAGAGGTGATTTATGAAAAAAACAGTTTTGATTTTAACGGCAATAGCCGTAATGTTTGGTGTTATATTCGGCTCAAGCGGTTTTGCATCTGCTGCCGTGAGCGAAATCACTACCAGCGCTAAATCGGCGTATTTAATGGATTTTGATACTGGCACCGTTATATATAAGCAAAATGAAAACGAGAAACTTCAAATTGCAAGTATGGTAAAAATTATGACATCTTTGCTATGCTTTGAGGCTATCAATAGAGGCGAGTTTAAGCTGACAGATGAGATTGAAGTAAGCCCCGAAAGCGCGGCGATGGGCGGTTCGCAAATATTTTTAGACGCTCATACAAAGCATAAGGCAAGCGATTTAATCAAGTCAATCGTCGTTGCGAGCGCAAATGACAGCGCGCACGTTATGGCGGAAAAAATTGGCGGAAGTGAAGCGGGGTTTGTAAAAATGATGAATAAACGCGCCAAAGAATTAGGTATGGAAAATACGCTTTTTAGTAATTGCACAGGACTGCCCGCAATGAATCAATACTCAACAGCCAAAGACGTTTCAATTATGCTTAGAAGCCTTTTGTCGCATAATCTTTACTATGAGTTTTGCGGAATATGGTTGGAAGACTATCAACACCCTGACGGGCGAGTAACCACAATGACAAATACAAACAAATTAATACGGTTTTATAAAGGTTGCGACAGCGGAAAAACCGGATTTACTGCTGAGGCAAAGTTCTGTTTATCGGCATCGGCAAAACGCAACGATATGCGTGTTATCGCAACAGTAATTGGTGAACCCGACTCAAAAACACGGTTTAAAGATATATCCGATATGTTTAACTATGCTTTTGGCGCATATGAAAATAGGGTATTATATCCTGCCAATCAACCCTTAGAACAACGTATCGAAGTAAAAAATGGACGTAAACCTTGTATAGAACTTATACCCGAAAAGAATATTTCAGCTTTTACGAAACGAGGAGATGAAGGCGCAATAGAGGTAAATTTCGAATTGCCTAATATTGTTTCTGCGCCAATCCAAAAGGGCGACGTTGTTGGAAAGGCAGTTATAATAAAAGGTGGAAAAGTTATCGCGGAGGTTAATATATTAGCTAACGAAACAGTAGAGAAAGCTCGTTTATCCGATATTATAAAAAGAATAACAGAAAACTGGTAAAATAAAGTAGACTATGAGAAACGGTGAAATAATTTTTCACCGTTTTTCTTTTTGTAAAAATTAAATAATACTATATGTTGTATTTATATAATTTAAATTGACACAATATCGTATTTTTGGTAAAATAGAATAAAGTTTTATTTGTTGAGGTTTTATGAATAGTAGAAACACGTTAAAAATAAACAAAGACGAACATTTGGAAATCGGAGGTTGTGATACGGTTTCGCTTGCAAAGTCTTTCGGCACACCTCTTTACGTCTTAGACGAGCAGTATATAACAGAGGTTGCTTCGGCGTATACCGGCGCAGTCAAAAAGTTTTATGGCGACGGTGAAATCGCCTATGCCTCTAAAGCTTTTTCAAGCCTTGCGATGTATGCAATTTTAAAAGAGCTAGGCCTTTCTGCCGACGTTGTTTCGGGCGGTGAAATTTACTGCGCTAAAAAAGCGGGTTTTCCATTAAATAAGGCATATTTCCACGGAAACAATAAACTTTTTGCTGAGTTAGAGCTTGCCATTTCAAATAAAATCGGTTGCATAGTTATCGAAAACGAGGACGAGCTTGTTTCCATCAATGCTTTAGCAGAAAAATATAACCATATTCAAAACGTAATGATTAGAGTCAATCCCGGCGTTGAGGCGCATACGCACGATTTTATTCAGACTGCAAAGGTTGACAGCAAATTCGGCATTCAAATCAACGACATCGATTTAGATAAGTCTATTTTGAGCATTTCCAATTATAAAAATATTAGGTTTTACGGTTTGGCGTTTCATATCGGTTCGCAAATTTTTGAGTTTGAACCTTACGCTATGACTATTGACATCGTATGCAATTACATAAAGCACTTGGAAAGCATAGGCGTGTCTTGTCCCGCGTTAAACGTTGGCGGAGGCTGGGGCGTCTATTATACTGACGCCGACCATAAGTTTTCTCCAACAGACTATGCGGATTTTACGCAAAAACTTTGTCAAAAGCTTTTGGAAACCGTGTCGCGTTTGAATATTAAAAAACCGCATTTGATTATTGAACCGGGACGCTCGCTGGTTGCGGAGGCGGGTATAACGCTTTATACGGTGGGAACAATTAAAAACATTGAGCATTTACGTAAATACGTTGCTATAGACGGCGGTATGTTTGATAATCCGAGATATGCTTTATATGACGCTAAATACTCGGCAATAATTGCAAACAGAGCAAACGATAGCATAAACGATAACATCACATTGGCAGGAAAATGTTGCGAAAGTGGAGATTTAATTTCAAAAGATGTTAAAATTCAAACCCCCCGTCAGGGTGATATAATCGCCGTTTTTTCAACCGGAGCATATAACCATTCTATGAGCAGTAATTACAATAAAAATCTTGTTCCGCCTGTGGTTTTGGTTAAAGACGGGATTGCAGAATATATTGTTAAACCGCAAACCTACGACGATTTGCTCAGAAACGACTGTATACCCGACCGCTTTAAAAAGGAAACTATATGATTATTAATATTTTGATTTCAAACTTGTCCGCGCAGGACAAATTTATACTTATAATATCGTTTACCGCCGCTGTTATTATGGCGATTATGCTTCACGAGTGGGCGCATGCTTGGGTTGCCTATAAAAATGGTGATTTAGTTGCCAAATTATCAGGGCGATTAAGCCTTAATCCAAAGGCGCATTTCGACGTGTACGGCTTGTTAATGTTTTTCATTGTGGGATTTGGTTGGGCAAAGCCTGTGCCGATAAACCCCGATAATTTTAAAAACAAGCGCGTTGGCATTTTTACAACGGCAATTTCCGGCGTAACGATGAATTTGATTATCGCGTTTTTGTGTTTTGGGCTTTCAAACTTGGTTTTATTGGTGCCGTCCGACGTTTTGGTAAAAAGCAATTTTGTCTATGCGATGTTTAAATTGCTTTATTATTTCTTCTATTTCAGCACATTAATCAATGTAAGTTTAATTGCTTTTAACTTATTGCCGATTTATCCGCTTGACGGCTTTAGGGTTGTTCAAGCATTTACAAAACCTACCAATCCATATGTAAAGTTTATGGAGCAATATGGTTCTTTCGTGCTTTTAGGCGTTATCATTTTAAGCCGACTTTTGGGCAATATCGCCCCTGCTTTGGATATTTTTGGAATGTATTTTGAGTGGGTGCAAACCATTGTTGATAAATTGTTTAAGCTTATTTGGGGTGTTGTTTTGACGGTGTAATTTAATGGATATAAAGAAATTTACGAGAAAAGACGATGAATATTTTCGTGTTGTAGACGGCAAGGTTGTTGCCGTTGAAAGCGTTATGTACGGCGATGACGACGACATTTATGAAAGCCGTAAGGATTATCGTTTTGATTTATCACGTTATGAAGGTCCGTTGGACTTGCTTTTGTATCTAATCAAAAAAAATAAGATTGAAATTGAAGATATTTTTGTATCGGATATAACCTCGCAATATTTGGAAATTATCCGCCAATTTCAAGCGTGGGACGAAAACGAAATTGAATACGCGGGTGAATTTATCACAATGGCGGGCGAGCTTATTGAGGTCAAAGCCAAGCGGTTGATACCCACCGAGCAAGTGGAAATCGAAGCGGGCGAGCTTCCGGGGGACAGCTTAATTAGGCGTCTGCAGGAATACGATATGTTTAAGCAGATGTCCGAAAAGCTCAGAGAGCTTGAAACTATAAACCGTTTTTATCGCGAGCCTGTCTATACCGAAGACGACTATCGAATTGCAATAAAAGACTTTGACCTAAGCAAAATGATTGACGCCTATGCGAAAATGATGCATAGAATCGATAGGGAAGAAAAGCTTGCCGAACCAAAGAAAATTTTAAAAGAGAGATTCTCCGTTTCGGACAGAATGAACTACATAAGCCAAAGCGTTTTTGAAAAAAAATCCGTGAAGCTTTTCTCTTTGTTTGACAACGATTTTAACAAATTGGAAATAATCAATACGTTCCTTGCTATGCTTGAGCTTCTAAAACGCCAAGTTATAACCGTTGTGCAGTCGGAAGCGTTTTCGGATATTGAAATCAACCTAAGGGAAGGGATTGAGACGCCTGTTGTAATATCAGAGGAGGAAGAAGAAATTGCAGAATATTCAGGAAACAGTTGAGGCTTTGATTTTTGCTTCGGGAGAACCGCTTTCAAAAAAGGATTTAATCGAACATATTCCTGCGCTGACAACTAGGGAACTTAATAAGGTTATCGAAAATTTAAAGTTAAAATACGGCGGTGACAGCGGTATTTTGTTGTGCACCTTTGGAGATAAACTTCAATTTGCGTCAAATCAAAAATACGGCGACACCTTAGCCGACGTTTTGACTCCTATAAGAGAAAAAGCCTTATCTCAAAGTTTGTTGGAGGTTTTGTCTATTGTTGCATACAAGCAACCGATAACCCGTTTGGAAATTGAGGAAATAAAAGGTAAAGACCCCGACTATGCGCTGTCAATGCTTATGAAGATTAATTTGATTGAAGTTAAAGGCAGAAAGGAAGCCGTAGGTCGTCCGGTATTGTTTGGCACGACGGAAGAATTTTTAAGGAAGTTCCAAATAGAATCCTTGGAAAATCTGCCTGACTACAATGAGGTTTTGGAACGTATTTCTCGGCTTGACCAAAACTTTAATACCGCCGACAGAGAAGGGCTGTATTTTAAACGAGAGCTTGTGGACGAGCCTGAACTGATTATCGTCGGAGGAGATTCGCAAGCCAATTCGGAAGTGGCGGCAACGTCTTACATAGAAGATGAGGAAGTTTTAGACGAGGATGAGCTTTCCGACGACGAAACTTTGGTGGACTATGACGAAATTCCCGACTTCTTAAAAGACGAAGACTTTGAGGAAATCGAGTAATTTCGACACTATTTTTGCTCGGCAAACATTGTAATACAAATAATATAATGTTATAATCAATATACAACTTATTTCGGAGGCAACTTTGAATAACAATAATCCAAACAACTATGGTCGATATGAAAGCACTGCAAATAGAATTGCAGTCGGAATTTTGATTATAATTATAAGCCTTTTGTCAACCCTGTCGCTATGTAACGCGCTTGGTAATATGGGCAAGATGATATCCGGTTTTTTA
Organism: uncultured Bacteroidaceae bacterium; assembly: GCA_964604875.1. Taxonomy (GTDB): domain Bacteria; phylum Bacillota; class Clostridia; order Christensenellales; family CAG-917; genus JAVVSR01. The sequence goes on along the minus strand of CAZSAC010000001.1, from coordinate 39,710 downwards.
ATCGGAGTTTTTGGTTTTGTCGCATATGCGTACGCCATTTGCGGTATTATAATCGGCGCAGCTATTACGCTTGGTAGGCGCCCGACGCTTGCGGCGGATAAAGCGCTCAAATATATTTTCTTGTTTGTTTTAGGCGTTATGATATTCCACGTGTGGTTTACTAAAGGTATGCTGGAAGGGAATAATTACGGCGCATTTTTAAAACAAAGCTATAACATCGGCACTCCGGCGGGTTGGATAGGTTCAATTTTTGCCTATCCCGTTATGAAGCTTTCAACAACGTTCTTTTTGATTGTATTGTTGGTGCTGTTTTCCGCTGCTGCGTTGGCGTCGTTTTATCCATTGTTTAAAAGGAAAAGCCCTTATCGCGCCAAACAAACCAAAATTAAACGTTCTAAAGACGACAAACCGTCTTTGACTGACTTTTCTAAACAAAATCCCGATGAAAGGGCTTATCCTACAGACGTTGGGTCAAGATTGTTTATTGGCACAATCGATAACGATGGCGAAGGTCCCGAGTTTAAGCTTGCAGGGAAAAAACAAATTAAACAACAACAAAAGCAAGGCTTTGACGCAATGTTTCCCAATAAAGACAGCGCGGATAAAGTCAATGATTCTGAAATTGAGGCGATGCCTGAATCCGAGGAGGAACGCCGTCGCCGTTCTCGTGAAAAGCTTTTTGGAAACAGAAAAGCAAAAAACGACGCTCAAAACAACGACGGTGATAAACCCGTACTTTTCGGCACCTCCGAAAATGACGACGTTATACCTGCGCATAAAAAAGTGCCAAAATCGTCTTTGCCGTTCAATTTCAACGTCGAGATGCAAAACGAAAAGGCGGATTCAAAGCCCAAATCTATTAAAGAAGCGTTTGGAATTGATAACACAGAAGAAGGGCGTATCAAAGATATGCAAGAGCGCATCGGATATATCATTAATTCTGACGTAAAACCCAGCGACGTTTACGGAGCCGCATCAAAACGCATAGTCAACCCGAAAGCGACACCACCTGTTGAGCCTGAGCCTGCGCCTGCGCCCGAGGTTGAAAAACCGCAACCGATTATTGAAGATACCCGAAAAAATGTTGAGCCTGACGAAAATATGCCCGCATTTATCAAGGATATTTTGTTTGGGGAAAAGAAAGATAAACCTTCAGTTGATAAAACACCACGACAAGAGCCGACAGTATCGGAAATTAAGCCTATACCGCCAATGCCGCCCCGTCCTGTTGTTGAATCGAAATTGCATATTTCAAAGCCGACTGTGGAAAAACCGTCTCAGGCGCCAGCTTATGAAGAAAAACCTACTCCTTCTGCCGAGCCTGTTCAAAGTGAAACGCCAAAAAACGGCGGTATCGGTGTTGAAGAAGTCGGCAGTATTTTCAGCCTATTTGGAAAATCCAAAAAACCAAAAGCTAGTGACGCCCCCGCTCAACCTGTTGAAAATAAAACACAAAATCCGACAGTTGACGACAGCCCCTCTTTGGGTGACTTTTCCCGATTTGAAAAACCGCAAAATATTGTTACGCCGTCTATCTCGGAAACTGTGGATACAAGCGTAATTATGCCGTCTGAAAGCGAAGTTGAAAAGGTCGAAAAAGAAATTGATACCCCTGTGGAACGAAATAAAGCTAAGGACGACGTTGCCTTAGAAAAACCTTCCTCTTATAACAACGATTTTCCTATCGGCAAAAAGGCGGAACCCGTTAAGCTTTCACCCGAGACGCCGAAAAAGACGAAACCCGAGCAAATATCTATTGACCAAGCCATAAAAGAAAGAGGGCTTTCGCAACCTTATCTTGCGCCGCCGATTGAGTTGCTTTTTGGGCGCGACGATTCGGTTGAGCTTGAGGATTATGCCGACAGAATTGATATTTTGGAACGTACCTTGTCACAGTTTAAGGTTGACGCTAAGGTTATCGGGGTTACGCAAGGGCCGACTTTTTCAAGGTTTGAGCTAAAAATGCCGGACGGCGTATCAGTAAATAACGTTTTAAAACTCGACCACGATTTAGCGATGAAACTATGCGCGGATAAAATAAGATTTGAAGCTCCGATACCGGGTAGAGACGCTTTCGGTATTGAAGTTCCAAACAGAAAACGCGCTACGGTAAGCTTGAAAAACTTGGTTATGTCTGAGGAGTTTAATCGGGCTAAATCTATTTTGACGTTTGCTTTAGGCAAGGACATTGCCAACACAAACAACGTATGTGACTTAGAAAGTATGCCTCATATGCTGATTGCGGGCGCTACAGGTAGCGGTAAATCCGTTTGTATCAACTCGCTTATAGTCAGCCTCTTATATCGTTGCGGTCCCAATGATTTGAAATTGATTTTAGTTGACCCCAAGCAGGTAGAACTGAATTTATACAGCGGACTTCCTCATTTGCTTGTCCCCGAGGTTATCGATGACCCCGAAATTGCGATAAATGCTTTGGATTGGCTTATCACAGAAATGAAAGAACGTTTCCAAATGTTCAAGAAAAACGAGGTTAGAAACATCGCCGAATATAATGCCGTTGCTTCCAAAAAAGGAAGCGGATTGAATAAAATTCCGCGCATTGTTTGCGTCATTGACGAGCTTGCGGACTTTATTTTGGTTAAGAAAAAAGAAATTGAAGACAGAATCGGCAAAATTACGCGTTTGTCACGCGCGGCTGGAATTCATTTGGTGGTTGCCACACAACGTCCGTCTGTGGATATTGTTACGGGCACAATAAAATCCAACCTTCCGTCAAGGATTGCGTTTGCCGTTACGTCGACTGCCGACTCTATGACGATTTTAGGCGGTGGAGGCGCAGAAAAGCTTTTGGGCAAGGGCGATATGCTTTACGCTCCTCAAGGCAAGGAGGCGTTACGTTTGCAATGTACGCTTGTCGAGAGAGACGAGGTTAAGGCGGTTGTAGATTATATCAAAGCCAACAATGAGTGCTTCTATGATACGGAAATTCAAAACAGTATATATGCTCAAAACGAAAATGAAGAAGATGACGAGTCAATCGATTCGCCGAGAGTGGGTAAAAGCGACCAGCTTTTTGTTGAGGCTTTACGTCTTTGCGTTATGGAACAACAAGCTTCTATATCCCGTTTACAAATGAAGTTTTCCATAGGTTATCCGACGGCGGCAAAGCTTATAGAAGAAATGGAGCAGAAACGTTATGTTTCAACCAATAAAGGTGGAAATAAAAGGCGCGACGTGCTGTTATCGTTGGAGCAATTCAACCAAATTTACGGCGTTACAGATGATTTAGAGGGTTTTAATGGATAAAAAGATTAAGGTCGGCGTGGTCAGCCTAGGCTGTGACAAAAACCGCGTCGATACAGAAAATATGCTTTACATATTAAGCGAAAACGGTTATGAAATTACGACCGAGGCAGAACTTGCCGACGTGGTAATTATCAATACCTGCGCGTTTATTGAAAGCAGTAAGAAAGAGGCTATTGACACAATTTTAGAGTTTACTGAGCAAAAAGCCGTTCGTCCGATAAAGGTTATCGTCACGGGTTGCTTGCCTCAAAGATATAAACAAGACTTAAAAAACAGCTTGCCCGAGGTAGACGCTTTTTTAGGGATTGCCGATTATCAAAGACTTCCGTGGATTTTAAACCAAGTTTTAGCTGATGAAAAAGCCTATTGCATTAACGGATTAGACACCCCTACAAAAAACAGGGTTATAAGCACGCCGTTCCATACGGCATACTTGAAAATCGCCGACGGCTGCGATAATCATTGCACCTATTGCGCAATTCCTTCTATCCGTGGTAAATACCGCTCACGGAAAATTGAAGGCTTAGTTGATGAAACGAAATTTTTGATTGACGAATATGGAATTAAGGAAATCAACTTAGTAGCGCAGGATATTACTCGGTACGGCATTGATTTATATGACAAATATTCGTTGCTGAATTTGCTTGATAAGCTGTCCGGCTTGGATATAGAGTGGATAAGGCTTCTGTATTGCTATCCCGAGCTGGTAAGCTCAGATTTAATTTCCTATGTATCAAAAAATCCAAAAATTTGCAAATATCTTGACATACCTATTCAACATATAAGCTCTAGAATACTTAAGATGATGAATAGACGCATTGACAGTGACGGGGTAAAACGACTTATTGAAAAAATCCGCGAGACTGACGACTCTATCGCAATAAGAAGTTCTTTTATTGTAGGCTTTCCGACCGAAACGCAAGACGAATTTTTAGAGTTGTATGACTTTATCAAAAACTACAAACTGGATTATGCGGGCTTTTTTGCATACAGCAAAGAGGACGGTACGTCGGCTGCAAAGCTAAAAGGGCAGATTTCGAGCGCAACCAAAAATAAAAGGGTGGATTCGATAAGGGCTTTACAATCGGAAGTCATTTTGTCTAACAATCAAAAATATATAGATAAAACCCTTAAAGTGCTTTATGAAGGCATTGATTATGATTGCCAGATGTTTTATGGACGTCCTGAATTTTGCGCTCCCGACGTGGATAGCCGAGTCTATTTTTCGTCGGACAAGCTTGTTGAAGTAGGAAATTTTTACAATATAAAAATAAATTCGCTCAAGGAATACGACTTGATTGGAGAAAGAAAATGAATTTACCAAACAAAATCACTCTTGCAAGAATCTTTTTAATTCCGCTTGTTCTGGTTGCATACTATGTGGAAATTCCGTCTGCGCCTATCGCAAATGATATTATAGCTTGCGTTTTGTTCGTGCTTTGCTGTTGTACTGATTTTATTGACGGACACATCGCCCGCAGTAGAAATCTTGTTACGGATTTAGGCAAGTTTTTAGACCCGATAGCGGATAAAGTTATTGTTGTCGTTATGCTTTTTGTATATGTCGGAGATGGCACTTTGACAAACCCTTGGGGCGCAATCGTGTGCGGTTTGATTATGAGCAGGGAATTTATCGTCAGCGCATTTAGGTCTATCGCCGCAAAAAAGAAGGTTGTTATCGCCGCCGACGTTTGGGGCAAAATAAAAACAATTTTTCTTGACATTGGCTTGAGCGCATTGTTCTTGGATGCTATTGTATTTGGCGACTTTGCTTTTTTCACTTGGTTAGGCAAAATTACGTTCTATCTTGGAGCGTTATTCTCAATCTATTCGGGGATAAATTACATCTTCAAAAACCGCGCGGTATTAGCGGATACGCCTATTGCTGCTCAAACGGTTGTTGAGACTGAACCGTCCACTTCAGAAAATAAATGATAAAATACGCTGAAGAGATAGCAAAACTATTGAGGGAAAAAGGCTTAACCCTAGCCGTTGCCGAAAGTCTTACGGGCGGTATGGTAACGTCTAGTTTGGTTGATATAGCGGGCATTTCTCAAAATCTATTTGAGGGGATTGTAAGCTATAGCAACGAGTCTAAAATGAAGCGTTTACACGTATCGGAAAAGACATTAAACAGTTTTAGCGCAGTGTCTTCTGAAACGGCGCTAGAAATGGCGCAAGGGCTATTAAATAACGCCGATATAGCAATCTCGACAACGGGTATTGCCGGCCCCGACGGCGGAAGTTTGGATAAGCCTGTAGGGCTTGTATATTTTGGTTTGGCAACAAAAAATTGCAAACTGACTTTTAAACAAATTTTTGCGGGAAATCGTTTAGAAATACGCAAAAAAGCCACAGAATTTATTTTAGAACAACTTTTTTTGTTTCTAAAAAAATATAATTAAGTAAGCAAAGGAGAAAAAGATGGCAGATAAAATTGATGTAAACTCCCTCGAACACGCTCTACAAAAAATTGAAAAGCAGTTCGGCAAGGGCGCAATTATGAAGTTTGGAGAATCCGAAATCCAAAAGGTTGACGCAATCCCCACAGGCTGTTTAACTTTAGATATGGCGTTGGGAATCGGAGGTATACCTCGTGGTAGAATTATTGAAATATACGGGCCGGAATCCTCGGGTAAAACCACGGTTGCGCTTCACATAATCGCAGAAACTCAAAAAAAAGGCGGGACGGCGGCGTTCATTGACGCAGAACACGCGCTTGACCCTTATTATGCTCAAGCATTAGGCGTGCAAATCAACGATATGTATATCTCTCAGCCAGATAATGGAGAGCAGGCTTTGGATATCGTTGATACGTTGGTTAGAAGCAATTCTATCGATATTATTGTTGTTGACAGCGTTGCCGCGCTGACTCCGCAAGCCGAAATCGACGGCGAAATGGGCGATAGTCATATGGGCTTGCAGGCTCGTTTGATGAGTCAAGCTTTAAGAAAACTCACGGCTATCTGCGGAAAAACAAAGTGCAGTATCGTGTTTATAAATCAGCTGCGTGACAAAATCGGCGTAATGTTTGGCAATCCCGAAACCACAACGGGCGGAAAGGCTTTAAAGTTTTATTCCAGCGTTAGAATTGATATTCGTCGTACCGACGCCCTAAAAGACGGGCAAGAGGTTATAGGAAATCATACTAAGGCAAGAATTGTAAAGAATAAGGTTGCGCCGCCATTTAAGGTTGCAGAATTTGATATTATCTTTGGAAAGGGTATTTCAAAAGTAGGTTGTATTTTGGATATGGCGATTGAGAAAAACGTCGTCACAAAGAGCGGTAGCTGGATTTCGTATAAGGATGAGAAAATCGGGCAAGGCAGAGATAAAACCATAGAATATCTCAATAATAACCCCGAAATTTTGGCTGAAATCGAAGTTGCCATTCGTCAAGGAAATTAGTTTTCTTTTGATGAATTTGATATTGTTGACAAATGTATAGTATTTAATGTATACTTTTAATAACTAAAATCGTGATTTGTAGTAATGCGAACGGCAAATCATAAACGGTTTTATGAATATATAGGAGGTTAAAACCACAATGACAGGCAATTTTGTGTTTATGCTTGCTATGTCGGTGGGTGGTACGATTGGTATTGCGCTTGGCGCGCTTGCCGTTGGAGGCGCTGTTGGATATATAGCATATAGACAGTATTCCATAAACAAAATCGGACTTGCCAAAACCGAATCGGCTAGGATAATCGATGAAGCGCATTTAGAAGCCAAAACCCTCAGAAAAGAGGCGCTTTTAGAGGCAAAAGAAGAACAACACAAATTGCGAATCGAGTTCGAAAAGGAATCCAAGGAAAAACGAACTGAGCTTCAAAAAGTAGAGTCACGCTTGCAACAAAAGGAAAGCTATTTAGACAAGAAAGACGACTCGCTTGACAAAAAACTTGAGCAGGTTGAAGCGCAGAAATCCCAAATTGCTCAAAAAGAGGCGGAATTACAAGGCATCGAAGACAAACTCAAGAACGCTCAATATATTATGGAGCAGGAACTTGAACGTGTGTCAGGTATGACCAAAGACGAAGCAAAATCACAACTTATGGCAGGCTTAATTGAAACCGCAAAGAAAGACGCGGCTCAAGAAGCCAAAAGTATCGAGGCAGAAGCGCGTGAACAGGCTGAGCGCAAAGCGCAGAATATCATCAGTTTAGCAATACAACGTTGCGCGGCAGACCACGCAACCGAAACAACGGTAAGCGTAGTGGCGCTACCCAGCGATGATATGAAAGGGCGCATTATCGGGCGTGTCGGCAGGAACATTAGAGCGTTGGAAAGCGCAACAGGCGTTGATTTCATTATTGACGATACCCCTGACGTTGTTACCTTATCCGGTTTTGACCCCGTACGTAGGGAAGTTGCTCGTATTGCTTTAGAAAAATTGATTGCCGACGGCAGAATTCATCCTGCCAGAATCGAGGAAATTGTTGATAAGGTAAGGAAAGAAGTTGAAGTATCCATCAAAGAAGCGGGTGAAAACGCTGTCTTTGAATGTGGTATCTATGGCATTCATCCCGAGCTTATCAAGGTGTTAGGCAGACTTAAATATCGTACTAGCTATGGTCAAAACTGCTTGAAACACTCGCTTGAGGTTGCATTTTTGGCAGGTATGATGGCAAGTGAACTTGGCGCAGACGTAAAAGTTGCAAAACGCGCGGGTTTATTGCACGATATTGGTAAAGCTGTCGACCACGAAATTGAGGGCACTCACGTTCAAATCGGCGTAGACCTTGTCAAAAAGTATAAGGAACACAACGATGTAATTCACGCTATCGCCGCGCATCATAATGATATCGAGGCGACAACTATCGAGGCTGTTCTTGTTCAGGCTGCGGACGCTATTTCCAGCGCACGCCCCGGCGCAAGACGCGAATCGTTAGAAAACTATGTAAAACGTATTGAAAAATTGGAAACCTTAGCAAATTCGTTCGCAGGGGTTGAGCAATCATATGCAATACAGGCTGGGCGGGAAATCCGTGTTATGGTTAAGCCTGAAGTCGTAGATGATACTACAACCGTATTTTTAGCAAAGGAGATTGCGGCTAAGCTCGAGTCCGAGCTGGAATATCCGGGACAAATTAAAGTCACCGTAGTCCGTGAAATCAGAAGCGTAGATTACGCAAAATAAAAAATCATTTAAAAACGCCACAAGCTGTGGCGTTTTTTTATGTCTTATTTTAAGTAAAAGTTTTTAAATTGCTTAAATCTACTGAACAAGAAAATTTTATCTATAGCATAATTATGCTTTATCTAAATTAATTTAATTTAACTTTACACTGTAAAAAAAACATAAAACCGACAAATATTTGTCGGTTTCGTTTTTTGGTGGGAAGAGGTGGATTCGAACCACCGAAAGCTTAGCTAACGGATTTACAGTCCGCTCCCTTTGGCCACTCGGGAATCTTCCCATAATTGGAGCTGGTGGTCGGAGTCGAACCAACAACCTGCTGATTACAAATCAGCTGCTCTGCCATTGAGCCACACCAGCATATTGATAGGGGAAACTAGTTGTGGCAAATTCCCCTTATATAAAAGTATTTCACCTCTTGCTCACAACAAACAACGGTGAGAGCTGTGGCGAAATACGGGTAATGCACTTTGGTGCCTTGGGGCGGACTTGAACCACCGACACGTGGATTTTCAGTCCACTGCTACTACCAACTGAGCTACCAAGGCAAGTGTGGCGATCCGAAGGGGGCTCGAACCCCTGACCTCCAGCGTGACAGGCTGGCGTTCTAACCATCTGAACTATCGGACCACACAAAAAATATTAAGTTGGATAGTGGTGGGCCTTCACGGACTCGAACCGCGGACCAATCGGTTATGAGCCGACCGCTCTAACCAGCTGAGCTAAAGGCCCTCATATAGGTGGTCGGGGTGAAGAGACTCGAACTCCCGACCTCATGGTCCCAAACCACGCGCGCTACCAACTGCGCTACACCCCGAAATATTCGGCAAAAGTCAGCGACTTTTAAAGAATACAATATATCTAAATGATTGTCAACTTTTTTTGCCTATTTATACAAAAATTTTTTTAGTAATTCATTAGCTATTATTCAGCAAAATCCGTCACTAGTCGGCATTAATGCCTATTTTTTTTATTTAACCACGTTGTAGTATTTATCTATAACCACAACGAGGTCTATTATGAAAATTTTACATCGGGTTTCTAACAAAACATTAACAATAAAGCTCTGTGGAGAACTTGACGAGGCAACTGCTTCAAAGGCAAGGGCGGAGATTGACGACTTATTTGATTGTAGCAGATTTTTGGAAGTTATTTTTGACTTTTCCGAAGTCGAATTTATGGATAGTACAGGCATAGGCATTTTGTTGGGAAGATATAAAAAACTTAACAGAATGAACATTGATATGTTTATTTTAAATCCCAAGCCGCAAGTGGATAAGGTTTTTACCACAAGCGGTATTTACGAAATAATAAAAAAACTAGCGTGAGGTAATGATGGATAATTTTATGGAATTGAAAATTTCCGCTAAGTCGGAAAACGAGGCTTTTGCGCGGAGTACGGTTGCGGCGTTTTGCGTATCGCTTTCTCCGAGTATTGAAGAACTAAACGATATTAAAACCGCCGTATCGGAAGCGGTTACGAATAGCATCGTCCACGGATATTCTTCAAACGGGGGCGTAATTAAAATTTTTGTTCAAATAAGAGACAGAGAAATATTGATTTCCATTGAGGACAATGGCGTTGGTATTCCAAACATAAGCGAAGCGATGCAACCGTTCTTTACGTCTCGACCAGAGCAAGAAAGAAGCGGTATGGGCTTTACAATTATGCAATCCTTTATGGATAGCTTAGAAGTCAAATCTGAAAACGGAACCATAGTTACAATGAAAAAAAAGATTTTAGGAGGCGCTGATGCTAGAGCCTGCTGAAATAAACGCTTTAATAGTTATAGCTCAGCAGGGTGACGAGGATGCGAAGGAAAAGTTGATTTCAGAAAATATGCCGCTTATAAAATCTGTGGTAAAACGATATAGAGGTAAATCTGTCGAATATGATGATTTAATTCAACTAGGTTCGATGGGACTTTTAAAAGCGGTGTTAAATTTTGATTTAAGCTATAACGTTCGTTTTTCGACGTATGCCGTGCCGATGATTGCCGGAGAAATCAAAAGATTTATGCGTGATGACGGCTCAATCAAGGTTTCACGCGCGCTTAAGGTTTTATCCTATAAGATAATCAAATTCACCGAAAGCTTTAGGCAAGAGCATAATTTAGAGCCTTCTATTGACCAAATTGCCGAGGCTTTGGAGATTGAAAAAGAAGAAGTCGTCTTTGCTTTGGACAGCGCGAGGTTTCCATTATCGTTGTATGAAAAAACCGACGATGAAAGCGGTATAAACCTTATTGACAAAATCGTTGTAGAAAACAAGGAAGACGAAAACTTGGACAAAATCCTTCTTTTTGAAGCCTTAAAGGATTTGTGCGAGCGTGACAGAAAAATTATTCTGCTTAGATATTTTAGGGACAAAACGCAAAGTGAGGTTGCCTGCGAGTTGGGTGTTTCGCAAGTGCAAATATCACGATTAGAAAGTAAAATTTTATCAAAACTTAAGGAAAAAATAAAATAATCACCTTTTAAACGGCAAAAAATCGTCTTCTTCGTGTAGATTGTCGTTTAATATGGTGTTGTTTACCAAAAGCGCGCGTTGAACGCTTTTATAGCCATATTTTTTTCGAATTTTATCCACGCTTTCTTCAAGTCGGTTTTCACGGTTATTTGTTTCGTCGAAAAAGGTAAGCTGTAAATTGTCCGTTGAGCCGGACAATTTTTGCGTATATACGCTTATGGTGCGTAAGGGTAAGCTAAAATCATAGTTTTCTTTCAATAAATTTGTTGCGTTTTCGGCAATTTCTTTTGCGTTGTTTGTGGGCGTTGTTAGCGTCGTTTGTCGTGTGATAGAAATTAAGTTTGAGTCTCTAAGCCCAATAGATACTCCACCTGCAAGCAATCCATAGCGGCGCAGTCGCATAGCAACCATTTCCGATAATGCGTAAATTACTATCTTTGCGGAATCCAAATTTGTGATGTCCTGCGTCGTCGTTGTGCCGTGTCCGACGCTTTTGGGAATATGAACGTCATAGTATAGTTTTACTTCTTCATTATCTATTCCTTGCGCATTGTCAATCAGTTTATCGGCAACAATCCCAAAATGCTTTCTAAGAAAAACCCTGTCTGTTTTGGCAAGGTCGCCAATGGTTTTTATATTAAATTTTTCCAATCGATTGTTGCTGCTTTTGCCTATCATAAGCATATCCGACAATGGAAGCTCCCAAGCAACCTTTTTATAGTTTTCCCGCGAGATTTCCGTTGTGGCGTCGGGCTTTTTTAAATCACTTCCCAATTTTGCAAAAACTTTTGTAAAAGAGACGCCAACAGATATGGTTAATCCCGTTTGTTGTTTTACTCGCTCACGAATGGAATTAGCAATTTCTACGCCGTTCCCTAATAGTTTTTTGCTTTCGGTGACGTCAAGCCAACATTCGTCCATACCGAAGCTTTCAACTCTGTCGGTATATTCAGTATAAATATTAAAAACAATTTGGCTATACTTAACGTATTCTTCAAAAGTGGGCAAAGTAAAAATTATATCGGGACATTTCTGGCGCGCTTGCCATACGGTGTCGCCTGTTTTTACGCCGCATAGTTTTGCCGGTTGACTTTTTGCAAGCACAATACCGTGCCGTTTTTTGGGATCACCACAGACGGCAATAGGCTTGCCTTGAAACTCGGGATGTAGTAAACACTCTACCGAGGCGTAAAAATTGTTTAAATCACAATGTAAAATAATCCGTTCCATAATAATCTACCTATATTCTAACATAATTTTGCCCGAAAAAAACTAAATACGTCTGTCATATATCAAAAATTTTAAAATGTATAGAAATTTTAAAAAACTATTGCAATTAAAATACGGAAGGTGTATAATAGTCAAAGAAAGTCAAATTTAATAAATTATGAAAATAAGCGATATAATTGAACAATTTATTTTGGATATATTCGGGGAAGGCGATAGCGCCGAAATCAGTCGTAATGAGCTTGCGACGTATTTTCATTGCGCGCCGTCCCAAATCAATTATGTCTTACAAACTCGTTTTACGTTGGACAAAGGTTTTCAAGTGGAAAGCCAACGTGGCGGTGGCGGTTTTATTCGGATAGAAAAGCTTGCCGTAGAGAGAGAACCTTATTTATACGGTTTATTAGAGCAAACTAAAGAGCCTATTTCATATACCCGTTTTTTACAAATTACCGAATGTATGAAGCAATCTATGATTTTGGAGGTTGCCGAAGCGGAGCTTTTGGAAAACATTACGTCGGATAGGGCTTTGGCAACGCCGTCCAACTTGGCGGACGCAATCAGAAGCAATATTTTAAGAGAAACCATTATTCATCTTTTAAAGAGGTAAATATGTCAGACTATATAAAAGTTAGATTATGCGATATATGCGGGAAACGTCCTGCAAGCTATCATCAAAAACTTATGCTAAACGGCGCGAGGTATGAAGTTCATCTTTGTGAGCAATGCCTAAATGAACAACGATACGGCGTTTTACCGCAGAACTTTCAATCGCCCGCTCAACAGACAGTATGTAAAACCTGCGGTACAACCTTGGAAGAAATTTCTAATTCTCCTTATTTAGGGTGTAGCGATTGCTATAAGGTATTTTTGGTAGACACGTTGGAAAAGATATATGCGATGCATCATACCAAAAAACATATCGGAAAACGCTTGCCAAAAGCGCCCGCTTCCAAAAAAATTGAATTATCCGACCGTGAAAGTATGGAGGAGCAACTTTTTTTGGCAAGGGAAGAAGGCAGATACTCGGACGAAGAGGAACTTTATAATGATTATTTAAGCGAGGATGAAGAAAATGGCAGTAACAGATAATATAGTTGTATCCTCAAGAGTCAGGCTTGCAAGAAATTTTAAGGGTATTCCGTTTCCGCAAAAATTGAATGACGTTAACGCTTGCAATATTATTATTAATAAAGCGGAAAAAGCGGCGGAAAATACTTTTGAATACGACCTCTTGCGTATGAGCGACGTAAACCATATTGAAAGGCTGTCTTTGGTTGAAAGACACTTAATAAGTTTAGACTTGATTAATCGTCCAAAAACGGGCGCTTTGATTTTAAGCAAAGACGAAAGCATATCGGTTATGGTGAACGAGGAAGACCATATCCGCGCGCAATGTATCAAAAAAGGGCTTCAACTGCGAGAGTGCTATAATATCATAAATGAATACGATAACGCATTGGCTTATGAAATGCCAATCGCATATAACAGCGACTTAGGCTTTTTGACCGCTTGTTTAACTAATATAGGAACGGGGATGCGCGCGTCTGCGATGCTGTTTTTGCCGGCGATGACGTTGACGGATTCTATATCAAAATACATAAACTATGCCGCCTCAAAAAATATGGCGGTTAGGGGAGTTTATGGTGAGCGTTCAAAACCTGAAGGTTGTATGTATCAAGTTTCAAATGCCGTTACTATTGGACTGACGGAACATAACATTTTAGACAATGTTGAGCAAATTGTTTTTGAATTATGCGCTGCGGAACAGGGCTTGCGGAAACAAATTTACAGCGAAAAGAAAATCAAATTTGAAGATGAAGTTTTTAGGGCGTTTGGAATTTTGTTTAACGCCAGATGCTTGCCAAGTAGTGAGTTTATGGAACTGATTGCAATATTGAAATTTGGGATAGCGATGAATGTAATCGAATTTAAAAACTTGGAATTACTTGATGATATGATAATTCAAGCTCAGCCCGCAAATTTGTGTATGCAGGCAGGCGGAATCGAGCTTTCCGCTGCGCAACGGGATATTGTCAGAGCGGAATTTGTTAGAAAGACTATAAATAAATTGAAATAAGGAGATTTATAGATGTTACAAGATAGCAGAAACGTAGCATTAGTTAAAAAAGAGGCTTATAATGTTGCTTTGCAAACAGGCGGAGAAATCGGAAGTGAGCATTTGCTTGCCGGTCTTGTTTGCGTGAAAGGGTCGATTGCAAATACGCTTTTACAAGACCACGGCGTTAGCTTACAAAAAATTCAAGGACATTTTCATACGGTTAATCTTATGACTGAACCTTTTTACAGCAGTCGAACTAAACGAATTTTACAAAATTCACAAGTTTACGCCGCAGAATGCAGGCAGAGCATTGTTGGAACGGAACACGTGCTTGCCGCAATTATAAATGAAGAAGACAGCGTTGCCTATGCCATTTTGTCAAATTCGGCGGACAGCATTTCGTCGCTAAAAAACGACTTATTGAAAGTTTTATCAAGGCAACGCGACGATAGTTCTGAAGACGACGAGCCAAACGAATATATCGAAATTACCTATAGCAGCGACGATTTTGACGGTTTGAACCGCGCAATGGATGAAATCAGCAAAAAATTCGGCGGAGGCAATATCCAGCAAAACGGTAAACAGTCAAATAGAAATGAAAATAGCCAAATTGCCAAAGAAATCGACGGTTTTGGCATCGATATGACTAAGCGCGCCAAAGAGAATAAGCTTGACCCCGTAATCGGCAGAGAAAAGGAAATCGAACGCATAATTCAAATTCTTTGCCGACGCACAAAAAACAATCCCGTTTTAATTGGCGAGCCGGGCGTGGGTAAATCCGCCATTGTCGAAGGTTTGGCGCAAGCCATAGTTTTAGATAAGGTTCCCGACGCGCTCAAAGGAAAAAAAGTTTTTATGCTTGATATGGCAGGTATCGTTGCCGGCACAAAATATCGTGGCGAGTTTGAAGAAAGATTTAAAAATGCGTTGGACGCCGTTAAAAAAGCAGGCGATATAATTTTATTTATTGACGAAATCCATACCATTGTAAACGCAGGCGGAGCAGAGGGCGCGGTTGATGCGGCAAACATTTTAAAGCCTATGCTTGCCCGAGGCGAAATTCAAACCGTTGGCGCAACTACTATAGACGAATATAGAAAGTATATTGAAAAAGACGCCGCTTTGGAGCGCAGATTCCAGCCTATCGTTGTAGACCAGCCAACCGTTGAGGATTCTATCCTAATTTTAAAAGGCTTAAGGGATAAATATGAAGCGCACCATAAGGTTACAATCACCGATGAGGCAATTGAAGCAGCAGCGCATATGTCCGACCGCTATATAACCGATAGATTTTTGCCGGATAAAGCCATCGACCTTATTGACGAGGCTGCAAGCAGAAAGCGTATTTTTGCATTTTCAATGCCAAAGGATATAAAAGACGCCGAGGCAAAAATAAAATCTCTGCAATATGATATTAAAGAAGCTGTCACCAACAAAAACTTTGACAAAGCGAAAGAACTTGACCAAGAGTGCGTAAAGCTTGAAAAATTGGTCAAAGAAGGCAAAGACAGCTATGACAAAAAGAAGCTTGAAACACGATTGTCAATCGGCGAGGAGGACGTTGCGGAAATAGTATCCAACTGGACGTCTATCCCTGTTGCAAAGCTTACTGAGGACGAAAGCTCACGCTTGTTGCGGTTGGAAGACACCTTACATCAAAGAGTTATTGGGCAAAACGACGCCGTTTCAGCGGTTGCTAGGGCGATTAAGCGCGCCAGAGCAGGTATTTCAGACCCAAGACGCCCAATCGGTTCGTTTATTTTCTTAGGGCCTACCGGCGTAGGTAAAACCGAGCTTTCCAAAGCGCTTGCCGAAGCAATGTTCGGCGATGAAAACCTTATGATACGCGTGGATATGAGCGAATATATGGATAAGGCTAACGTCAGCAAGCTTATAGGCTCCGCGCCCGGCTATGTCGGCTTTGAGGAGGGCGGACAGCTTACCGAAAAGGTTAGACGTAAACCGTACTCTGTTGTGCTGTTTGACGAAATCGAAAAAGCGCACCCCGACGTATTTAATATGCTTTTGCAGATTTTGGAGGACGGTAGATTGACGGATTCTCACGGGAGAACCATCAGCTTTAAAAATACCGTGGTTATAATGACGTCAAACGTTGGCGCAAACGAAATCAGCAAAACCAGACGTCTGGGCTTTGCCGACGGAGACAGCTATGACGATTTAAGAGACCGCCAAATTGAAGCTTTGAAGCAAGTTATGAAGCCCGAGTTTATCAACCGTATTGATGAAATTGTCGTCTTTGCGCCGTTGGAAAAAGCCGATATAGAAAAAATTGCCAATATTATGATAAAATCTTTGGAAAAACGGCTTGAGGAGCGGAATATAAAAATTTCAATTTCCGAAGAAGCTAAGGAGTTTTTAGTCAACAAAGGGTATGACAAAGAATATGGCGCAAGACCTTTAAGACGTACAATTCAAAGAGAGGTTGAAGACAAACTATCCGAAGAAATTTTAAAAGGCAGTATTGCTATAGGTGATAAGGTGGATATAACTTTTGAAAACAATGCTCTTTGCTTTAAAAAAGCAGATTAACGAATAAATTTTGTAAAATAGCAATAAAAACGGCAATTACGTTAAAAATAATTGCCGTTTTTGTATAAAATTTATAAAACAAACGGCAAGGGTTTCTTGCCGTTTATGCTTTTAATAGTCACATTCGATTACGCCAACGTCGCCTTTTGTGCGTTTATATACAACGTTTACCTTGCCCGTTTCTGCGTTTAGATAGATGAAAAAATCGTGATCCAAATAACCCAATTCATCAATGGCGGCTTCAACCGAAAGAGGCTTCAGCTCAAACTTCTTTGTGCGTACGGCTTTTAAAGGCGTCAAGGGCATTTCGTCTGTCTCTAGATTTGTGTCTGCCGACGAGGACTTAATTCTCTTTTCAACCTTCGTGCGTAACTTGCGTATTTGACGTTCCAATTTGGGTATTATCACATCAACGCTTTCGTAAGGATTATCCGACGATTCTTCAACACGCAAAATTCTGTCGCCAAAACGAAGGGTAGCTTCAAGAGTATATCTTTCTTTGTTGTTGTCTTTTGTGCATACAAACTTTGTAAAGGCGTCCTCTTTTTCAAAATAACTGGATAGTTTGGATTCCGGCTTGCCGTCATTATCGAAATATCGATTTAGTTTTTCTGATTTTTTTTCAATAACACTTCTGAGTTTCTCTGATGGAGAATAGTTTCTTCCAATAATTTCAATGCGCATAAAACTTGCCTCCTGTTAAATTATGAAAACATATTTTGTTTTCTATTTTTATTATACGCTAAACCTTAAAGGATTTCAATAGCAAACAAAAATTTTCTTTCAAAAACGGCGCATTTTTCTTGTTTTAAAAATGCGTATACTATATAATAATCTATATGAAAATTGGATTGAGCACAGCAACTTTTTTTGGAAAAGAAGTCACGGAGGATACCTTTAAACTTATTCAAGGTATGGATATTTCTGTGTGCGAAGTCTTTATGACCACTTTTTCGGAATATCAACCTGATTTTGCCGATTTAATCAATAGCCGTAAAAACAATTTGGAAATATTTTCTGTTCACTCATTGACTACTCATTTTGAGCCTATGCTTTTCAATATGGCGGAGCGCACAAGAAACGACGCATTTTCAATTTTAAATATGTTTTTAAGCAACGCCAAAGCTATCGGCGCGAAATCCTATACTTTCCACGGCCCGACAATGCTAAGAAAAATTCCGTATAACATAAATTTTGACGACTTTGGCGAAAAAGTGAACAATCTTGCGCAACTTGTTGAAGGCTTTGGCTTAAATTTGAGTTACGAAAACGTACATTGGGCATACTTTAATGCGCCAAGCTTTTTTGTGGAATTAAAAAAAAGATGCCCGGATATTTTCTGTACGCTTGACATTAAACAGGCGATGCAGTCGGGCTTGACCTACTCGGATTTTTTGCCTGTGATGGCGGACAGACTAAACAACGTTCATATTTCCGACTTTGATGAAGGTGGTAATATCTGCGTTCCCGGCAAGGGTATTGTGGATTTTGAACGGTTGTTTAAAGCTTTAAAAGATTTTGGCTATGACGGCAATATGATGCTTGAGCTTTACAGCAAAAACTATAATAATTACGATGAGCTTCATAGAAGTTTAGAGTATTTACAAAATATTTTATCAAAAATTTAGAAAGAGGTTTACTATGGCTTATAACAAAATCGAAAACAGAATTAAATTTGACTACAATAATATGCTTGATTCGTATATCGGAAACGAAGGTTTTTCGGAGCACAAAATTTTCTCTGAAAAAGAAAAATGCGAAAAAGCCTTTAACGACGTTGTTGAAAACAGAGGCAAGGGCTGGCTTGGTTGGACGGAGCTACCTTACAATCAAAATGAAATTGTAGCCGATATTTTAGCCACGGCAAAGGATATTCGAAAGAAGTTTGATTATTTTGTGGTATTGGGAATCGGCGGTTCTGCGTTGGGACCGATCGCGGTTTTTAATGCGCTTTGTCATTTACATTATAACGATTTGCCCAAAAAGGTTAGAAAAGCGCCTAAGTTTTATGTTGAAGACAACATCGACCCTGAACGTATGAACGCTTTGTTTGACGTAATTGACGTTGAAAAAACTATGTTTAACGTTGTTACAAAAAGTGGCGCAACCAGCGAAACGATGAGCCAATATTTAATTATAACCGATATTTTGAAAGAAAAATTAGGCGATAAATATAAGGATAACATCATTGCAACCACTTCTCAAAACAGCGGAAATTTGATTAAAATTGCCAAAGCAGAAGGCTATAAAACCTTTTATATCCCCGATGGAGTTGGCGGACGTTTTTCAGAGCTATGCCCCGTTGGTTTGCTCCCCGCAGCAGTATTGAAAATCGACATAAAAGGCTTGCTTGACGGCGCAGCTTTTATGGATAAAATATGTTCCAAACCAAATCTACGCAAAAACCCAGCGTTAATGGCGGCAAATTTGCAGCATATGGCAATGGAAAAAGGCGTAAACATCTCGGTTATGATGCCTTATGCGGACAGCTTAAAATATATTGCCGATTGGTATTGCCAGCTTTGGGCTGAAAGCCTGGGCAAAGCGGTTGACAAAAAAGGCAGACAGGTTAACGTCGGGCAAACCCCCGTTAAGTCTTTAGGGGTAACCGACCAACATAGCCAAGTTCAACTCTATACAGAAGGTCCGTTTGATAAGGTGATTACGTTTATCGCCGTAGAAAGCTTCAGAAGCGAACTTTTAATTCCCGATGGCGCTGAAGATTATCCCAATGTTAACTTTTTGTGTGGCGCCACAATGGGAAAACTGCTCAACACCGAGCGTGTCGCCACCGAGTATGCGCTACTGAAAGCAGGTAGATTAAATAACACAATTATTCTTCCCGAGGTAAACGCGTTTACAATCGGTCAGCTTTTAATGTTTTTCCAACTTCAAACCGCATATGCCGGCGCAATGCTGAACATCGACGCATTTAATCAACCCGGCGTTGAAGAAGGGAAAAATGCAACTTACGCTTTGTTTGACAGAGCAGGCTATGAAGAAAAAAAGAAAGAGCTTCTGGCTATGCCCGAAAAAAATGACAAATTTATAATCTAATTTTTAGATGTCGTACAAAAAATAAAGGATTTTTTGAATAATGAGTAATTTTTTTGCGCTTATCGATAGAATGAAACACATCAAACGCTGGAGCTTGATGCGTAATACTGTTGATGAAAATTTATTAGAGCACGCTGCGCAAGTATCCATAATTGCGCACGCGCTTGCTATAATTCGAAATGAAAAATTTGGCGGTTCCGTCGACGCGGAAAGAGTTGCTACTGTTGCGTTATATCACGACGCGTCTGAAGTGTTGACGGGCGATATGCCAACTCCGATTAAATATAATAACCCCAAAATCAAAGAAGCCTATAAGGATATGGAGGTCTTGGCGGAAAAGAAATTGATTTCTATGTTGCCGTCGTACTTGAAACCGCACTATAACCAAATGTTTTACTGTGACGACCCACAAGTAAAGGAGCTTGTCAAAGCGGCGGATAGATTATCCGCTTATATTAAATGCCTTGAGGAGCTTGCTTGCGGAAATAACGAATTTTCTATTGCAAAAGCGACCATAAAAAAAAGCTTAGCTGAGTCAAATGTGCCCGAAATAAAATTCTTTTTAGACAACTTTATTGCCGGTTACACTCAGCCTTTGGATAATTTATAATGAGTGACTTTTGCGCAAAAAATGTTTGCGTTTCATATAAGGGCGGAGCGCACGCTATTAGGCAGTTTAATCTGGAGTTTGCAGGTGATACCTTAGCAATTTTTGGCGCAGATTTTGATGGAAAAACCACATTAATTAAATGTCTGGCAGGCTTATGCGAATATTCGGGCGAGTTATTGCTTGACGGAGAAATTTTAAATAAATCCTCTACCAAAGACGAAAATCGTTTTGCAGTCTTAGAGGATTTTTGCTTATTTAAAAACAAAACCGTATACGAAAACCTTGCATTTCCGTTAAAAATCCGCAATAATTCTCCGAAAAATATAGAAGAAAGGTTAGAAAGCGTAATAATAGAGTTTGGCTTACAAGACGTTTTAAATTTAAAAATTAAAAATTTATCTAAAGCTTTATATCCCTATATTGCGTTGGCAAGGATAAAGCTTGTTGAAAGAAAGCTATATCTTTTTGACGACCCTTTTAAAAATTTGGAATATTCTAAAAGAGTTGAGTGTCAAAAGAAACTGAGCGAGATATTTTCTCAAATTGACGGACTAAAAATTTTTGCCACTTCAAGCTTTTCGGAAGCCTGTCTTTTAGGTGAGAAGGTCTGTATTCTATACGGAGGGATAATCGAGCAATACGGCGCGCCTGATGAAATCATAAAAAATCCAACCTCGGTGCGTGTGGCAGAGCTTTGTACACAAAAGCAAACAATATTTGAATTTGCAAAATTGCTTGCTTATGACGACGGACTAAAGCTAAAACTATCCGATAGGGAAATATTTTTAGACTTGTCCTATAAAAACAGATTGATTGATACGTCATATATAGGGCTTGAGGTTTTGGTTGGCGAATACGAGCCTAGCGATAGTTTCTTGTTGATGGACACCGAAACTGAGCGTTCAATTTTAATATAAAAATAATTGACAAACTTTTAACAAAGTGCTAGAATTATAGAAAATAAACTGAATCGATGAGTTTTCGGAGAGTAAGTTGAAAATATCACACCCGTATATGCGGGTTTTGCTGTGGTTTTATTCAACTTCTCGATATGAGAAGTTTTTTTATGCGCAAAATAGGAGATAGATATGAAACGAATTGGCACAATAGGAATTGTAATTGAAAATCGAAATATCGTTTTAGACGTTCAAGCGTTACTAAGCGAATATGGCGATATTATTTTAGGCAGAATGGGCGTCCCCGATAAGGAAAGCGGAATTTCGGCTATAAGCCTAATTGTAAAGGGGAGCTTGGAACAAATTTCTGCGTTGACAGGAAAACTTGGTAAGCTTGAGGGTTTAAGCGTAAAATCCGCATTAAATTCAGTTGACATAAAATAGAGGTGTAAAATGAAAAAATATTTAGTAGCTTTTTATATGATTATAGTATTATCCTTTGGGGTTTTTGCATTATCTGCGTGCAACAATCAAAATGAAGAAAAACCCAGCAAAATAAATATTGTTATGCCCGACGGCGCGCCGTCATTGGCTATGGCAAAACTTATGAAAGAAAAACCGCAAGTAGACGGAATTAACACTACCTACGAAATTGTAAACGGAGCGTCGGAAATATCTGCTAAGTTTGCAAATAAAGAGGCTGACGCGGCAATTATACCAACAAATCTTGCGGCTACTTTATATAATAAAGGCGCGGATATTGTTTTAGTTTCGGTAAATGTTAAGGGGCTTTTGTATATGGTTGGAACTCAACCGGCCAATTCCCTTAATGATTTGGTAGGCGAGGTAGTATATAATATAGGTAGAGGCGCAACACCCGACTTAACCTTTAAATATATTTTATCGAAAAACAAAATCGAATATGTAGAAAGCCAAACGCCTGTTGAGGGCAAGGTTGCGTTACACTATGTTTCCAGCGGAAGCGAGTTGATTCCCCTGCTTAAAAATAAAACGGCGAAATTCGGCATTTTAGGCGAGCCCGCTGTTACACAATCAACGGTTGCCGCTCAAACGCAAGTTTTGTTTGACATTCAACAATTATGGAATACTGCGACAAACACCACAGACGGCATTCCTCAAGCGTCGTTGGTGATTAAACGCAGTTTGGCGGAAAAATATCCTAACATCGTATCCGAGCTTTTAACGCTTGTATCACAAAATAACGACTGGATTAAGACAAATTCGTCAGAATTATCCGAGATTTTGAAAAATAACGGTAGCGCTTTGTCAATAAACTTTTCTCAAGCAATCGTAAACCGATGCAATATAAGCGCTACAACAGCGGTTGACGCAAAGGTTTTTATTGACGCATATTTAAAGGTTTTGTATGAGATGAATCCTAAAACTATAGGAGAAAAAATGCCCGACAACAATTTCTATTATGGAGCTTAAAAAAAGTTTAAAAAAATATGAAAATATTATCTATCCGCTTTTGTCCTTAACGGGGTTTGTGGCGGTTTGGGCAATCGTCTCGGCTTGCGTTGGCATCGAGATGATTTTGCCTTCGCCGATTGTCACCTTTAAAAATTTTGTTTCATTATTATCTAATGTATCATTTTGGCAGGCGATAGGCGGAACGCTTTGGAGAACTTTAATAAGCTTTTTGCTGTCATATGTATTTGCCATTATTTTTGCCGTTTTAAGCGCAGGCTCAAAAGTTTTGCACAGACTGCTTGAACCTATTATTACAATTTTAAGGGCAACGCCGACTATGAGTATAATTTTGCTTGCGATTATTTGGTTAAAATCTGAAACCAGTCCGTTGCTTATTGGCTTTTTGATTGTCTTTCCGATGTGCTATACTGCGGTTTATGAAGCGTTGATAAATGTAGACGACAGACTTTTAAATATGGCTAAGGTTTATAATGTACCTAAGCGGGTTGTGGTTAAAAAATTATATATTCCATATATAGCGCCGACCTTGTTTTCCAGCGCAAAAAGCAACATATCGTTGAGCGTCAAGGTCATTATTGCGGCGGAGGTTTTGGCGCAAACGGCAAAAAGTATGGGCAACAGTATGCAGCTTTCCAAAATTTATTTGGATACCGCAGATTTATTGGCTTGGTCAGTTGCTGCGGTAGCTTTAAGCTATATTCTTGAAGGCGTTGTTTCGCTGATAAAAAGGCTTTGTGTAAGGTGGTAATATGAGCTTAGAATTAAAAAATATAACCAAACAATTTGACGATGAAACAATTTTTGAAAACTTTAATTTGTCGCTTGAGACAAACAAAATAAGTTGTATTTTGGGCAGCAGTGGAAGTGGTAAAACTACGCTGTTGAATATTATTGCCAACCTGACAAACTTTGAGGGTGAATGTTTAACAAACCTCAAAAATATTTCTTATATTTTTCAAGAGCCTCGCCTTATAGATACAATGACAGTTTTTGACAATATGGATTTTGCTTTATGCTCAATTTACCCAAATAAACATCAAAGATATGAAATTATAGAAAAGTTTTTGTCACTTGTAGAAATGTGGGAAAGCAGAAAAAAGTATCCAAAAGAGCTTTCCGGCGGTATGGCGCAACGGGTTTCAATGGCGCGCGCTTTTGCCTATCCAAGCCAAATTTTGCTTATGGACGAGGCGTTTAAGGGGTTGGATATTTCGCTTAAAAACCGCCTTATAAAGACTTTTTTGAAGCTTTGGACAGAGGATAAACGAACGGTTGTTTTCGTTACGCACGATATTTATGAGGCGTTGCATTTGTCTGATAGGATATATCTTCTTGCAAACAAGCCGGCAGAAATAGTTTTAAGTGAGGACATCGGGATTGATAAGCTTAAAAGAGAGCTTTCTAACCCTGAACTGACGCTTATGCGTGACAAAATTATTGATAAAATGCTAGGTTAACTTTTACTTTTACGTCAGCCACCCTATATTGTGGTTGACTTTTTTTTTGATACCATATATATTACTATATAGAGGTTATCTAGTGATTATATTAGGGATTGACCCCGGCTACGCTATAGTAGGTTACGGCGTAATCGAGGTTACAAGCGGAAATTTTAAGCTCGTCGATTACGGCGCAATCAATACTCCCAAAGAGGAGGGGCTTCCCGTTAGGTTGGCAATGATTGAAAAAGGAATGCTCAAATTGATTGAAACCTTTAAGCCCGACGCTATCGCCGTTGAGGAACTGTTTTTTACAAAAAACATAACGACGGGTATTGCAGTTGCCGAGGCCAGAGGGGTTATATTGCTGTCGGCGGTTAAAAACTGCGGGCATTTGTACGAATATACGCCAATGCAAATAAAGCAAGCTATGACAGGCTATGGCGGAGCGGATAAATATCAAATTCAGCATATGGTAAAAACGCTTTTGGGCTTAAAAGAAATTCCCAAACCTGATGACGCCGCAGACGCTTTGGCAGTGGCGTTAACTTGCGGACAAACCGCTCGACTTAACAGTTCATTTAGGATTTAACAAGGAAAATTATGTATTCATTTATTTCGGGTAGAGTCGTATCTGCCAAAGAGGGACAAATAGTTTTAGAAAACAACGGCATCGGATATGAAATCAACGTATCTTCAAACACGTTGTCTGAGGCAGGTATTGTTGGGAAAAACTTGCAGCTACACACTTATTTGCAGGTTAAGGAAGATTTATTTGCGCTATACGGGTTTTCCTCAGTTGAAGAGAAAAACTTATTTTTAAAACTGATTTCCATATCGGGCGTTGGCCCAAAAATGGCGTTACAGGTTTTATCAGGGTTGGATTTAAACTCGCTGATTCTTGCCATTGTCACAGGCGATACGAAGACATTATCTAAGATTAAAGGTTTGGGCAAAAAAACCGCAGAACGCATTGTTTTAGAGCTTAAAGAGCAGGTTGACAGCGAAGATTTTTCCGATGTTTCGGTTATCGGCGGAGCTATTTCGTCTAACGCCTTAATTAATGACGCAGTTTTTGCTTTAGTAACGCTTGGAATTGATAAATCAAACGCATATAAAGCAGTTGTTGCGGCGGCTGAAAAGACGGATAAACTGGAAGATTTAATCACGATTTCTTTAAGAAGTTTGGATTTTCGAGGATAATTTATGAGCATTTTTGAAAATGATGACGATTCAAGATTAATTTCTAGCACAAAAAATCTTTCGGATGATTTTGAAAACACTTTACGTCCGAAAATTATGGATGAATACGTCGGACAAAATAAAATTAAAGAAAATTTAAAGGTTTTTATTTCTGCGGCTAAAAACAGAAACGAGGCATTGGACCACGTTTTGCTATATGGCCCTCCCGGGCTTGGTAAAACAACTTTAGCGCATATTATTTCCAACGAGCTTGGCAGTCAAATTCGTGTTACAAGCGGTCCCGCTATCGAACGCGCAGGGGATTTGGCGGCTATATTGACAAATCTTGGAGAACACGACATTTTGTTTATTGACGAAATTCATCGCCTAAACCATAACATAGAGGAGATTTTATATCCTGCGCTGGAGGATTTTTCCTTGGATTTAGTCATCGGAAAAGGTCCGTCCGCAAGAAGCGTTCGCTTGCCTTTGCCACCGTTTACGCTTATCGGCGCAACCACAAGGGCGGGGATGCTGTCAAGTCCGCTTAGGGATAGGTTTGGCATTATGTGCCGTTTAGAGATGTATTCTCCGCAAGAACTGTCTAGTATAGTTTTACGTTCGGCAAAGCTTTTAAACATTGATTTAACAAGCGACGGAGCCTTGGAAATTGCCAAACGCAGTCGTGGCACGCCTCGTATTGCAAACAGGCTTTTGAAGCGTGTAAGGGACTTTGCCGAGTACGAGGGTAAAACGCTTGTAGATTTTGAAGCCGCGTCGAAAGCTTTGACAAAAATGGAAATTGATAATTTAGGCTTGGACAACGTTGACCGCAATATTTTAGAGACGATTATAACAAAATTTAACGGTGGCGCTGTCGGGTTGGATACGCTGGCCGCCGCAAGCGGAGAGGAATCTGTCACCATAGAGGACGTATATGAGCCGTATCTTATGAAGCTAGGCTTTATTGCAAGAACTCCCCGAGGAAGGATTGTTTTGAAGCGCGCATACGACCATTTAGGCTTGCAAATTTCACAAGAGAAGGCGGAACAAATTTCTGCATATGAAAGAAAGGACGACGAGAATAGCTGATGAAAAGGACTGACTTTTTTTATAATTTACCTGAGGAGCTTATCGCGCAGACGCCTGCCGAGCCACGAGACAGCGCCCGACTTTTGGTTATGGATAGACACACGGGAGAGCTTACGCACACGATATTTCATAACGTGGGCGATTTTTTGAAAAAAGGCGATTTACTTGTTATAAACAACACCCGAGTTATACCTGCCAGACTCTATGGTTATAGAGAAGGTAGCGTTACAAAATTTGAAGCTTTATTATTGCGCCGCAAGAATTATACCGATTGGGAATGTATAACCAGACCTGCAAGAAAAGCTAAGGTAGGCGTTGTGTTAAAGTTTTCAGACAAGCTTAGCGGAGAGGTTATCGCTATCGGAGACAGCGGAATCCGCACGATTAGGTTTAGCTTTGAAGGCGTTTTTGAAGACGTTTTGGCGCAAGTAGGTAATGTTCCGCTTCCGCCGTATATTCACGAAAAGCTTGACGACGCTACGCGCTATCAAACCGTTTACAGCAAAATTGACGGTAGCGCGGCGGCGCCCACGGCAGGCTTACACTTTACGCCCGAGCTTATTGAAAGCCTGAAAGAAAAAGGCGTGGAGTTTTGCGAGGTTCTGTTGCATATCGGATTATCGACCTTTCGCCCGGTAAAAGCCGACGAAATAACCGACCACAAAATGCATAGTGAATATTATGAAATTTCCGCCGAGGCGGAAACTGCAATAAATAAAGCCGTGGCTGAAGGGCGGAGAGTTATCGCTGTCGGCACTACCTCGGGACGGGTTTTGGAAACCGTTGCCGATGAAAAAGGCTTTGTCAAGGCAGGCGCCGGGAATACCGAAATTTTTATATATCCCGGTTATCAATTCAAAATCTTAAAAGGTATGATTACTAACTTCCACTTGCCCGAAAGCACTTTGATAATGTACGTATCGGCTTTTGCAGGCTTGGAAAACACTTTAAATATGTATAATGTCGCAGTGGCTGAAAAGTATAGATTTTTCAGTTTCGGCGATGCAACAATGCTAATATAAGAGGATATAATGGACAACTTTAAATACGAGGTTCTTCACGAATGTAAACAGACAGGCGCGCGAATCGGCAGATTGACCACGCCTCACGGTGTAATTGAAACTCCCGTTTTTATGCCCGTAGGCACAATGGCAAGCGTAAAATCGCTTTCTCCTGAAGAAGTTAAAGCGTGTGGCGCGCAGATTATTTTAGGCAACACCTACCACTTATACCTAAGACCGGGTTCTGATATAATTGAAAGAGCAGGCGGACTGCATAAGTTTATGAATTGGGATAAGCCAATTTTGACGGATAGTGGCGGTTTCCAAATTTTTTCTTTATCGGCGATGCGCAAAATCACCGACGAGGGCGCAACCTTCAACAGCTTTTTAGACGGAAGCAAACATTTTATCTCGCCCGAAAAAAGTATGGATATACAACGTCAGCTTGGCAGTGATATTGTTATGGCGTTTGATGAATGCACCGCCGCAGGCACCGATTATAATCGTTCTCGAGAGGCTTTGGAGCGTACCTTAAGATGGCTTGATAGATGCAGTAAATATGATTTTGGCGGAAAGCAAATGCTTTTCCCGATTGTTCAAGGCAATATGTTTGCAGATTTAAGGCTGGAAAGCTTGGAACGCACCTTACCCTACGCCAAATGCGGGATTGCAATCGGCGGACTCAGCGTGGGGGAACCTAAGCCGATTATGTACGAAATGCTTGAGGCGCTTCAACCGCATTATCCCAAAAATATGCCACGCTATCTTATGGGCGTTGGTAGCGCAGACTGTATTGTCGAGGGTGTAGTCCGTGGCATAGATATGTTTGATTGCGTATTGCCAACACGAATTGCCAGAAACGGCACCGCTATGACGTTCAATGGCGATATTACCATAAGAAACGCAAAATATAAAGAGGATTTTTCTCCCGTTGAGGAGGGCTGCGATTGCTATTGTTGCAGAAATTATTCCCGAGCGTATATTCGCCACTTAATAAATACCGATGAAATTTTTGGCGGAAGATTGCTTTCAATTCATAATATACGGTTTTTAACTCGCTTGGTTGAGCAGATTAAACAGGCAATCCGCACGGACAGCTTATTGGACTTCAGAAACAAGTTTTTTGAAAACTATGAATTTCGCCGTGAGCAAGATAAATTGGATTTTGGCGATAAAAACGTATAAGTCTATTTTTCTATATAATGGAAATACTTGTATAAAACGATTGCAAATAATCGTATTTTAGTGTATTATTAATGAAATTGAACTTTAAGGAGTATGAAAATGTTTTATAGTATATTAGCTGAAACAGCAGCAGAAGGCAGCAAGACCAATCAATGGTTGCCTATATTATTAATTGGTGGATTTTTTATCGTTATGATGGTTATGACCATTATCCCACAAAAGAAACGCCAAAAACAAATGCAGTCAATGTTGGATAACTTATCCGTTGGCGATAAAATTATGACAATCGGCAGAATGATTGGTAAAGTTGTATATATCGATTCTGAAAACAAGCAAGTTGTAGTCAACGTTGGCACAGAGGATACACAAACCCTTATTACCATTGACAGAAACGCAGTTGGATATATTGTCGACAGCGTAAATAAGCCTGCTGATACAACATCTGCTGAGGATACAAGCAAACTTAGCATCGACGGCGACAAGACGGAAGCTGAGAAAAAAGACGACGATTTAAAAATCTAATAAATTTTGACTTAAGCATACAACACTTGCCTCTGACATACATTATGTCGGAGGCTTTTTATATGATTAAGGTAACTAAAAATTTTTTCTGGGACATTTTAAAGGCGGTTTTAATTTCCATATTGGCAACATTTGTTTTTTTGATTTTATTTGCCATTATCGTAAAGTTCAGCGGCGCGTCTGCGGCGGTTATGTCGTATGTTAACGTCGGTATCCGAATTGTTGCAATACTATTGGGCGCTGTTCTTGGTTTTTCGGAAAACAAACAGGGCATAGTTAAGGGATTTTTGACAGGCGTGATATACATACTATTGGCGTATCTTATTTTTGCGGCGATAGACGGCGGTTTTCAAGACTCGGCTTTAACGATATTAGACGCGATTATTGGCGCAGTTGTCGGATTAATTGCGG
This sequence comes from uncultured Bacteroidaceae bacterium, assembly GCA_964604875.1. Lineage (GTDB taxonomy): Bacteria > Bacillota > Clostridia > Christensenellales > CAG-917 > JAVVSR01. Next base: position 10,144 of record CAZSAC010000001.1, on the reverse strand, counting down.
GAGTAATTGCCGTAAATGTTAAAAAAGACAAACAAATCGGTTGAAATTATTTAGATAATATTATATAATATCTTCATAACTAATTCGTTTGGAGGCTTTTTTATGAAACATATTAATACCGTTGTAAAGGCTTGCTTAAAAAAAGAAGGCAAAACAGGCTGTGGCGAATGTCAATCCAGTTGCCAATCCGCTTGCAAAACCAGTTGCACAGTCGGCAATCAAAGCTGTGTGAAAGATGAGCGCATCAATACAATTAAAAAAGATTTAAATAACTAATAATCACACACGAGGTTTCGCTTGCAACCGTTTTGGTTGCAATGCGTTTATTATGACAAAAGCATTTTCTTTTAAACACAAGGATAAAACATATTATTTTATCTGGGATGTTGAAAGCGGCAGTCTGCATAACGTAGACAAAGCTGCTTTTTTAGTGTTCAAAAAAAACTTTGATAAGCTTTCTGTTGACGAAAAGCTTGACTTTGAAAAAATTTCCGCTGACGATATTTCAGAAATTGAAACGGAATTTTTTGAGTTGGAAAAGCAAGGTTTTTTAAACTCTTTGGAAAACAAGGTTATTTTGCCCGAACGCCCGGATATTAAGGCAATGTGCTTGCACATTTGCCACGATTGCAATTTAAAATGTAGCTACTGCTTTGCAAAAGAAGGCACATATAATACAAAACGTGATTATATGTCTTTCGAGGTTGGCAAAGCGGCTTTAGATTTTCTTTTTTCACATAGCGGCGCAAGGAAAAATTTGGAAGTTGATTTCTTCGGAGGGGAGCCTTTGATGAACTTTGACGTTGTCAAGGAAATTGTTTCTTACGGAAAAGCCCGCGCGCAGGAGCTTGGCAAGCATTTAAGCTTTACACTTACCACAAACGGAGTGCTTCTAAACGACAGCGCTATTGAATATTTAAACAAAGAAATGGACAACGTTGTTATAAGCATTGACGGAAGAAAGGAAATTCACGATAAGCTTAGGTTGACAAGAAACGACAAAGGAAGTTATGAAATTGCCGTAAATAATGCAAAAAAGTTTCAAAAAGTTAGAGGAAATGGTAAATACTATATCCGCGGGACTTTTACGGCAAACAACGTGGATTTTTCTAATGACGTCCTTCATTTAAGCGACTGCGGCTTTGACCAAATCTCGATTGAGCCTGTGGTTTTGCCCGAAAGCTCTCCCTTAGCTTTGAAAAAAAGTGACTTAAACCAAATTTTTGAACAGTATGATATACTTGCCAACGAATATATTGAGCGGAGAAAGGGCGATAAATGGTTTAACTTTTTCCATTATATGATTGATTTGGATAACGGCCCCTGCGTTCAAAAACGGCTTAACGGGTGTGGCGCGGGGAAAGAATACGTTGCGGTTACCCCTGTTGGGGATATTTTCCCTTGTCATCAGTTTGTCGGCGGTGACGGAAAATACTATATGGGCAACGTTTTGACGGGTGAATTTGACACGTCTATCCAAAAGCTTTTTCAAAAAGTCAATGTTTACCATAAAGAAAGCTGTAAGGATTGCGTCGCAAAATACTACTGTAGCGGAGGCTGTGTTGCAAACTCATATAACTTCAATAAAGATTTAAACAAACCTTATGAGTTAAGCTGCGATATGATGAGAAAACGTCTGCTAAACAGTTTGGCAATTTATGCAATAGAAAAAAACGACAATGTAAGGTAATTTGGCGCTTCTGTTGCACATTTTACCAATTATTGTTTGACTAAGTATAAAAATATATATATAATAAATTAGTAACTTTTTATTAATTTAGGAGGCACTCTGGTGAATAAGAAAAAATCTATAACGATTTTTATTATATTAAGCGTTCTAATCGTTATTACCGCTGTGCTGGCTTTTGTCGAGTTCCCTATTGGCTTATACGACTATAACGGTTATGCTAAGTCTATTAAATTAGGGCTTGATTTGTCAGGTGGTGTTTCTGCGGTGTTCGATGTTGTTGATACCGATGAAGATGGCAATAAAATTGACAAGGATACTCTTAGGGCAAGCTTAGACGGCGTCGTAAGCAGTATGCAGGCTTTGCTTATCAGCAAAAACTATACCGAAGCAGTTGTGTCATATGACTTATCGGGCGACCCTACTTTGACTGTAGAAGTCCCGAACGTTGATGACCCTGAACGCGTTTTTGATTTAATCGGACGTCCCGCTTCTTTGAAGATTACCAACGGTAAAGAAGGCACTGAGGAAAAGGTTTATATCATTGGTAAAAAACATCTTGAAAGCGTTGGTTTGACGCAAGACCCCGATTATCCGTCCAGTTATGCGGTATCCCTTCAATTTAATAAAGAGGGTACCACTGCGTTTGCTACCGCTACTACTGAAAATAAAGGCGGACAAGTTGTATTCTTTATCAATAATGAAAAATTTATGACCGTTAACGTTAACACGGTTATCTCCGACGGCAGGGCAATCATTCAACAATCAAACGGCGGATACTCCTATGAAGCCGCTTATGAGCTTGCAACAAGGCTTCAAGCGGGCACATTCGGCGTTGACTTAATTTCGAGAGAACCTAACATCGTCAGCCCGACTTTGGGTGATAGCGCAATCCGTAATAGCCTTATCGCCGGCGCTATAGGTATGTTTTTGGTTTTAGTCTTTATGTTTGTTGTCTATCGAAACCTAGGCTTGATGGCAGATATAGCTCTTATAATTTATGTTGAGCTTTTATTGGTTTTATGCGCTGTTTTCGGTGTTCAGCTTACGTTGCCGGGTATTGCGGGTATCGTGCTTGGTATCGGTATGGCGGTTGACGCAAACATCGTTATCTTTGAACGTATTAAGGACGAATTTAAAAACAATATCGGCATTGCCGAGCCCGATTTGTTTTCTAAGCCCACTAGAAGCGCAGACGGGAAAATTACCAGTCAAGGCGGTATTATTTCAGTTGCCTTTAGACGCGCCGCCGTTACCGTTATCGACGCTAATATCACCACTTTAATCGGCGCAGTTGTTCTTTGGATATTAGGCGGACAAGCAGTTGTCGGGTTTGCAATCACTTTATTTATAAGTATCCTTGTTTCAATGTTTACATCGCTTATCGTTACAAGAGGTTTAATTTATACTTTGGCAGGCTTTGACGGTTGCAATAATCCTAAACTTTATAATCTAAAAAAGGAGGCTAAATAATTATGTTAGATAAATTATACGGTCTCAAAATTTCCTCCAGATGGCAAGTATGGTATATTTTACCGATAGTTGTTATTTTAGTTGCGTTGGTTGTTATGCTTTCAATCGGTCTGCCGGCAGGTAGCGCTAAGGAAGGTATAAACATAGGCCTTGACTTTGAAGGCGGTACACAAATTACCGTTGATTTGGGCGATGAAGCCTTGGGCAACGCATATAATGAAAACGTTAACAAACTGACAAAAGCTATTGAAGTCAGCCGTAAGGTTGAATATAACGGCGAAACTGTCAACGTAGGCGCGCCTGATGTCAGCTATGTTCAAAGGATATCGCAGGGCGGCTCAAACGCCATTCGTATTAAATATAAAAACGTAACTGATGACAGCAATTTGATGCGTATTGTTAATCAAACTATTTGTGACGAGATATATGTTTTATATAATGTCAATCCTGAAACGAACACCTATTTTGTAACTTATCGCAGCACAAGCGCAACGGCTACATCCGAGCTTTTAAAAGACGCAATACTTGCCGCATCCATAGCGATTATATTGATAATGGTTTACATTATCATAAGGTTTGAGTTGTTCTCAGGTATTTCAGCGGTTATAGCGTTGATTCACGATATCATCATAATGTTTGCTTTAACTGTTATTTTCCAAATCGAAATCAACAGTTCCTATATTGCCGCTATTGTTACCATTGTTGCTTACTCCATAAACAATACAATCGTTGTATTTGACCGAGTAAGAGAACAAAAGAAAACCTATGACGCAAAACGTATCAACTATGCCTTTGTTGCGGACGACGCAATAATAAAAACCTTCAATCGTACAATGTTTACAAGCATTACGACCATGATAATGGTTATTTTCCTTGCAATATTAGGCGTTCCGACTATGAGAGAATTTACGTTGCCGATATTATTCGGTTTAGTCGCAGGCACTTATTCGTCAATGTTTATAGCAGCTCCAACGTGGGCGGCTATCAATAACGGGCTTATTAAATACCGTATGAGAAAGTATGCCAAATATAAAGCCATAAAATAGTTATCACAATGCCCTCCGATTAAACGGAGGGCGTTTTTTAGTTTTTTTGGAGAAAGATATGACTGTAGAATGTATACAACGTGGGAAAGCCAATTATGAAATTGTTGATTCCTTATCCAAAAAATTTAATATTTCTAAACAAACTGCAGAAATTTTGTCTATTAGGGGGTATTGCGACGAAAAATCTGTCAGTGAATTTTTTAATCCCACATTGGAGATGCTTTCCGACCCTTTTTTAATAAACGGAATGCGTGACGCCAAAATTCGAATAGAGCAGGCTATTCAAAAAAATCAGCGCGTTGTAATCTATGGAGATTATGATTGCGACGGCGTATGCGCTGTTACCATAATTCAAAGCTATCTTAAAAAATTTATTCCATTTGTTTATTATTATGTTCCAAATAGAAAAGATGACGGCTACGGCTTACATAATATAACCATTGACGGCGTTATAGAAAGCTTTAATCCGGATTTACTTATCACCGTTGATTGCGGAATTACGTCTTTTTATGAGGTTGAATATATAAAAAGCAAAGGTATTGACGTAATTGTTACGGACCATCACGAGCCACGGGAACAAGTTCCTGATTGCATTGTTGTAAATCCAAAGCTACAAGAAAATATTTTCAATCAATTCTGCGGCGCAGGCGTTGCGTTAAAAATTGTTGAAGCATTAGGAGGAAGGCAAATTGTCAACGATTATATTTGTTACGCCGCTATTGCAACAATTGCAGATATTGTACCTTTGATTGGCGAAAATAGAATTATTGCTAAACTGGGATTAGATAAATTAAATAAAAAAACTTCTAAAGCCTCAAAAATTTTTATGGAAAGAATGAATATTTCCAACCTAACGGCTCACGATGTAATGTATAAACTTGCCCCTCGTTTAAACGCGGCAGGCAGAATGGGTGACGCTACAAAAACTGTAGAATATTTACTTTCAGATGACGAGACCTTTATGAATAGTGTAGTAGACAGTACAGAAATTGATAATCAAAACAGACAAAAACTTACTGATCAAATCACAAAAAGCGTGTTAGATAAACTAAAAAAATATGATTTAGTTAAAAATAGGTTTATTATTTTATACGATAAAAATTGGGATAGCTGTGTTCTGGGCATTGTTGCCGCAAGAATTTCCGAAATGTTTTGGAGACCTGTAGTGTTGTTTTGCGAAGAAGAAGGCGAAATTTTGCGTGGCTCGGCAAGAAGCATTAAAAAAATAAATTTATTTGAATGTTTAAGTGTTTTTTCTAATTATTTTGAAAGCTTTGGAGGGCATTCAGCGGCGGCAGGCATTTCAATCAAAAAAGAAAACTTTGATAAGTTTTTTAGAGAAATAAACGATTATGTTTTAAAAAATTATCCCGATAATCTTTTTTATCCGCATATTGAATATGATCTTCCGATTTCCGTGGCTGACTGCTCAGTTAGCTTTGTGGAAGAGTTAGATATGTTGGAGCCTACCGGGTTCGGAAACCCAAAACCAATATTTATGTTGGAAAATCAAAAATATACTTTTACGCAAATTGGCAATAAACCGCATCTAAAATCTAAAATTGGAGATTTAGAATTATTAGGGTTTAATATGCTAAATAACAAAAAAAATATGGATTTTCCAAGCTATCTTTTCTTTACGCTCTCAAAAATGAATTTTAAAAATCGCAACTATACGCAGGGTATAGTTAAAAATTATGTTCCTTTTGATCCTGTAAAGTGTATAGATGAAGAAAAAATCGCCTTTAGTTATTTGAAACAATCGCTTTTGCCAAACTATTGTCAAACCGCTGAAATTAAAAAATTTAGCGGACACATAGACGGGGCTGACAGTCTGTTTGGTAATTTATATTTGGCGTTTTCGAGCGATACGTTTATAAACTTTATCCATAATGCAAAAAATAACGGAAAGTTTCTTTTATCAAATTTTGCTTTAGGGCTTTCTCAAAATCCATTTAATCGAATAATATTGTGTATGGATAAAAGCTATGATTTTAGCGCATATCAAAATATTGTTTTATTAGACAAACCATTTTCAGAAAATTATATCGGTTGGTTGCAATCAAAATCCAAAGCTAATATTTTCTATTGCGGTGAAGAATATAAAAATATAGATAACATTAAAAAATTTAGATGTAAATCCGATGATACATATTTTTTGGTATATAAATTTTTGCGTCAAAATGCTGGTTTTAATATATCAGAAATTTTTGATATGGCAAAAAAACTGGAAAATAATTACGGAATAGGGTTCTTCCAATTCGCTACTTCGTTTTACATTTTTTTAGAACTGGGTATAATTAAGTTATCAAAGAATTTAAATATGGAGTTTTTAGTTGATATTAAGTACAATTTAGGGGATTCTGCTTTATACAATCTTCTACAATCGATATAGTAGTCTTGAGGCGCAACATATGAATGAATTGTTATTAAAAATGAAAAAAAAGTATACCGAAGCGGAATTTTTGGTTTTAAAACAAGCCTATGATTTTGCCGAGGCGGCTCACGATGGTCAAAAAAGAAAAACAGGACAGCCTTATTTCATTCATCCTTGCGCAGTCGTAAATATTTTAATAGATTTAGACGTTGATATTCCCACAATCGTCGCCGGGTTTTTGCACGATGTTTTGGAAGATACCACAAAAACGGCAAAAGATATCAAAGATAATTTTGGCGATGAGGTTTTAAGGTTGGTTGAAGGCGTCACAAAATTAGACCGCCTTAAATTTGTTTCGCAAGAAGACGAACAAGCGGAAAACCTGCGTAAAATGTTTTTTGCAATGGCGAAAGATTATAGGGTTATTATTGTTAAACTAGCCGATAGGTTACATAACATGCGTACGCTCGACGCTATCAAGCCTGATAGACAAAAAGAAATATCACACGAAACTTTGCATATCTATGCGCCGCTTGCCAGCCGATTGGGCTTATCCTATATTAAGTGCGAGTTGGAAGATTTATCAATGAGATACCTTTTCCCTGAAGATTATTTTTCTTTAGCTGAGTTTGTAAAAAGTAAATCAGCAGAAAGAAAAGGCTTTATTGATAAAATTTGCGCCGAAATTGAAGAAAAACTCAAAGAACTTCATATTGAGGGCGAAGTTAATGGTAGACAAAAACACTTATATAGCATCTATAAAAAGATGATTAAACAAGAAAAAACCATTGACCAAATATATGATATTACGGCGGTTCGTGTTATTGTCGAAAACGTCAAGGATTGTTATACCGTTTTAGGCACTATTCATACAATGTGGATGCCTATACCCGGTCGGTTTAAAGACTATATAGCAATGCCCAAACCAAATAATTATCAATCTTTGCATACGACGGTTATAACAAAATTTAAAGAAACCTTTGAAATTCAAATTAGAACTTATGAAATGCACAAAATTGCCGAATACGGCGTTGCGGCGCATTGGAAATATAAAGAAGGTAAAGTTGCCTCAACCGCTATAGATGATAAGATAAACTGGCTGAGGGAAGTTATAGACACGCAAGGTGAATTTCGCGATAGTCACGAATTTATGGAAAGCCTCACGGGAAATGTATTTACTGAAGAGGTATACGTATTTACGCCCCGTGGAGACGTTATGAATTTACCTGACGGCTCAACCCCGGTGGACTTTGCCTATGCCGTACATAGCGCAGTCGGGAATAAGTGTATCGGCGCAAAGGTAAATAAAAAAATTGTTCCGCTGAATACAGTTTTAAAAACCGGCGACATTATTGAAATTTTGACCTCAAATTCGTCACATGGTCCAAGTAGGGACTGGCTTAAATTTATTAAAACAGCTTCTGCGCGCTCTAAAATACGTCAGTATTTTAAGCGTGAGATGAAGGAAGAAAATATTAAACGCGGACACGAAATGCTTGAGCGTGAAGCGAAGCGTAGAGGGTATAACTTAAGCGAATTAATCAGTCCAACGTGGCTTGATAATGTTATGAATAGGTACTCTTTGACGTCTTTAGACGATTTATACGCCGCAGTTGGATATGGTGGATTTTCGACTAATCAGATATTAATCAAACTGATTGACTATTTTAAACGTGATTTATTGTCAAAAAACCCTGTTGCGGAAATAAAATCCCGTACCACGTCGAAAAAAGCTAATGGAACGGGCATACTAATTCGTGGATATGACGACTTTTTGGTTAGACTGTCTCATTGTTGCAATCCTGTCCCGGGCGACAAAATTGTTGGTTATGTTTCAAGAGGCAGAGGCGTCTCTGTCCACTGCGTTGATTGCCCCAATGTTAAAAATATGGAGCCGGAGCGTTTGATTGAAGCTAAGTGGGATGACGTAATCAATCAAGGCTTTTTGGCAACTTTAAAAATTGTAAGCGAAAATAAAAGCGGAGTGCTGGCAGATATAACAGTTTTAATTTCCAATCAAAAGCTTCCGATAACTGCCGCATTTGCAAAGGTTAACGCAGACGGCACAGCGGATATTCAGGTTACAATCGAAATAAAAAATACAGACGAATTGGAAGACGTTATAAAAAAACTTCACTCAATTCCCTCAATAATAAGTATACATCGTTAGTTATGAAGTGTGTTATTCAACGTGTAAAGGAAGCTTGCGTAAGCATTAATGGTAAACCTTATTCAAAAATCGGAAAAGGGTTGCTTGTTCTGTGCGCATTTTCAAACGATGATACTGAACGGTCTTTAAGCTTGGCATTAGATAAAATTTTGAATTTAAGGATTTTTTCGGACGAACTCGGAAAACTAAATTTAAGCGTTTTAGATATATCGGGCGAAGTTTTAGTTGTATCAAATTTTACAGTATACGGAAATACGTCGTCAAGCGGTCGCCGTCCGGATTTTTCGCAATCGGCAAAAAGTGAAGTAAGCAAGCCTTTGTATGATTTTTTTGTTAAAAAATGCTCAGAAATGGTAAATACGCAAAGCGGTGTTTTTGGCGCAGATATGGAAATTAATCTTATAAACGACGGACCTGTAACACTTGTTTTAGAAAAATAACTATGGAAAAATTTGAAGTATTAAAAATTGAAGTCGGTGAGTTGGCGACAAATTGCTATATATGCCATAGGGGCGCGTCGGGCTTTATCATTGACCCGGGCGGAGATGCAGACAAAATTGACATTGCAATTTCTAAATTGGGGATTTCCGTTTTGGGCGTGCTTTTAACTCACGGACATTTTGACCATTGTTTGCTTGCAAAATATTATCAAGATAAGGGCGTTAAGGTATATATTCATAGTTTAGATGCGGAAAAGCTATACTCGCACAAAAATTTAGCGCTTATGTGCGGTATAAAATTTCCATACACAAAAGCTGACGTTTTACTAAACGACGGTGACTCGTTAAATATTGCGGGGATAAATATAAAAGTTTTGCATACCCCGGGACATTCGGCTGGCAGCGTATGCTATGTTATAGAGGATGAGAACTGCATTTTTTGCGGTGATTTATTGTTTAAACTGAGCTATGGAAGAACGGATTTTTATGATGGTGATTTTAATCAATTGGTTGATAGTTTTAAAAAGCTTTTTTCTTATAAAAATGATTTTAATTTATATCCGGGACACGGGGAAAGTACGACTTTGGCTTATGAAAAAAAGTTTAACGAAATTAAACTAGACAGCGAGGGCAATTTTGATTAGTTTTTCTTTTAAAATATTATCGCCGTATGAAAATGATTTAATGGAAACAGTCCGTTCTTTTTCCGCTTATATCGATATAAACGAAAACTCGGAAAAATTTATTTTTGAGGATAATTTTTTGGACGGAAAATATTATGTTAAAATTTCCTATAACGGCATAACGATAAAAGATAGTTGCGACATTTTTGGAGACAGCTTACAGCGTAAAAAAACGTCTAAACGTTTTGGAAAGATATTATTGTATAGAACCTAGTCCAAAATAACAAATATAAATTTACCATACGGAAGTTTAACAGGTGTGCGTCCG